>NZ_JBHYJW010000024.1:0-66770 GCF_042741125.1 Amycolatopsis sp. NPDC058986 | reverse complement strand
CCCGCGTGACACCCAGGGTGGTGAGCCGCGCACCAGCCGCGCGGCCCACCACCCCTCTTCCCTGCCCGAACATCGCGTTTGCCCTTGTGCCACAACCACTTTTGCGGTATGTTTGCCATACGCCAAGAGGGAGACAGGCCCCTCACCCGAGACCGGGGAGACATCCGATGGACACCATCACCTACGAAGACTGCTCCGACAAGGACCTCGCCCACATCAGCCGCGCGCTGGTCGACACCCTGGAACAGATGTCGGTCACCGACGTGCTGCCGCTGCGCGCCGCCCAGCCGGGCCTGTGGAACGAGATGCACGCCCGCGCTCTGCAGATCCACACCGTCCACACCGAACTCGGCCTCGCCCCCGGCATCTGCGCCCGGTTCATCGAATTCGCGCGGGAAATGCTCGCCGACGAGATGTGCACGCAGACCCAGCTGGAAACCGACCTCTGCTGCGAGCTGGGCTACCTCATGCCCGACGACATCGACACCCGGCGCCTCACCCTCGTCGTCGCCCGCAGCCTCGGCTTCCGGCCCCGCCGCTAGCCCGTCGCCCACACCCCACCACCACGCGGGAAGGCCGGGAACCACCCGGCACGAACGGATCCCGGCCTCCCCGCAGCACCGAACCGACGTCACCGTCCCACCGCGCGACCGGACCCCGTCAAGGAGCGCCGCATCATGTTCACCCCGCAACGGCTCGTGCTCGCCCGGCATCGGCGCGGCCTCACCACGTTCGCGCTCGCCGACGCCTGCGGCATGACCACCCCGCAGCTCGCCGACCTCGAACGCGGCCACCGCGCCCCGACCATGCGGCAGGCCGCCGTGCTCGCGCAGGTTCTCCACGTCCCGCCCGCCTTCCTCACCACCACCGCCCCCGACCCGATCCCCGCCACGACGCTGTTCCTGCGCCCCCTGCCCGCCTTCGACCACACCGGCCGGCACGCCGCCGCCGCGATCGCCGTTCTGGTCACCGAGATCTACCGCTGGATCGACCAGCACATCCCGCTGCCCGACACCGACCTGCCACCGCTGGACGGAACCGACCCGGCCACCGCCGCCGGGATTCTCCGCGCCCGCCGGGGCCTCGGCACCGGCCCGGCGCCCTCGCTGCCCCGCCTGCTGGACACCCACGGCGTCCGGCTCGCCACGCTCCCGCTGGAACGCTCCGCCATCGGGTCGTTCTCGTTCTGGCACGACGCAACCCCCTACGTCGTGCTCGATACCACCCGGACCGCCGCGCAGCGCCGCCACGACGCCGCGCACGAGCTCGCCCACCTCGTCCTGCACCGCACCCGGCGCCACCCTCGCGCCGAAGCCGAACGCGACGCCGACCGGTTCGCCGCGGCGTTCCTCCTGCCCGAACCCGGCCTCCGCGACCGGATGCCGGACACGACGCACGCCGGTGATGTCGTCGCCGACGCGGAATCCTGGCGCGTCGCGCCGCTCGTGCTCGCCCACCGCCTGCACGATCTGGCCATGCTCAGCACCGACCAGTACCGCGCCGTCTGCGTCGACCTGGTCCGCGCCGACACCCCGCACCACCCGACCGTCCTGGACGCCGAGACCTCCCCGCAGCTGGACACCGTGTTCGCCGCGCTCAGCGGCCGCCGTCACGGGCTCGGCGTGCTCGCCGCCGGAACCCACCTATACCGCCACGACGTCGCCGGACTGCTGCTCGGTCTCCTCACCCGCGACCGCCACGACGTCCCGCGGCCGACGGGCGCCCGCCCGCGGCTCGCGCTCGTCCGAACCCCGCGGTAGCACCAGCACCCGCTCAAGAGGAAAAGGGGATTCGCCATGGCCGTCACCCTCGACGTCCTCGCCGCCCGGTTCCGCTGCCAGCACTGCGCCAAACCGATGCTCTGGAACACCACGTACTGGCAGTTGGTCTGCACGAACCTCCAGTGCTCGGCCTTCGACACACCCATCGACCTGTGGCGCGCCCAGCACCGGCGAGTCGCGCGCGGCGAAGACGTCCCCGCCCCCGGACCCGGCTGGCCCCGCCCGCTCATCGACGGCCGCCCGCACCCCTGGCTCGTCCCCGTCGTCGACGGCATCCCCTGCTGGCTCCTGCTCGACGGCCGGCGCCGCCAGGAAGCCCAGCAAGCCTGGGCCTGCCAGGTTTGCGGCGAGAACCTTCCGCCCCGCGCCGCGGTCATCCTCTCCGCCCGGCCCATCCGCTCCGCCTACACCGTGCTCACCGACTGCGCGCTCCACCCGCGCTGCGTCCGCCTCGCCGCCGCGGCCTGCCCCCACCTGCACACCGGCCGCGCCCGCCTCACCACCGCCACCGTCCGCCGCAGCGACATCCTCTCCGACGGACACCCGCTCCCCGACCCCGTCCCACGCCACGCCGTCGCCGAAACCCTCGGAAAACCCCGCTGGACGATCCCCGAACACACCGTCCCACCCCAGCGCCGAATCCCGCTCGCCGCCGCACTCGCGAACACCTCGCACGGCACGCCGTAACCCCGCACCCGGCACGGGCGGCGGCTTGCACCACCACCACCGCATGAAGTATGTTGCTCATACGCCAAGAGGGAAGTAGGCCCCTCACCGGGAACGGGAATCCACGGAGGCACGATGAGCACCGAGTTTCGCTCCGCCGCCACCGGTGAACTGATGTTCGTCCGCTGGTCCGGCCGCAGCGCCGACATCACCACCGCGATCGAGTTCGGCACGATCACCAACTTCGAATACGCCGCCGCCGCCCGCGCCGGAGACACCTTTCTCCCCATCGGGATGCCCCTCGACGACGACCCGGCCTCCGCCGCCGATCTGGTAGACCTGGTGACGAACGGCCGCGCCACGTTCGGCCAGTTTCCCGTGACCGTGGAGGTCGGATCCGGCGAGATGTGGCGCTTCACCGTCAAGGAATGACGCCCCGCCCTGGGCAACCGTCCCGAGTCCTGACGCCCTCGCCAGGAAAGTCCCGGGTCCACAGGTGACCTCGGCACGGCGCGACGGCAGCAGGTTTCGAGGGCCTCTCCCCTCGGAACCCGCGGTGCGCGACGCCGCCGGCCGTCACCGCAGATCACGGGAATTCTGTGTCTTGTGCCACCGCCGCCGATAAAGTATGATGTTCATACGCCAAGAGGGAAGCGGGCCCCTCGCCGAGAACGGGAGTCCCTGGAGGACAGAATGAGCTTCAGCCGAGAGAACGTCACCTGGCAGGCGCCTGACGGAACGTGGTGCATGGGCTTCTTCACCGTCATCGAGCCGCCGTTCGAGGAACGTGGCGAGGACTACGACGAGGAACACGACGTCGGCTACGACGTCGACACTTTCGAGTTCGCTACGACCGGCCACCGCACCGAGGCGGCCGCCTGGAAAGCAGCTGTCGACGACCGCGGCATCCCTAACCCCGGCGGCTCCATGGTCTACCGGCTCCCCGGCCAGGTCGAAGAGTGCGCCGAATTCGACGCCATGGCCGCCGCCTACCTCTCCGACGCCACGTCTGAGGCGGCTGCGCTGGAATCCGTGAACGCGCACGTCCTGCCGTGAGCCAAGGGGCACGACGAGCGCCTGCGAAGCCGTCGTGCCCGCATGTCGGTATCAAGCCGGGCGGTCCGCACGGGCATGCGGCACGGCGATCTTCCGCCCGGTTGTGCCCGGACACATCTTTAGGTATGATCTCCATACGCCAAGAGGGAGAAGGGCCCCTCACCGAGAACGGAGAAGCACATGTCGCGTCCCACCGCAGAACGGTTCCAGGAACTCGTCGCCGCCATCGCCGGTGACGGCTACGCCGAGATCCTTCTCAACGCGGCGGGGCCGACGCAGTCGTACTGGATCGAGGTCCTGCACAAGGAACCTCGGATCTGGCTTCTGACCCTCCTGGAGCTTCCCCTCGAGCAGGGCGAACGTCTCCTGCGCAACGTCTCGATCGAGCGCACCCAGTACGGATTCGACGTCGTCTACTTCGAGACCGGAGAGCCCGTGGTCCTCGCGGGTGACTTCCGTGGCCTGGAGGCTGCGATCGGAGCCGCGCTCGACTACGTCGCCGCGCCCGCGTGGCATGCCGACGCGCAGCACGCCCACGACGCCTGCGCCGTCTGACCAGATCGCGCGGTCGGCGCGTCCGATGTGGACGCGCCGACTTCCGTTACCCCACAGCAGCATCCGGCGCCGTCGTCGTCGCACTCTCCCGTGTTTCGGTATGCGCGCGATACGCCAAGGGGAAGAAGGCCCCTCACCGAGAACGGAGAAGCACGATGCCACGCCCCACCACCGACCAGGTCCAGGCCCTCGCCACGTTCATCGCCGACTACCTCGGTCCCAAAGTGCTGATACGACCCGAACCCGCAGACCCGACGGCACCTGGCCCGGCACCACGCTGGTGGATCGAGATCCGGCACACGGAATTGGCCATCTGGGTCATCGCGCTCATGTCGGAAATACCCGGCCACGCCGAGATGCGTTCGGTGCGCGCCGTGGTGGTGCAGAACTCCGATCACCCCGTGTTCGACGACTACCTGTTCCAGGTCGTACGCATCGACGGTGAGGAGGCCGAATTCCTGCCCGGCGACCACGACACCGCCGAGGCGGCGATCACCGCCGCGCTCGACTACGTCACCGCGCCCATGTGGCGTCCCGAGGCGCAGCACGCCCATGACCCCTTCGCCGTCTAACCGCGTTGCGTTCGCGGGCGAAAGGAGGTCACAAGCCGATGGCACACACGCCCACCGCCTACATCAACGCCGAGGGCAAGCACACCCACGACCACTACACCGTGCGCGGCACCAGGTTCGCCTTTCCCGCCCTGCCGCCCGAGCACGAAGTCATGCCGGCGACCTACGCCAAGATCACCGGCGAACGCGTCGCGATCCTCGACGAGGCGGAGAACGCGCGCTTCACCCCGACACCCGCGCCGCCCCCGCACGCCCAAACCGGGCGACGGGCACTTCACCCCCGAACCCTGGGAACCCGGCGCGCTCCTCGAACTCGACGACGACGGCGGCCACGGCGAGATCTGGGCCCTAGCCCCCCGCAACCTGCGCTGGGTCGTGCGCGACGGCCACGACGCCTACCTGCTCACCTCACCACGCGGGCACATCCGCGACACCCTCTCCCCCGACCGCGTGCGCGAGCGCGTCGTCGACGGCGTCGCCGAACGCGCCGCGCGCGTCGTCGCCAACTCCGTCGTTCCCGCCGACACCGGCCGGGGCATCGCCTTCGACAGCCCGGAGTTCGACGCCGCGGTGAAGCTGCGCGAGCGCGCGCTCGCCTGGGCCACCGCTCGCCTCGCCCACCAGCTCTACCCCGCCCACTACCCCGATCCCGGTCCGTTCCGCCGCGACCACACCACGCCGGTGGCCGACGGCCCCGCGGCCGCCGCCTGACCCCGAGGAACCTCGTGCTGACCTTCCATCACCCCGACGCCGATCTCCACTTCAGCTGGGACGGCGGGATGCAGATCCTGATCCGTTCCGGGAACAGCTTGCCCGCCGGGGCATTCCCCGACCGGGTCGATATCCGCGAGCCGGACCACGGCACCCCGACGCATCTCTTCCCGTGGACCCAGGCGGCGTTCGACGCGCTCTGCGACACGTGGTGGCGCGGCAGCGAGCTCGGCGCGGGCCTGCGTGACTACGCCGCCGATCCCTGGCAGCACCGTTCGTGGGGGCCCACCGAGGGCGTTTTCCGGTACCGCTACGCCGGCGGATCCCATATCGAGATCGCCCACGCCAACATCGCCGATTGGTACCCGCTGATCGGCCTCGACGCCTCCGGCCGGACCCCGGGCGTCCTGTCCACCGGCTGGCTGATGGAACGCACTCACGGTTGGGAACTCGCCTGGCTCGCCGCGCACGGCATCTCCAGTCCCAGCGACGACTTCGACGACCTCTACGCCGCCATCGTCACTTGGAGCCGCGCCCAGCTGCCCGCACCAGGCCCCCGCGACTCGATCATGGGCGTCTTCAGCAGTTGGCTCTATCGGACCGTCGCCGCGGAGTTCACCACCGACGGCTGGCAGCACCACCACGACCGCGGCGCCGCACGCTCCTACGTCACGCCCGAACGGCCCGTCACGACCACCCGCCGGGCCCAAGACGGCACCCGGTGGAACTTCACCTGGCTCGGCCACCCCTACGCCTGCGTGTGGTCCCCCGACCGCCAGCTGAGTAACGGCGAGCACTACTTCGCCGGGCGCCCCTCCTGCCGCGAGCGCCTCGCCGCGCAGCAGTGGCTCGACGAGCAAGCCGATACCTGGCTGCACGCAATGCAGCGCACTGGCCGGATCCCCGAACCGGTGGCCCCTCGACCAGCCCCCGCGCGGCGACGACGTCCGCGGCGACACTGACCGTCGTCCCCAATGTCGAAGATTCTCTGCGTCGAGGGGTTGCGCCCACCCCCTCCCTTGAAGTATGTTTTCCATACGCCAAGAGGGAGAAGGCCCCTCACCGGGAACGGAGAACACGGATGTCGAACCCGAACACCGACCTGGAAACGCACCGCGTCGCGGTAGTCGTGCTCCTCGACGCACAGGGCGCGGACCTTCGTGACGCCTACAACGTAGGCGAGGCGGCCGTCCAAGCCGCGCTGGATGCCGCTGGCCCGACGATCACTACTCAGACCTTCATGGGCTACCCGCGCGAGTCCCGACTCGTCGAAGTGGAATCCGTCAGCACCGCGTTCCGCAACGGTCTGCTCGACGTCGCCCCCAAACCCGCCAACTGAATATTCGCCCCCGGCGCGCGAACACGACGCTACGGCTCGACACCAGCCGGGGGCACGAGGGGGTCCGGACCACCGGGCGGCAGGAAGGCCCTGCCGCGTGCCCGGTTCCGGCACCCGAGCCAGGCCGGGCCGCTCCCGCCAACTCACACAGCTTCTCCAGTCAGATCCCCGGACATCGGGGAAGGCGTTCGCCGCGAACGGGAGCCCCAGGAGGACAGCATGGCCAGCCAGCACCCGCACCGGGTTGTCTGCCGTGACTACACCCATCAGACCCGCAACCTGGCGGCCGCTCAGGGATATCTCGCTGGTGTCGAGTCCGCAGGCCATTGTCAGCTTCCGCACACGATCGAAGTCCATATCGAAGGCCGCTGGGTGCCGCTGCACATCGCTCTCGCCCGCGAGATCCTGGCCGCCGATCTCCGCACCGTGGTTGACACTCCCGATGGTCGCCTGGTGAAGGCCAGGGGTGGCTGGTCGAAGCAGAAGTGTGAGCACGCCGATCGAGCGGCGAATGTGTCGAGCGACCCGAAGGGGTGGGCCGCAGCCCTCGGCCCGCACGAGCACGCGACGTTGACTGCCGACGGCCGCGGTGCTCGCACTGACAGCTGGTGCCAGTGCGAGCCCGAGCCGACGGCCGAGACATGGATTCGCTACGAGCGATGGACGATGCAGGGCCGCGCCGTGCACGGCTACCTCTGCCCAGGATGCCGAGGCCTCACTCAGACGGGCTGACCGGCCACCATTCCCGCGTAGATGTTGAAACGCAGTGGCTATGCCGGGATCGGCGTGAAGCCGAACTCGCGCAGGATACGTCCGCTCTGCGCGTCGTCCCACGCTTGCCCGATGAACTCGAGCGCGTCATCGGGCAGCCGCTCGGGATTGGCCCAGACCAGCTCGGTGCACTTGTGCGGTTCCCGGATCTGCGGTGTTCCCGTCCAGGCATCGGCGACGTAGAAGATGTCCACACGGGGTTCCTGGCTGAGGCGGAACATCGTGCCGCCCGGCCGCAGCGTGGCCGGGTCGAGGGTGATGCCGAGTTCCTCGTCGACTTCACGGACCGCAGACGCGGACGGTGTCTCACCCAGGTCGACGTGCCCCGCGGGCAGTCCCAGCAGGCCGTCGGCGTAGCCGGACCCGGCGCGACGCATCAGCAGGCTTTTCCCTTGCCGGACAAGGAAAACGTGCACAGCGAGCGGGTAGCGATCGTGTTTGGTGTCAAACACGTACTCCTGGTCGGGCACGAGGCTTCTCCTCAGCTGGTGGTCGCGCGCGCGGTGGCGAGGGCTTGCGGCTGGACGTCGCGGGATCCGTCGACATACACGGTAATGCCCTTGCAGCCTGCCTCGAACGCGGCTGCGTAGGTGTCGTACACGTCGCTCGCCCGCGCCGACGTCGGCAGGTTCACCGTCTTGGACACCGCCTCGTCGACGCAGGCCTGCACCGCGGCCGCCATCGCCAGGTGCCCCGCCGGGCGGATCTGCGTCGCGGTCGCCAGAACCGCACGCAACCGCTCGGGCAGACTCGGATCGTCCGGAAGGCGCCCGTTCGTGTCGACGAACCCCAGCACATCGCTTCGCCCGCCACGAGTGAGCGCGGCGACGACGCTGGCGCGCTGGTGACCAGGTCGGTCGTCGGAGAGCCGGAACAATGGCTCGATCCCGGTCGAGGCGTGCACGACCGGTGCGGAACGCCCGGTCGGCGGGATCGCGGTCGTTGAGGCGTTGCGCAGCTGCCCGGTGGCGGCGATCCGGTCGGCCAGCGCGGCCCAGGCCTCGCGGGTGACGCTGTCCACCTCGAGGTCACCGAAGCGACGTAGGAACGCCGGGTCGCGATAGCGGGAGCGGCCTCCGGACACCGCCGGGCAGCCGCCACGGGACTGGGCGAGGTCGACGGAGGCGAGCTTGGAGACGTAGTTGACCAGCGCGAGCACCTCCTGGGTCAGCCGCCGGGCCTCGGCGCTGTCGTACGGCAGCCCGGCGGCGAGCAGCAGGTCCGCCAGGCCGCAGATCCCGACCCCGATCTTGCGTTTGGCGCCCATCACCCGGGCCGACACCGGCGACGGGTAGTACGCAAGGCTGGCTTCGACCGCGTTGTCCAACGCTCGCACGAGTATCCGGGTCACCTCGGCGATCGCGTCGAGGTCGACCGGCATGATCAGCGGCAGCGGGCTGAGTCGGCCCGCCGCCGCGACGCCAGCACTGTCGACGGGGAGGACTGCGTCCCGGCGATCGCGCGCCGTGGAAGCGACCAGACGTGCCTCGTCGTGGATGTACTCGCGATGTCCAGCGCCTCACCTCCCGCGCTGGCAGCATGAACCACGTGACGAGCGAGGGCGTGACGATGCAGGAGGAGTTCGAGCAGGATCTGCGGGTCCGGAGCGACCGGGCCCCGTTCAGTCAGTGCATGGACTACGCGGCCGCGATCCTGGCGCAATTCCTGCACACCAGCGACCAGTCCCGGCACGCCGACGGCAGCGGGCGTCCGGTCGAGGTCGGTCGGGATGTGCTCACCCTGCTCGGGCTGGCCCTCTATCAGAGCGGCCTGGACCTCTACGCCCGCGACGACGATGGCCCGCCGCGGGGCACGATGGAGGTGTACGACATCCGGCTGGCCGACGCCATCGCCGTGCTGGACGATCGTGCTCGCGCCTGGAAACTACTCGAGTGCAGCCCCGGCCACCTGGACTGGCCCGCTGGCCGGATCCGCGAGCCCTGGACCAGCTTCGCCGCCGCACTGCGCACCGAGGGACCGTCATCGCCGCGGTGGGAACCGATTCGCCAGCAGGCGTTGTCCGCGATCACCGCCGCCCGCAACAGCGTCATCACCCGGCTGGGCCACCTGGTGCACCTGGTGCACCACTGGAACACCTTCGACTGGTACGACACCAGCGGCGACTACAACCTCAACTCCCACGACCGCGACGGTGGTGATCGGTGAGGGAGTTTTTCAACCCGGCGCGGCGCTGGCCGGCCGAGCAGACTCGGCTGCACGTCTACCACCAGCCCGACGTCGACGCGCTCGCTCCACTGCTGAAGATCTACTGCCCGATCCTGGCCGACGCCGGATTCCTGGCCGTGGTCCCCGACCGCTGGCTGCACCTCACCATCGCCCAAATCACCACCCCCACCGCCGATATCGACCCCGCAGCCCGCGCCCAGCTGGCGGCGGCGCTGCGCGAGCGGCTGGGCGAGCTCGAGCCGATCCGGGTCACCGTCGGCCCGGCACTGGTCGGCGACACCTCGCTCGTGCTGGACGTGACCCCGGACCACGACGTCACCGCGCTGGCCGCCGCGGCCGTCGAGGTCATCGACACCGTGCTGGGCCCCGGCACCGCCGACCTCGCCGCAAACGAACGCCCCCACATCACGCTCGCCTACGGCACTGGGACCGGCGATTCCGGACCGCTGGGAGGCCGCCTGCGCCGCGCCACCGGAACCCGCACCGAACTCCTCGTCGACCTGGTCGACCTGGTCGACGTAGTCCAGGACCCACCCTGCTACCGCTGGCACAACATCTCGGCCCTGCCCCTCGCACCGACGCGGCAACCGCGTTCCTAACGACCAGGAAAGCTCCGAAAAACTGATCCGCTATGGCCGGTCTGCTCACGCTGACCTCCTAGCCACGGGTGGCGTTCAGCCAGAAATTCTTAATAGGACACAGAAGTGTCGGATGCCGCTCCGGGCTGGTCTCTGCGCAGGCGGATGTCTTGCCTCGCCTCACATTTTCGGGTATGATTGCCATACGCCAAGAGGGAGTGGGCCCCTCACCCGAGATCGGGAAATCGAGGTTGAGTATGAGCAGCCACGTCGCTATCTCTCTGCGGGGACGCACGTCGCCCGTCGCGTTTCAGCCCGGAACCTGGGTTCTGGTCTTGTCGCCGACGACCCGGGAAACGCCGCTGATTCTGCCGGGTGAGCGAGCATGAGCGGCACCCTGGACCTGGGCATGCTCGCCGCCGATCTCGGTGAGGTGCTCGCCCGCGACGAGTATCGAGTCGACGTGAGCGAGACGGCGATCCGCCATGCCCTGCCCGGCTTTCTCGCCGACCTCACCCGCCGCACCGCCGAGGAGACCGACCACGCGTGGTCCGACGGACCGGATGCAGCCACCTGGACCGCCGACGTATGCGCCGCCGACCCGATTCCGCAGTCCGGGCCTGCCCCGGCGATGACCTGGCTCGATTGGATGTCCAGCCAGAACATCGAAATCGGCGCCACGGCGCGCGACGCGCACTACTGGCGCTGCCCGATCTGCCGGACCTGGGCGGGCCCCTACGCCGATGCCCACGCCGGCAAGCGCGCCGGGATGGACCACCGCTACGAGGCACATGACCGGCTCGCCGGGCTGCGCCTCGAAGCGCACCGGGAGGCCCGACCGCTCGTCGGCACGGGCTTCACCCGCAAGGTCCTCGCCCAGCTTGTCGCCGACCTCGCACAGCGCCACGAGCTGACCGAGGCGGCAGGGGCCCAGGCCGTGCGCACCGTCGCGGTCGCCATCCGCCATGGCGGCTCCGTCGATGACCTGTTGTTCCATCTGCGCGACGGCCACCGCCTCACCGCGGCCGCGGCGCACCGTCTCGCCGTCGACGTCGCCACCGAGCTCGGCCAATCCGGCTGGGCCGTCCAGAACCTGACTGGGGGCCGCGAAGGACGGCGGCCATGACCTCGGCGACCCGGATCGTGCGCGCCGCCCGCGAATGTCTCGGTGACCATCCGCACGCCGAGCAGGCCGTCATGCGGCTGCTCGTCGACCGGCTCGCCGCCCGGCGCGGACACACCCCACCCGCCTGGCCCGCCCTGCCGACGCGCGTCGAGGAGACGACGCTCGAGCAGGCCCGCACGCGCCTGCAGGCCCTTGACCTGGCCAGATGGGAGTTCCACGACGTCGGCGCCGCCTACGAACATCTCCTCGGTCTGACCGGCGCCTGGTACACCCCGCCCGTCCTCGCCGAAGCCACCGTGCGGCTGTCCCTGCAGCCACAGCTGGACCGGCTTGCCGAGCATCCCGACCCTGGCAACGTTTTGCAGGCGCTCACCCTGGATCCGGCTTGCGGCGCCGGGGTGGTCCTGACCGTCGCCGCGCGCGCGATCGCCGCCCGCTACGCCGAGCGCCTCTTCGGCGAGGCCACCGAGCTCACCGTCGCGATCGTGCTGCCCGAGGTCCTGTCGGAGTCCATCTTCGGCGTCGACGTCGACCCCGTCGCCGTCGAGCTCGCCAAGGCCGCGCTGTGGTTCGAGGCCCGCGGGATGTTGCCGATCACCTACCTCGACCGCAACATCGTCTGCGCCGATACTCTGTCCGGCCCGACCGCGATTCCCCCGCGGCTGGCCGAACGCCACGCGGCGGGAGCGGGGCGGTGAGCGCCGCGTCGCAGCTGGCGCTGCCGTTCACCGACCTGTGCGAAATCCCGACCGCGTCCCCATGGTGCCAGCGCTGGAATCGGCGGCGGCACTCCTGGCGCCACATTCGGGATGGCGGGTTCGACTCGTGCCACTACGTGGTCGCCGAGCTGGCGGAGGCCTCCGCGAAGGCGTTCGTGGTCGAACACCACTACTCCGGCTCGTATCCCGCCGCGACGCGGCGATTCGGGCTGTTCGACGTCGCCGATGGCGAGCCGCGTCTGGTGGGTGTCGCGGTGTTCGGCACGCCGGCGGGGCCGACGGTGCTTACGCGGGCCTTCCCCGGCCTCGAACCCGGCGTCGAATCGCTGGACTGCTCGCGATTCGTGCTCAAGGACGAGTGCCTGGCGAATGCCGAGAGCTGGTTTCTCGCGCGCTGCCACGACGAGCTCCGCGCCGCCGGGATCCGCGGGGTGCTCTCGTTCGCCGACCCGGTACCGCGTCGCAATTCCGCGGGACATCTCACCGCGGTCGGGCATGTCGGGACGATCTACCAGGCCAGCAACGCGGTCTACACCGGACGCGCTACCGCCCGGACACTCACGCTGCTGCCGGACGGCACGATCCTCAACGCCCGCGCCGCGCAAAAGGTCCGCCGGCAAGAGCAGGGCCACCGCTACGTCGAGCACCGGCTCATCGCCCTCGGCGCACCGATCCCCCGCGCTGGCGGAACGCCCGCGGTCTGGCTACGCGAGGCCTTGAACATGATCGGTGCCCGCAGGCTGCGGCACCGCGGCGCGCATCGCTACGCGTGGCAGCTCGGCGGCAACCGACGAGCCCGTGAACGTGTCGCGCTCGGACACACCGCTCAGCAGCCCTACCCGAAATGCGCCGACCCCGAACAACAGACATCGTCCTATGTGGATTCCTTGTGACACACGGAATCGTGTAGTCGTTGGCGGGCAGCTGTCTTGTATCCGGCCTGCGCCTTGCGGTATGCTTCTGATACGCCAAGGAGGAGAACGGCCCTCCACCCGAGATCGGGAAATGAGGATCAGCATGAGCACCGACCACATTGCCGTCGACCTGTCGGGCACGCCAGCGCCCATCGCCGTGCGTCCCGGAACCTGGGTCCAGATTCTCCTGCCCGCGACCGGAACCACCGTCATGACCCGCGTCAACCCGGACGGCCGGTACAGGTGCTGCGAGGACGTCGCTCGCGGTATCGCGTTCGTCCGCCCGATCGTGGAGGGCCAGGATGCCGCGCTCGTGGCGCCGATGACTTCTCCGCTGCCCCGGAGGGTCGGTGAACGGGTATGAGGACCGCCGTCAAGGAAAGCGACAGCGCGTGGCTCGCCGGACCGGACGTGGCCACCTGGAGCCCCTCCGTGCGCTCTGAGGATCCCGTCCCGCTGCTCGGGCCCGCCCCGACCATGAGCTGGCGGGAGTGGCGTCTCACCCGGGGCGTCGAGATCGGCGCCGCCGCCCGCGACGCGCACTACTGGCGCTGTCCCGACTGCGGTACTTGGGCAGGGCTCTACCGCCATCCGCGAGCCGCTCAGCAAGCCGGTGCAAACCATCGCTACGACGCGCACGACAGGTCCGAAGCGCAGCATCGGGCCGCGTGGCGCGCGGCCCGGCCGCTCGTTGGCGCGGGTTTCACGCAGGCCGAGCTGGACGAGCTGGTCGCCGAGGTCTCGCAGCACCATGGCCTTGCTGAGGACATCGTCGTCGAGGCCATGCGCAGCATCGCGATCACCATCGCGCTCCACCTCGACGTGTCGAAGCTGATGGTCGAGTTGCGCGACGGCAGTCAGCTCACCCGGCTGGCCGCCTACCGACTCGCCGTCGACATCGCCACCCGACTCGACCAGGAAAACTGGGTCGCCCAGCACTGGACGCCGGGAACCGAGCACCCGAACTCGACTCATCACGGAGAGACGTCCGTTCGGGAAAGCAGGTAGGGAATCCATCCCCCACCGAACGCCCCGCAGTGGTCGACGAAGGCAGCATGCACTGTCTCGGGTGAGCGTACTTGCTCGCCCAGCTCGTCCAGGATCTGCAGCACGAGGGGAAACACGGTGGTTGCCTCGTTTCGGCCGGGCTGGCGTGTGCAACCGAGGAACGCCACCGTGGGCCGATCGAGGCTCTGCTCGATCACGGTGCGGTAGGCCGAAGTGCCGCCGTGGCAGCATCCGAGCACGAACACCGGTGCACGAATGCCCTCACCGGTGTCCTGCCGGATCCTCTCCGCCGCGAAGGGCACCACGGACGTCCTCCCACCGAACACCGGACGATCGTCTGGTGCGCCGGTGCCGTGGCCGTCGAGCACAACGACATCGACGTCGGCACTGGCCATCCGCAGCGCCGCGGCATGCTCCCGGGGTGTCCTGACGGTCACGCACTGCCGCGGGGCGCCAGCTGCCACCCGCTCCAGCCGCCAAAGGATCCCCGTATTTCGGCGGCCGGTTATCAACAACCCGCGCAAGCCGCCCCCTTGTCTCCACGTGCCGAGGCCTCCGTCCGTGCTTGGGCGGTTGGCTACCACGTCCGTACCCGTTCGCAGGACTCTGCTGACAACGAACACCCGAAGAAGTACGCTATCCGTACGCCAAGAGGGAACAGTGGGCCCCTCGCCGAGATCGGAGGATTCGATGATCGCCCAGGTGACCAGCACCGACTCATCTCCGTCCGCGAGCGCCCGCGGCGCGCGGGCCAGGCCTGGCCGACGATCGGCGCGCCGGAATCCGGCCTGCCGGCCACGACCAGTTGCCCTCGAGCACCACCACTATTGGGTACCTCTCATCGTGCCGGTCGTCCGCCTTCCCGCGGTTGGGCGGCACTCGACCTGCACGGAGACCTTGATGACAACCACCACCGACGAGATCAGCGCTGAGGCTCTCGGAGCCGCGTTCAGCGCCGCGAAGAACGTCGCGGCCAATACCGGCCAGCCGGTGCCGATCATCGGCGCGGCCCGGTCCCTGCTCGAGCAGTACACGATCACCCGGCGCAGTGATGGCTCGCGTCCCGCGGCCGGCGAGCTCGGAGCCGCCTTCGAAGGCGGGCTCGAATACGCGATCATCGATGTCGGCGCCCCCGCCGGCAGTCTCTACTCCACCGCGGCGTCGCATGTGCTGGCCGGCTACCTCGTCCTCGCGCGCACCACAGAGCCCGATGACAGGAGCAGCCGATGAGCCTCGACACCACCGCGGCCGGCGTCGTCCCCGCGCCGTTGCTGCACCCCACTGCACAGCGGTGGCTGGAGGACATCGCCCACGCCCTCCTGGTCGCCGCCCACCAGCGTGACCAGACCCGCCTCGAGGCCCGCGGGATCCGGCTACGCCGGGCTCCCGGCGTCTACGCGCCGGCGCCGTTCGATCCCGACGACGCCGATCGTGCGCCGTCGAGCTGGCTGGCGCACCACACCCAGCAGCAGGCCGACTCCTCCGCGGCGGCGGCCGCCGAGGTGCACATGCTGCTGGCGGCCGACTACCTGCGTGCCACCGTGCATGCTCTGCGCGAGCTGCGGGGCCGCCGGGCCGTCACCGCCCGCAACCTGGAGTCCGCCGGCGACATCCCCGTTCTCGTCGGCCAGGCCGCCGGCGACGTGTGGCGCGCCGAGCTCCGGCCAGACCTGCCGGCCATCGAGGACATCGACGTGTTCCCGGCGACGTTGTGGTCCCGGCGGGTCCGCGAGGTGCATCGGCAACTGGCCGAGGCCTACGCGGACGCCGCACGCTGGGAATCCACCGCCTGCAGCGCCGGCGATGCTGACGCCGAGGACATCGACGAGCTCGGTGAGCACCGGGGTCTCAAGCTCGAGGACCTCCGGAAGTCCGCGGCCCGGATCCCTGAGCTGCTCGTCGAGCTGGCCGGCACGCTGCATGAGATGGCGACCCAGCGCTCGTTCGAGATCCTCCGGTACGACCGCCGCTTCGCCGACCGTGCCGCGGGCAGGTGTGTGCCGTGTGACGTCTGCGGTGGTTGCGAAACCGGGCCGCTGCACTCCTGCGCTCCCTGCGACTGCCACGTCGACCCCCACGACAGCGCGGGCATCTGAACCGGACGACGAAGGGAATCGACGAGATGGGGACCACGTTCCAGGCGGCTGGGCACCGACGCTCGGGTCGACCACGGTGATCGAGCTCATCCGCGCCGGCGACACCGATGGCGTGGGCGACGACGTCGTCGCCGGCTACCCAGGGCGCGACGTCGGTAGCCGGTTTGGACGGCACGGCGATCAGCGTGAGGTCGTCGTATCAACGAGTTCGTCGATGTCCACAGAAGACACAATGACCAGATCGCCCGGCGCGCTACGTGTCGCCGACCAACATGATCAGGAGATCACGATGGCACCGCCACCGCCCATCCTCACCAAATGGGCCAAGCAACGCATCCTCAGCGCCAACCTGAACAAGGAGGCCGCTGAAGCCCATTTTCGTCAGACCATCCGAGAGGTCGTCGCGGCGCGGGAAGCCACACCCACATCCATCACCCGCCTGCTCGGCACGAAAAACAAAAACCGGATCTACGACATCATCAACGCGGCACCGGAAAAGGCCGCTCCCCAGCCGCCGGTCATGCCGGCCACGGTTTACCTCCGCGGGGCCGGCTATTCCGACCGGGTGTGGAAGCGCGTCAAGGCCGCCATGTGGACTCGCGGCTGGCACACCACTGTCGACCGGACCCAGGCCTGGGCCCTGACGCGGGGTGGCCTCGACGTGGTGCTCTGCGACTTCTCGCTACGGAATTCGAAGGAGTCAGTTCTGGACGAGGAGCCGATGCTGGACGAAGAAGGGGAAGTGCTAGACGACACGGTCAACATCGGGCTCGTTCGAGGGACGATCAACGAACGGAAGCAACGCTTCGATCTGGAGTTCGTCGACGGCAGCGGCGGCCATTTCGAGCGGCCGAAGCGCAACGATGATCTGGATGAGCACGATCTTGCCGAGATCGTCGCCGAGGTCCTCGCGGCGAAGAAGAAGCCGCGCCGGAGCACTCCTTCCGTCTTTCGTGCGTGATCCCAGAGCCCTGCGTGAAAGTCGGCGGCCTCGAGGTGCTGCCACTCGCCCGGCCACGGCACCAGCACCTGGCACCGGCGTGGAGCCCCTCCTCACGACGCGAGCCTCCGCGCAGGAGCTGCGGCAAGGCGCCGTCATTGACCCCTCTTGGTGGTTGGGGTGGATACACGGTATCCACCCCAACCACCGCTTGAGCATGGTGGCCCGGCTGGATGTCCGGCTACGGAAAGCCCGGTGCGGACGGTTCGGGGCTGGTGGCGTCCTCGCGCCGGAGCGGAACCTCGTCCAGGTTCTGGAGGACGATCCCCGGCCGGATGCCGGATTGCCAGAAGTACCGGGCGGCGACGTTCGCGATCGCGCTGCGGTATGGCCAGGGCAGGCTCTCCTGGCTCACACCGGTCTTGGACTGCAGAACTGCCCTGGCCACCGTCTTCGCCTCGTGACGGATGCTGTTCTCGCGCACGATTCGCGCGGCCTCCTCCGGCTCGGTCTCGGTCTCCGCGCGGCGAACCGCCTGCCGCGCCGCCTCGGCCAGGATGGCCTCGGCCGCGGCGGTTTCCATGTCCTGCGACACCTCGTGTTTCCTCTCCTTACAACGCGCTGGGCCACGACGGCTCAGTCGTAGAGGCCTTCGACCGTCCACTGCAGAGCGTCCCCGGTGGCCTGGCCGCACAGCAGCAGCGCGACGTCCCCCTCGCCTCGCTCGTCTTCGAGCACCACCTGGATTCTGACGACGCGGCCGCTGTGACCTGCGTCCTGTCCCTTCAGGACGGAGGGCCACGGGCCTGCCCAGGACTCGATCTCGCTGGCCGCTCGCCCCTCCAGCGTGACGGTCCGGGGTGGATGGGTCAGCTGGACGCGGCCGGTAAGGCCGACCGGGACGCCGTCGGCGTCGTGGACTTCGACCGGCCACGGCCGCTCGGGCACGGTGGCCGGGGACGGTGCGGGCAGGCGACCGGGCCAGGGTCGGTCGTCGTGCGGGTCGTACGGATCGCCCCAGGGCACGTACTGGACTCGCTCGGCCGGTCCGCGGCCGCCACCGAGCACCGCGGTGACCACGCCGTCCGGGCCGAGGATGCCCTGGACGCGCACCAGCGCGCGGCCCGCGCGATCGGCGGCGTCGGGACGCCCTCCGGCGGTGGGCAGCGCCTGCTGCAACGATCCGCCGCCGACAATCTCCTCGGGTGCCAGCCGCAGCGTGGCGATCCCGGAGCTCGGGCGGTCTTGCTCGTCGCGACGTTGCAACCAGCCCTCGACCTGCCAGCGCAGCCGATCGGATATCCCTTGCGCCGTCAGCAATTCCGTCGTCCGCCACACCCGGGTAAGGCTTTCCCCGGTCTCGGTGGTGGCCTGGATCGCCAGCTGGGTGCAGGCCAGGCCGTGCCCGCCGAGCAGGGTGTGCAGCCGCGTCCCGAGCGTCTTGGAGGCGAAGGCCACGACGTCGACGCGATCCATCGGCGGATCGAACTCCTGCTGCACTACGAGCTCTGGCGGCGGGCGGCGCCGCACGGGAGGTCGTTCGGACAGGCCTCGGGCGAGCCGGTGCGCCATCACTCCGTCCCGACCGAACCGGCCGGCGACCGCGCTTTCCGGCAGTTTCGCGAAATCGCCCAGTCGCGTCATGCCGAGCCGTCGCAGCAGATCGACGAGGTCGGCCCGGCCGGAACCGGGCTGGTCCAGTTCGTCCAGCGACTGCGTGGCAAGGAACGACGCCGTGGAACCGGGGGCAACGATGGTTCCGCCGCGGGTCCGGGCGGCGAGGATCGCGCCGAAGAGGCTGTCGGCGGCCCCGACTTGGGCCTCGACGCCCGCGTCGGCCGCGACGTGATCGATCAGCAGCTCGGCGAGCTCCGGCTCGCCGCCGTGGTAGGTCGCTGCTCCAGCGATCGGGAGCGCCACGAGTCCTGCGCGCACCACTTCCACGCCGGGGGCGCGCTTCTCGACCGCGGTCGCGACGTTCTCGAAGACGCGGGCATCCCGGTCGGGATCGTGGGTGAGTACGGCCAGGTCGGGACAGCGGGCCTGCGCCTCCCGCCGGCGCATGCCCCGCACGACACCGCGTTCACGAGCCGCCGGGGAACATGCGACAACCCGGTTCGCGTGAAAGGCCGCGGCAGGCGCGGCGACCGGCACGCCGGCGACGGCGGCCGCGGCGACAACGGGCCAGTCCGGACACCACAACACGAGCATTCGGGTGGAGTGGAAATTCTGTGTCTGCTGCGACATCCGCGTCTAGCCCGCCACTTCCCGATCCCCCGGGCTCTCGCTCGCGCCAGTGCCCGGTTGTCGTTCGAGCCCGCCGCCGGGACCGGGCAACCGCAGCGGAACGGACGCTCCGGCGGCGGCGCTTCCTCTCCCATCCCGGTACACGACGATCTCGCGGTACTCGAGGCGACCGCGCCCGTCGCTCGCGCCGCCGACCCAGCGACCAGGTCCGCAGCGCAGCTGCTGATCGGCGCCCGGCCACGCACCGGCCGCCAGCAACAGCGCGTTCCGGGAGCGCGCCCGACGGGCCAGTCGTTGCGCCGTCGACGCCGGCAGCGTCTGGCACACCGACCGTCCCAGCACCACAAGATCGAGACCGTCCAGCAGTGCCCCGACCACCGTCGTCAGATCTCCGCCCGGCCGCGGCACCAGCACCAGCCGGGGCAGCGTGACACCGAGTTCGCTGGCGGCCGCCAGGCCAAGGGACGGCATCCCGACCACGGCGGCCCACGACCCGGCGGCGGTGGCCCCGGCAAGCAGGGCGAGCAACAACGAGGTCGATCCGTGCACTGCCACGGTCGTTCCGCGACGCAGCTCAAGCAGTGACGTCAGCGAGCCCGGCACGGGAAGTGCCTCCCCGCTCGCGGACGCCGAACTCCGCGCGGCGGCGAGCGCGGATGCTGTCCGCACACCTGGCAGCGCGGCCAGGCGGGCCACGGCATCCTCTGCAGCGACCGTCACCTGCAACCACCTCCCCCGCCGGGCACGAACCGACTCCAGGACCCGGACGTCCGTGCGGGGAAGGTCACGACGGCCGGCCACACCTGGAGCAGGCTTCCACATTCATCGTACGTATGTTCGACTTCTTGTGGAGCATCGTCACTCGGTGCGGACGTCCTGTCAATGTGGCGTACGCCCACAGCCAGGGACGTCACGTCCGGAACAGGATCGCTGTTCGATACGCGATCGGCGGGACGCTCCTGCCTGGCAACGCCACCGAATCAGGACGGGCGCGGATGCTGCGACTGGACGATGTTCATGGCGCCGGGGTACCGGGTGATCATGTCGTTTAGCTGGTTGAGCACCGATCCGAAGGCAGCCTCGGCGATGTTCGGACCACCGGGCAGGGCGTTGTTCCGGAGTGCGTATTGGATGGACGCGATCAGCAGCATGGCACTGAACGGCCCGATCTCCACGGTCGCGCGCTCTCCGACGAGCTCGGCTTGCAGCATGGCCTGGAGCACGTCCCCGTCCGACTGCTCGGGGTTGGTCATCGCAGCTCCGTTCGCAGCGGAACATCCAGCAGAGCCCGGGCCCCCAGGATCCCAGGTCGGGCGGCTCAAGTACATCCGATCGAGACGACCGAGCATCCGTCGCGTCACCGTAGACCTGGCCGCTGCCACTACACGATCGCTGCCGGGGCGCCTGCCGCGAAGGAGTTCGAAAGCGAGCTCTGCGGACATAGTTCTGCCAGAACAGGTTTTTGGGGACATGACCCAGCACAGCAAGTGCTGGCCAAGTCCGAAAGGCGGAAGATCATGGGCAAAAAATCACGGGGCCGCGGGCGCCGTCACTGTGACCCGCTTTGCCGGCGGCGGCGTTACACGCGGCGCCATCGCGAGGAGTTCACACCCGACCTGACGGCCGAGCTGGTCGACGACCCGATCGTCGGGGAGTTCGTCAAGCGGTCGGTGCGACACCGCGGAACTCGATAGCGGATCAACCCCCTTACCCCCAGATGGTAGCCGCGCCGGTGTCATCGGTCAGCCGGATTCGCCGGATGCGGTGACGCCGGCGCAGGGACCCGCCGGGTCACTGCCGTGGCGCAATCGGGGCGGCCGCGATCCGCGCGCGTTCACGAAACGTCATGGAGATCGTTGTGGGGTTACCTGTCGGCGAGGCCGACCAGACGAGCGCGTCGGCGAGCGAGATGTCCCCGGCGACGATCCGGCGCGCGTGGGTCAGGAAAAGTGGCCGCACAACGGCTGCGGTCGGTAGCCGCCGGGAACGTCGGCGCTGATCGCCGCCCAAAATGGCCGTGCGTCGCGCAGGTGGCCGCCGAGGGTGTACCAGGCGAGGCCGGGGTTCTCGGCGCGCAGCGCGGCAAGCCCGGCGCGGGCCAGGCCGCACCCTCGATATGGCTCCTGCGTGGATGGCTGCTCGACCCAGCCACAGCGGCAGCGGCCGCAGATGACGTAGTCGACGCCGAAAACCTCCTCGCCCTCGAGGAACGCGACACGCTCGCGCCAGCCCTCCCGCTCCCACGACGGCCTGTCCTGCCACGGCTGGTCCGACAGCATCGGCGCCGAAGCCGGCCAGCCGGTCCGGCGCCGTATCCGCGTGCCGCCGACGAGCCACCGCTTCAGCGGGGCCCAGCGGCCAGGTCGACGACGTCGACCGGCAACCTGGTGTGCGTGCGCGGCCACCTGTTTCGCCGCGGCTCGCCGGGCAGCATCGTCGACCGGACCCGAGCCGGATTCGGGGACAGGCATCAGCGGGCCTGCGGTGCCGTCACGCTGGCGGGGATGGGGGCTGGATGCCGTCGTCGCATCCGGCTGGGCAGGGTATGGGACCGTCGGCCGCGTCGCGGGTCCAGCCCAGGCCCTCGCAGGTGTCACACGGCAACGCTCCGGCCTTGAACAGGACGTGGTGGCGATGTTCGGTGACGATGGCGCGGCAGGCCTTCCACATGGCGGCCCGGACGTGGTCGGGAAGGTCGAGGTCGGCGAAGTGCTCAAGCACCAGGGGATCGATCGCCGCGACCGCCTCGTCGTGACCCGGGTCGATCCACTGGCCTTCCTCGGGAAGATACCGAGCCGTGGTGCGGCCGAGTTCCCGGGCGACGTAGGCGACCTGGTCGGCCTTGTGTCCCGAGGCCGCCGGGTAGAAGCTCAGCAGCAGGTTGGCGGCGTGCTGCTGCGCGGAGATGCCCTGGAACTGGAACCGCGCCTGCGGTTTCTTCCCGTGGCGGTTCAGTTCCTGTTCGACGGTGGGTGCGTTCATGTGCCGGACGTCCTTCCTGGCGCTGATGACGATGTCTTGCGACTTCAGGTCCGCGTAGACGGTGGGGCGGCTGATCCGGGCGGCCGCGGCGAGGGCCGCGATGTTCGTTTCCCCAGCTCGCCAGGCGGCTGCGATCAACCGAGCTCGCGCTCCCGGGGCTGCCCAGGTGCGCAGCGCCGCCATCGCCTGGTCACGTGACATGCTCACCAGGGCAACGTATGTAAAGCGATTTTACATGTCAAACTTCTTGCACCGTTCGCGTGAGGACGATCCTGGCGAGAAGGCCTCTCGTGCCGATCGCTGCACCGGGAGTTCCCGATGCGGGAGGCCGGGTCGCCGACGGCGCACAGCCGCGCATCCATCCCTGCTCGTAGCGGACGGCGCCGTGGCCGCACGGCTCCGGGATTCTCCGGGCCCAGCAGCAGGCTGCTGGAGCGTCGGTGAGGATCAGTCCTCTCCGTCGAGGTCGCGTTTGCGTTGGTCCCGCCGTCGCTCCCAGGCGATACGTTCCGGTGTTCCGGTGATCGGTGGACCGAACATGGCATCCCGAACCTGTTCGGTGACGCGGACGGCGAATTCCCGGCTGTCCTCGGCCCGCACGTGCGCGGCGTAGGGAGTGACGGTCTGGTCCTCGGGCAGGGCCGCGCACCGCAGGATCAGGAGCTGCCTGTGCAGCGGGTTGTACACGTCGGCCGGCTTGAAGCGGCCGGTCAGCGGGTAGTCCCAGGATTCGGTGACCGGCAGGTTGGGATCGCCGTACCACCGGCCGGTCTCATCGCGCATCGCGAAGGCGACGGGCACGCGCGCGATCGTCTTGCCGATCAGCGGTTTGGTGACGCCCAGACGCCGGGCGAGTTCGCCGTGGGACAGGTGGCCCGCGGTGGCCGGGTTGGTCGCCTCGATCATGGCGGTGGACCGCTCGGCGGCCATCACGGCCTTGGTCGCCTCGATCAGCGACGGGCTTTGGGCGGCGCGGTCCAGCGCGGGCAGCGTGATGAATCGCTGCAGCGCCTCGATCAGCTCGGCCACCGTGCGAGGCCGCGCCGCGCCGTCGCCGGCCGGGGTGGTCACCGGTCCCCCGGTGTAGCCCAGTGGGCGGCGAGCGCCTGCATGGCGGTGGCGGCCGCTGCCGCGAGCTGCGACTCCACGGCGGCCGCTGCCTGGTACTGGTCGGAGCTCAGGTGATCGGGCCTGTACTCGTAACCGCCTTCTGCCGCTTCGGCGCGAGCTTCCGCGGCGAGGACGTCGGGATGCGCCAGCGCCATCCGCAGGTGTTCCTGAGCGGCCTGGGTGTGCGCCTCGTAGGTGCCCCACAGACGGAGGATGGTGTGCTGCCTGGACTGGGTTTGGGTTTCGTCGGCCATACCCTCACCGTACACCCTAGGGTTTACTGTGGCAACCCTAGGGTGTACCCAACCGGTGTCGATCAGGCGCCGCTATTGGATCGCTGGCCTCGTGGTCTGGCGCCGGGTTTTCGGGGCGGTAGTGGTGGGTGTCGCCGCCGACTTCGCCGACGGTGCGTTCGGCGATGGTGACGGTGACGCCGTCGAGGTGGCCTTTCTTCTCCAGCTGAGCGGTCAGCAGACGATCGAGGGTGACCTCGGCGTCGTCCTGGTCGGTGTGCGTGGAGATGTGGCGATGGATCCGGCCGGTTTCCTCGGTTTCCAGGGGCCGGGCGCGTTGCCCGCCGACAGCGAGGCCGTCCACGATCAGAATCCACACCGCAGCCGCGGCGCGGTCGATGCTCATCCTGACCCGCAGGGCGAGGGTGCCATCCGGGGCGCAGCCGAGGCGCTGCGCGACGTCGGTGGTGGACTCGGCCAGGCCCAGTTGCAGCGTCCGGCGCGCCACCTCGAGTTCGCTGGCGCCGGTCGCCGCGACCAGCTCGGCCAGCGGCCGTCGCTGTTCCCAACCGGACCGCACCGTGTCGTCGGCCGCGGTGTCCCAGTAGAAACTGCCTGTACGTTCGGCCGCCGCGCGCAGTTGCGCACGCCAGTCGAAGTCCGGATCGTCGGCGAGTTGTGCGCGCAGCCACTGCTCGGCCGCGGCCGCAGTTCGGCGCTCACCGGGCGGCATCAGCTGGCGGCAATGCGAGCCGACCGCCGCAGTGCCGCGGCGAAGCCGGGCGGCGATCTCCTCCAGCTGGAGTCCCGTCCGCAGTCCTTCGATCAGCAGCTGGTTGTCCTCCTCCGTCCAGATCTCGCCAGCGCGGCGCACCGGTCCCTGGGGCTTCGTCATGATGTTCATGCTGGCAGCCGACCCCGACATTTCCTCGGCGGAATCCGGCCGATGCGCGCGATGCGACCGGGATGGCGCAGCGCGATTCCCCCGTCAGGCTCACGTACACCCTCTTCGCAGCACGTACCGGACCCGAACTGTCGTGGTAATGGCCGATACTGGTGGAGACGTGCTCGCGACAAAGGAGGTGCTCGGCGTGGCGCTGCGCACGCTGCTGGCCGATCCGTACACCCGCTTGGAATTCGGTCGCGACGGACTCGAGGAATTGAGCCGCAATTTGTGGCCTGTTCTCTGCCAGACGTGCGGTGGCCAGCTGGGCGAGGACCCGCCCGCCGTCGTGGTCGTGGAAGATCTGTTCGAAGTGACCGCGTCGTTGCACCACCAGGGATGTCAACGGCAGCGTTGGACCGCGCATCCTCTCGACCTGGCTCAGCGGTACACCTCAACGCATTTCCGTTTTGTGGTGGTGCCGTTCGGGAATCCCGCCCGGGACCCGTTTCTCCCGACGGTACTGATCAATCCGTCGCTCGAATTGGTTTCGTTCGCCCGCGAGGGCGACAGCTACCGCGCCACGACCGTGGCCGGACTTCGCCCGCTGGGGCTTCTGCCGCCGCAGAACGGACGGCTTCCCACGCCGGAGGCATCCCGGCGAGGAACGGTATCCGCCTGGTTGCTCGAGGATCGCGTCATCGTGCAGTACGGGAATCTGCAATGGCCGGTGCCCATCCCGGATGCAGGCACCATCCGCCGGGCCGGTCAGGTCGTCCTCGGAGTCTCGACCGCGTTCGACCCCTACAGCATGGACAACCCCGAACAGATCAAACGAGTGCTGCGGGCCGGGGACATCGCCTTGGCGACCGTTCCGCTCAACACCACCGAGCCCGCACCGGACATCTCCCAGCCCACCCTGCTGATCGAATCCGATCTCGCCTTCGCCCACGAGGCCGACTCCGCCGACTGGCGACCCGCGTCCGTACCTCACCGGCAGCCGACCTATGACGCGGCCACCGGCCGATGCCGGATCGGCACCGGGCAGGACGGGCCGGCTTACTGGCAGCTCGACATTCCCGGCACCGAAATGACGAACGGGCTGATCACCGGCCCCCCGAGGACCGGCAAAACCAACGCGCTGCGGATCGTGGTCTTCGAGGCCCTGCACGCCGCGGTGTTCGGCGTGGCCATCGCCGATCCCCTCGGCCGGAACCAATGGAACGCCTTCGA
The DNA here is from genome assembly GCF_042741125.1 of Amycolatopsis sp. NPDC058986. Lineage (NCBI taxonomy): Bacteria > Bacillati > Actinomycetota > Actinomycetes > Pseudonocardiales > Pseudonocardiaceae > Amycolatopsis > Amycolatopsis sp. NPDC058986. Next base: position 41,063 of record NZ_JBHYJW010000024.1, on the reverse strand, counting down.
TCGCGTCACCGCGGTACCGAACATGACCGACATCGCCGCCACCACCGATTTCCTCCGCGGACTCGCTACCAAGGTCCGTGCCGTCCACCGCAGCGAAGAACCCATGCCCATGCCCCGCGGACAACGCGGCGTGATCGTGGTCCTCGACGACGCCCAGCACGTCCTGTGTGATCCGGCTACGGCCGAAGCCGCCGAGACGATCGCCACGCTCGGCCCCAAGCATGGCATCGGCCTGGTCGTCGCCACCGAATCGACCGACCTGGCTGGCTTCGCCGACCGGACCGGGCTCGTCCGCGCACTCACGCGATTCAACCGCTGCGCCTTCGGCGGCTACCATCCCCAGCTCGCTGAACTCATCGCCGTCTCCGGAGGTCACATCTCCCCGGGGCCAGCCCACCCAACTTCTTGAAGGCCTGGAGCCGCGCACCCCGACCAGGTCCGCGCGGAACTGGGTACGAGCGAGCCCGACGCAACCCGATGCCGCCGGCGCCCGGAATTGTCGGTGGCTGCCGCCACACTCGTCACCGACAGTGGCAGAACACGAACTGATCGCCGAGCAGGAAGGCTCCCCACCCGATGACGGCAAGTACCCGTAGCTACTACGGTCCCCTGGTCTTGGCCGACGAGGTTGGGCTGGCTCGGTGGCAGTTCGAGCGCGCGGAAGCCGCCGGGATGCTGCCCCAGCCGGGGCACGCTCGCGGCTGGCTGCCTGAGCAGCTCGACGCGGTACGTCAGCTGGTGCCCGTGATCGTCGAGAGGTTCGGTGCTGAACATCCGATCGGCGCCGGCCGGTGCGCGGACCGGCTTGGTGAGCGGCTGGGCCTGGACGTGGAGCCCGCCGACATCGTCGCCCTCGCCGCGGCGGGCCACCTGGCCGTGGTCGATGTGTACGTGAAGAAGGGCCGTTCCTACGACCTGTACGCGCCGTCCGATATCGACGCCTTGACGCTGGAGCAGGTGCGGCCGGTGCTCGACGAGCGCGCGGCGTGGCTGGAGCGGTCGTTGTCGCTCGACGAGGCCGCGGCGGTGCTGGGCTGGCACTACCGCGAACTGGACACGGTCATCGCCGATCGCGGAATCGAGGTCCGGCTGCGTCGCATCGCCCGCGCCGACGTGGACGCCCTGGTCGGTGACGAGGAACTGCGCGCAGATCGAGTGGTGACCGCCGACCAGGCCGCCGCGATCCTCGACGTCGACCGGCGACACTTCGATATCTGCGTCGAGGCCGGGTGGCTCACCCCGAAACGGCACCACGAGAAGGAGATCAGCCGCTACAGCACGGTGACGGTACCGCTCTACCGCATCGGCGACGTCGACGCGCTGCTCGGCCTGCCGGACGTGAACTGGTCCGAGGTCCGCGAGACCCCGAAGGGCACACGATCCCCGCTGCTGGACCTGGTCGGCGGCCGCGCCCCGACCCGCGCCAAGGTGATCCGCGCGTTCCTGCGCGATTTCGGTGCCGAGCACTCGGTCGAGATGTGGGCTTGGTGGGTGCCCGGCCCGGATGTGTGGGAGATCGACTGGGAACGCGTCGACGGCGGACCGACCAAGCCGGACGTGCTCGCCGCGATCCACGCCCGCCCGGCGGTGCACCAGTACCTGGCCGACATGCAGCTGCATTCCGCCGCCGGCGCCGCGGTCCGGTTCGCCCGCGCGATGCTCGAACCCGGCGCCGCGGTCATCCTCGACACCGAGACCACCGACCTGCACGGCGCGATCTGCGAGATCGCCGTCATCGACGCGTGCACCGGCAAGACCCTGCTCGACACCCTCGTCAACCCCGGCGTCCCGATCCGGCCCGGCGCGTTCGAGGTGCACGGCATCACTGACAGCGAGGTCACCGCCCCCGGCGTTCCGGACTGGCCGACCGTCTACAAGCGACTCCTACGCGTCACCAAGGACCGGATTGTGCTGGCATACAACGCCGACTACGACCGAGGCGTCATCACCGCCGACTGCCACCGGCACGGCATCCGCCGCACCCGCCTGGCCGACCTCAGCCACTGGGCCGACGTCATGGTGCCCCGCTCCGACCACGCGCACTCCCGCCGATGGCTGCGCAACGGCGGCGGGCACCGCGCCCTCGGCGACGTCGAGCAGACCCGGCAACACCTGCTCCGCATGACCGCCCCCTGAGCGAGCGCGATCCGGAGGCGCCGCCTTCCCTTCCCCGTGGGTTGGTGCTCTTCGTCCGAGCATCCAAAACCATGTGCGGATGACCAAATGTGCGGACTTCGCGAATCAGTGAGCGTGCCCCGTACCGGCGGCCTTCTTCCAGGCGTTGAAGTCCGCGCTGTTCATCGCCGGGTGACCAGCGCTGTCGGAGTGGGCGCCTGAGGACTCCGCCGCCAGGGCGATCGCTGCCGCGGTCGCGAGCGCTGCGTGCACGTGGGCCAGGGAGATCAGCTCAGCTCTCGCGGTCTGAGCCTTCGGGCCTTCGTCGAGTTCGTCGGCCTCGCTCAAATACCGTTCTGCCAGGAGGTAGTGCTCAGGTCCGGTCATGGCCGCCATCGTCCCGGATCGGTGATCAGCCAGGAGGCTGGGACCCCTGGCAAGCTGCGCGATCGACGTGCCGGCCGACACATCCCCAAGCCGTTTTCGAATATTTCGTTTACGCTAGTGTGGCGCGCACCAGTAGCGGTCGGCCGCCTCAGCCGCGAAGCACCGAAGGGACGGATGGTCATGACCTCGACGCTCACGCAGCACACCGTGCTGCCACCGGAAGCCACCGCCGCCGGGACCCGGGAGCAGCTGAAGGGGTTCCTCGCGGCCCTGCGCACCCACCAGGCGAAGCTCACCGGCCCGGACGGCACCGAGTTGACCCTGCCGGACGAGGTGTACGCGGTCTTGCGCGACGTCGTCGAGGCCTTGGCCCAGGGCCAGGCCATCAGCATCGCCCCGCTCGACGCGGTCCTGACCACCCAGCAGGCGGCAGACATGCTCAACATCTCCCGGCCCACGCTGGTCAAGCTCCTCGAGGCAGGCGAGATCCCGTACACCAAGACCGGCCGTCATCGCCGGGTCCAGCTGGCCGACCTGCTGGACTACCGCGACCACAGCCGGATACGCCGGCGGGCACTGCTGGACGAGATGAGCGGACTCGCCGCCGCGGACGGCACCGATGACCTGGTCGACGGGATCGTCGATACTCGCTAGGTGCCGTTCCCTGCCCTGCTCGACACCAACGTGCTCATCCCGATCCGACTCGCCGACCTGCTGCTCCGCCTCGCCGAGGCGGGCACGTACCGACCGCTGTGGTCCGAGGACATCCTGACCGAGGTCGAACGCAACCTCATCGGCAAGTTCGGCCTCGACCCGGCCAAGGCGAAACGGCGGGTGGCCATGATGCGCGAGGTCTTCCCGGATGCCATGGTCACCGGCTACGAACCGCTGATCCCGGTGATGACCAACGACCCCAAGGACCGACACGTGCTCGCCGCGGCCGTGCGTGCCAACGCCGCGGTCATCATCACCTTCAACCGCAAGGATTTCCCCGCGGCGGCCCTGGATCCGTACGAGATCGACGCGGTCAACCCGGACAACTTCCTGCTCGACCAGTTCGAGCTGTACCAGCGGCCGATCATCACATGCCTGCAGGAGCAACTCGCCGCCCTGCAGCGGCCCCAGGAGACGGTCGCGCAGTTCTTCGGCCGCTTCCATCGCACCGTCCCCCGCTTCGCCGCCCGCGCCGAGACGACCTTCACCGGCCGCGGCGCACCGGCGCTGTCGTTCTCCGCCGTGCCGAAACAGAACGATACGGGCGCCGATTGAGCTGACCCCGCAAAGCGGGCCCCGGTCGACAACGGGAGCCCGCTTCGCGTACGTGTTCCGGCCCCCGGTCAGGGCGTCGGTGTCGTCGAGGTGGGGATGGCGCGGCCGCGGATCTGCACCGGACCCACGATGACGTCGACGCCGGCGAGCCAGATTCCGCCGAAGGTGACGGCGATCAGCACGCTGCCGAGTACGAGGGTGCGGGTGGTGTGCCCCCAGGACCCCAGGATGCGCCCGGCGAGCCGGGCCGTCTCTCGTGCCGACCGTTCGTCTATCGGTACCCCGGATGTGATCGCACGCTCAACAGCGCGCTCACCGTGTTCAGGCGTCCGCCGACCGCGACGCGGTGGAACCGAATGTCGCGCTCTGCCTACAGTCATTTTGTTGGTCCAATCGGGTTCAGATGTGAGCGGTTTGCAACAACGGCTCCCCGAACGGGCGAACACAACGGCGGCCTCCTCCTGGCCGAGGAGGCCGCCCCTCCACCTGCACTGGAACAGCCGCATTCGCAGCCTATGAGCACGCCGTCACCGCGCGAGAGCCCCGCGCGACAACCGGTGGAAACGACGCGACGACCGACGCCCAGAAAGACCAGCCCGTCGGAACTCGTGCGACCGTTCGACTTTTCAGATGGGAATTGCCTGGTCGTGCACAGCGTGCGATGAAGGGGCCGATGGCGTGAACCTCTTCCGGTACCGCTGCGAAATCCAGGGCGTTCCCCCGGCGGAACACCAGCACAACCCATGTGCGGATGACCAAATGCTCCGGCTTCGCGCCGACCGACGCACCGCCAGCATGTTCGCCGTATCGCGACCAGGTCCGGCATACGTTCAGCGCTCTCGGCAGAGCGCAGCAGTGTTCGGCGGATATGCTGTCAGCATGACGAAGCCACGAGAAGACGACCCACGTGCGGAAGTGTCGGCCACATCGGATGGTCGTCTGACGATCCCCGCACAGGTTCGCCGCGCCGCCGGAATCGAGCCGGGCCAGACCCTGGTCGTCTACGTCGACGACGGCCGCGTCGTTCTCGAGGAACGCGGGCACCTGCTGACCCGCCTGCAGGACGAGGCGATCGCGGCGGCCGCGGCCGCCGGCCACACCGGCAGCGCCGTCGACGAGCTGCTCGCCGACCGCCGCGCCGAAGCCGCCCGCGAGGGCGAGGTCACCGCGTGACCACACCCGTTCTGGACGCCAGCGCGATCCTCGCGCTGCTCTACCGCGAACCCGGCCACGACGTCGTCGCCGGGCACCTGGCCGACGCTGTGGTGTCCGCGGTGAACTGGTCCGAGGTCGTGCAGAAGCTCGCCCAGCGCGGCCACCCCTCCCCCGAGGGCGCCGCCAACGGCCTGCTCAGCCTCGGGGTACGCGTCGCGCTCTTCGACGAGCGCGACGCGGTCGCGGCCGCGAAACTCTGGCCGACTACCCGCTCCGCCGGGCTGTCCCTCGGTGACCGTGCCTGCCTCGCCGTGGCCAGCAACCTGTCCGGCGTCGCCGTCACCGCCGACCAGGCATGGGCCGAGCTCGACCTCGCCGTGCCCATCCAGCTCATCCGCTGAACACCAGCACAAACCATGTTCGGAAGCGCTACGCGGTCGCGCCGTCAACCACATGGGCATCGGCGTAGACGATCGACAGTCCCGGTACCTCGAGCGCGATCCGCGCGCACACGGCCCGGTGCCACGACGCGGGCATCTCGATGTCCGGGTTGGCCGCGTGGTACTCGGTGTCGGACCGGTAGGTGATGACGGCGGGATCCGGCAGGTCCAGCAGCTTCTCGACGCAGCCGCCGATGAACTCGCCGGTCCGCGCCTCCAGATCTTCGATCGCCAGCCGGACGCCGTCGGGGATCGGGTAGCGGCCCTGTTCCCACGCGCGCACGGTGCGCGGGTTGACCTTCAGGTGCTGGGCCAGCCAGTCCCCGGTCAGGCCGAGGAATTCGCGCACGACCCGGAACTCCGCCGGGGTCATGCGTTCGTCCTCGGGCATGCCGGGCGGGTCGGTGTATTCGGCTTCGGCCATCACTGCCGTCCTGGGAGAGAAAGGACACCGCCGCGCGGCCCGTGATGCGGGACCCGCGACGGCGTGCGAGGGGTTGTCTATTCGGCGAGCTGGTGGCGCTCGATGATCGCGAACAGATCGATCTCGTCGACGATCGCCTTGAGGTCCAGGCCGCCGTCCTCGTTGAGCGGGTAGCCGTCGAAGTGACAGTCCTTGTCGTAGGCCGGGCCGTAGAACTCGTTGCCGGCCAGGGCGACACCGTCGGGCAGGGCGGCGTTGATGGCGTCGCGGTAGTCGCTGACGATCGCGTCGACGTCGAAGCCCTCGGGGCCGTCCGCGCCGAAGGCCTCGCTCACGCTGGTCTCGAGGTCGAGGCTGTACTGCGAGACGTTGGCCCAGGTGCCGTAGCTGGTCGTGGTGGGCATGTCCGGATTCCTTTCCGGCCGCGGTCTGGGACTGGTTTCCCTGACCTGACCACCCCACCGTAGCACCCTAAATTAGGGTGTCACAACCCTTCCGTCACGAAGTTCCACCCTAGGGTGGACACAGGTTTCTACCCCAGGGTAGAACTCGGGTCTCCGCTGCTCCTGAAAGGGCCGACCCGATGCGCGATCCCGAGCACGACCCGATGGCACCCCTGGCCGAGCTGCACGCCGACGTGGCGGCCCCGCCGACAGCGGCCGAGTCGCTGATCTGGCACGCCGAACAGCTGGTCGCCGCCGCGCGGCGGCTGGCGGCGACACCGCCGGAGGACCGGATCGCCCCCGGCTTCGACAAGGACACCGAGGACGAGCCCGACCTCGACGATCAGCTGCGCGCGCTCGAGGAGCGCGAGCTCGCGCTGCGCTCGGTCCTGGCCGCCGTCCGCCGCGAGACCTACCAGGCCCTGCGCGATCGGAACTGGTCGGTGCAACAGATCGCCGACCAGTGGCAGGTGACGAACAAGTCCGTTTACAAGGTCCTGGGCCGACGATGACCACCCCCGACACCCAGGAACGCATCACCTTCCGCGGCATGCCGCTCGGCAGCGTCGAGGTCGACGTCGCCGAACTGCTGCTGGCGCTGGGAGCCCGGCTCCCGGTGGTGCACCGGGGCTATCTCACGCACATGTGGAAACAACTCGCCACCGACATCGACGCCTCGCCGGCCGCGGCGCTCTACGCCCCGAAAGGCTCCCTCGCCACGCGACGGCTGGCCCAGGCCCTCGCCTGGCTCGAACGCGTCGGGGCGATCGAACGCACCGGGCAACGCCCGCAGCGGGTGGTCCGCATCCGCGACCCCGAAGCCCTGCGCGCACTGATCGACCAGTGGGAAACCGAGATCGAGACTCCCGCGACCTCCGAGGACCTCTCGGCGGTGCCGCACGGCACGGCGAGCCGCTGGCGCTACGGCTGCCATTGCACGGCATGCCGGACCGCGCACAACACCGACACCCGCGACTGGCGCCGCCGGGCCGCTCGCATCGACGATGTCCTCTGGGCAGCGCTGCTGCACGCGATCCGCCGCGGCACACCCGTGCGCGAGGCCGCCGCCCGCCACCACCTGACCCCGCACCGGCTCTACGCACAGGCCCGCATCGACCCCGCCCGCGGCCGCGAACTCGATGCCGCGCTCGACGCCGGACGAGATCCCGCCCTGGACCACGGAACCGCCCACGCCTACCGCCAACACTGCCGCTGCACCCCGTGCCGCGCCGCGAAGGCACGCACCCGGTGAACCACCGTCGCCCGCGAAGGCAGCACTTGGCGCGCCAAAAACACGACAACACCCCGGCAGCTCGCGTGTGCCGCACCGACCGGCGCCACGCCAGCGCTACAGAGGGACGAACGGCTCATCACGCGAAGGAGAAGCCCCGATGCCCGATCAGCCCCGTTTCGTCGTCCTGCTCTACCCGAAAGCGGCCTCCGACGGCTGGTGCGCGCGGGTGATCTGCAACGAGGGACCGACCTCGCTGCTGGCGGCCCGCCCGCAGCGCCAGGCCCGTGCGGCCGCGGCCAAGGCCCTGGAGGACATGCTCATCCACATGACCGGCCCGTGCGAGGTTCAGGTGTTCACTGCCGAGGTCACCGAGGCATTCGCTGCCGACATCGCGGTGGAGAGGCTCTTCCCGCGGCTCGACCGCGAATACGCGGGCAGTCCTGACCATCGGGCTGGCCACCGAGATGACGCCGGCGGTGATATCCCCTACGCACACTAAACCCGTTGCACGGCAACGGAACTCTGGTTCGCAAACGAGTCATTAGGTACTTAAGGCCGTTTGCCGTGCCGGGTATGGCTTCGACGCCATCTCATCCGCGCAGGCGAGTCCCTGGAACGCCGTCCCCCTTGCCGGCAACCACAGGAAGCTGCCGGCAAGGGGGACGGGGTTATTCGACGGGCAGCCCTGCGGCGCTGACGGCGTCCTGGAGAATCCGGTGGTGGTCGAAGGCCAGCGGCTGAGCCAAGGCCTCGGCGACCGGCCACCAGCGCACCTGCCGCACCATGTCGCCGACGCTGGCCGGGACCGGCCGGGGCAGCACGACGGCGTAGGACACCGTGACACGACGTCCGGCGTCGTCGCGGCCTTCGTCCCGGGACGAGGCATGCACCAGCTGCTCGATCTCGACGTCGACGCCAGTTTTCTCCCGGCACCGCCGGACCGCGACCTGCGCCGGGGCCTCGCCCGGCTGACACACCCCGCCCGGCAGCCCCCACATGCCGATGTCCGGGGCATGGTCCCGCTGGGCCAGCAGGACGCGCATCGCACCGGACGCGTCCGGGGCCAACAGGACGGCGTTGGCCGCGTGGCGCACCGGCTCACCCGTGCCCAGGTCTTCCGCTGCGGCGTTCGTGATCGTGGTGTTCATCGTGGACTCCCTTGCTCTTGCTCCGAAACGCTTGCCCGGGACTTCCGGGGAGTGCTTCCAGCCTCGCCATCGCCAAGCCCACCTGTCGACGGTTTCCTGTTTCCCCTTAAGTCCGCGACCGGCGTAGACCTGGGTTTGTCCGCTCCCTCCGATGGACAGCCGACCCGCTCCGGCCGACAGTTCCAGGACAAAGTCCTGCCATCCCTCGCGCGGCCGACCCAGCCGCGGCCACCCTGGCACGTATGGATTCCCACATCACCGTTCAGCAGGTCGACCTCGTCACGATCGACGGCGAGGATCTGCACGCGATGTTCGCGCGCGCCGCCCGCTACTTCAGTGCGTACAGGGGAGTTTTGCTCGGGGCCGACTACGACTTCGAGCCGCAGGAGTGGGCCGTCGCCGCTAATCCCAACACGGGACCGTATGTCTTGCGGCTGACCCTGGACACCGGCAAAATCGGCGAGTCAGCCAAGCCGCTGGACGCCGAGCCGCTCGACATGCAGTAGATGCACTTCGACTACGTGCTCAGGGGCCAAATGCCCGACAGCGCAATACATCCACAGATTCTCAGCGTTCGCGGGCACCCTGATCAGGGCTGCTGGAAAACGGCGTGCGTTCCGATTCGCCGCCAGATCACGTGCGGATCTCCCGGAGATCTCTCCTTCCCGTACTCGAAGGTCGCACGTCCGTCGGGTGCCCACGTCATCTCGAACACGCCCCGCGCGCTCACGACACCCTTGACCCGCAGTCCCGGACGGAACCGGCCTGCGGCCAGGTCCGGGACGAACTCGTTCCGGACCACGCTCAGGAACCGTTGCTTGGCCTGCTGCTCGAGCTTTTTGAAGTCGCGGGTGAACTGCGGCGTCGGGGCGTAGGTCGGCATGGTTCAGTCCAGGTCCGCGAACATGGCGTCGATGTCGTCGTAGACCGGGAGGCCGCCCGCGGCGATCTCCGCGCTCGCCTGCCTCTCGCCTTCTTGCCATTCCTCGGTCCAGAACCAACTCTGGTCGGTCGGAATCTTCGTGTAGCCCTTCAGCCGGACCTCGCCGTCAGCCTCCACTGTGAACTCGACTTCGTCGCCCTCGGACAGGTGCAGGACGTCCCGCACCTCGTGCGGCAGCGTGATCTGGTTCTTCTTCCGCAGCTGCGCGCGGCCAAGCACCTCGTGGTCCTCGTCGTCGGCAGGCATCGCCCTGGTCACCTCCCCTGCCGGATCGTCAACCTCATCATCCTCCGGGCTGTCGGAAAATCCAACGGTAGGAAATGCGCACCACAGAGTGACTCTTACGGCACAATCGGTACGTTACGAACCGACCGCAGTCGGTGATCATCTCGTGTCGAGCTGGGGAGGCTGACCATGGGCAAGGGCAAGCGGCTACGTAAACGACGCCTCGCCGCCGAGGGCACGGACCGCCGACTGGGCGCACTGCCCGTCGGTGCGGCCGGGCCCGCGGCCGACGGGGTTCTGGACCTGCCGGACTATCCGTTTCTCATCAGCGAGCGCACCCGCAGCGAACTCGGGGCGGCGGGTCTCGCCGAGCTCGCCGCGAACCTCTGGCCGCAAGACTGCCAGTCGTGCGGCTGGGAACTCGGCTCCGCCAAGCCCTCCCTCGCCGTCGAGGACATGATCGTGTTCGCCAGCGCGAGCCTGCACCACGAACGCTGCCGGCCTCCCGCCTGGAACAGCGAGTTGCTCTCGTTCCGCAGCGGCCAGGCGGCGTTCGTCTCGTTCCGAACCCAGTCGTTCATGATGCCCTTCCAGCGCAAGGGTCCCGACGGCATCATGACCGACGATCACCGGCCCGCTCTCCTGGTCAATCCGAATCTCGAATCGATCAACCTGAACAAGCAGCCCGACGGCAGCTGGCGCGTCGCCACCGTGCAGCACTACCGCTCCATGGGGCTGCGCACCGCCGGCAAGGACTACGTCGTCGACCGCCCCATCCCGGACATCACCGCGTCGCTCAACAACATCGGGGACATCACGATTTCCTTCGCCGACTCCCCGATCCGCTGGACCTGCTCCGGCGATATCCCCTGGCGGGAAGCCGTCCGGGACCTCGGCGGTGTCATGCTCATCGTCACCACCGCCGCAGTCCCGGACACGCCGAGGACGCACCTCGAGATCGTCCAGATGATGATCAGCGAGAAGGCCGTCGTCGGCTGGATCGCGCTGGACGTTGCCGAACAGCCGCTGTCCGGCAACGTCGAGGTTCCCGAAATCATCGGCACCTACCTCGTGCACCACGGTCCCGATGAGACCGTCGTCGGGCAGGTGCTCGCCACCGCCGATCCCGAGCTCACCCCGCAGCAGGCTCAAGCGTGGGCCGCCGCCGAACTCGACGAGCATCACGACGTTCAGATCATCGGTCCGGGCGACTCCTGGACGCGGTGCGGCGATCCCGTCGGCTGGCGAGCGCTCACCACCGGCGTCCCCATGCACCACATCGTCCGGCGGCACCTCGACGGCTGGAAGCTGCTCGCCGCCTTCGCCATGTACCCCGGAACGAACACCAGCGACATCGACGATATCGAAGCGTGGGCCAGCGCGGCGGTTCGCCGCCGTGGCAACGCCAGGATCCTGTCGTGGGTTCCCGCCGCAACAACCGAAACCCCGGGCTACACCACGCTCCAGGGCAGCGGCACAGCACGCTGATTTCGATCGCATCCACGAACGTCACGCGGGATCCGCGGGACTGAAAACAGCCCTGGCACATGCTCCTGTCGTGCTGGAACGGGCGGTCGAAACCATCTATCCGCCTCTGAACCGCCCGCAGCCGTCGCGCACGGCCCCGATCCTGCTGAGCTGGCCGGATGCGCGTTGTATGACAGTACGGGTGCGTGTAAGGGGACAGTTCGGGTACCTGAGTCCTGCACTCTTCCCGTGCCGGGCGGCAGCGGGTCGCCTGGCGGGGAGAGAGGAAAGAGCATGAGTGAGTTCTTCGCGCAGGGGCACGGTCTTGTTGGCCTGGTGGTGCTCGGTTGCTTCCTCCGCTGGGTGCAGTTGCGGTGCCGGATCGAGGGCACGGTGCTGATCGGCTGGTGGAGTAGCGCGTGCTGCGCAGCGCCAGCTGGCGGACGTCAGGATCGAGGGTGATAGTGCCGCAACGGCGCCATGTCCTGGGGGACGCGGCCCGTTCGCTCCCGAAGTAGCGCAGGAGGGGGCATCGACGCGCGCTGTCGTCGGCGATGCCCTCACCGGCGTGAATCCGGCGCGCTTAGGCCGTTCGATCTACGCTGAGGCGCCGATGGCCGTCCACACCGGACTCATTCGTGGACCCCTGGCGCCGAGGAACGCGCCAGCTCGGCCGCCGAGCGTGTTGTCGGGCGAGGCAAACGCTACTTCCGCTACTTCGCCTGACGATGGTCGGGCATCTCGTCGCCGTGCAGAACGCGCTCCGCCGCGCCGGTAGCGGCCTCGACGATCGGCACACCCACCATCCCGCCGAGCAGCTGAGCGCCCGCAAGCGCGACGGCCACGTGCTCGGCACGGCGGCGAGCCAGGTCATCCTGGGCAGCCGCGCACTGCTGGTCCACGATCTCTCGAACTTCGTCGAGCGCCTGCTTTCCGTGATGCCACAGCCATTCCAGCGGCCACCCGTAGGCCGAGGTGGCCATGTCGGCCAGTTTCGAGCTCACCGTTCGGCTGGTCGAGATCGTCATCTGCATGGCGCGGGAGAGCGCCGCCGTTGCCTCGAGCGTGCTGGATCGCGCGATCTCGTCCGCGGTCAGGATCACGCCGGACCACTCCCCCGGCGCCGGGCGTGCTCGTCCGGACCTTGTGCCCAGCACCCGCGGCATTCCCATGACGAGTCTCGTGATCGCCTCCGGCGCGCGGGTGTCGGCTTCGCGCAGGATTCCGGGCAGCACCCCCAGTTGGCGGATGTCCTGGTCCAGGCTGCGGGGTGTCCGGCCGACCGCTGATTTCACGATCGCCGATGGGGCGCCTACCACGGCGGCCACCAGGTTCGTGACGTGCCGTCGCACCGCGTCGTCGGGAATGATCAGTTCCAGCCAGAAGGAGCCGAGCTTCAGCTCCCGGATGAACAGCGAGCCCAGGACCGTGCCCAGCAGGAAGGCCAGTTCCTCGTCATCGGCCGCGGCCTTCAGGATCTCGGTCCATGCGTGGCGTGCCTCGTCCTCGCCGCCCGCGTGTTCCCCGTAGCCGGCGAGGACGCGCTGGGGGGCGGTGCTGCTGGTGAGGCCTTGCACGAGCCACGACGGTACGAGCCGCTCCAGCGACATCGGCTTCGCGCGCTCCTCGATCACCGCGCGCCGGAACACCCAGGCGCCCGATCCTGACACCTGCTGTCCGGGCAGGTCGCCGCTGGTGGCGAGCTTGTGCACTGCCTGCCGCGAGAGCGTCAGCATGGCCGCCGCTTCTGGGAGACCAACCAGGTCTGGGATTAACGAATCCGGCATGAACCCTCCTCGCCTCGGGGGAGCCCCCGGATGGCTGTGCATGGCGAGCGCGTTCCGTGCTTCGCCTCCGGAGCACGATATCGCCCATTTGACCTATGTCAACCATGTTGACCTAAGCCAACCCAATTACGTATGCTTCTCATACGCCAAGAGGGAACAAGGGCCCCTCACCCGAGACCGGGGGAACCTGCCATGTCCAGCATCCTGTCTTCCGACGGCAACACGACCACCGTCGTCCCCAGCCGGCACGCCGCCGTTCGCCGGACGGCCGGTCAACGCCACCACCGCCGCGCTTCGACCAGCCCGTCCTGCCCCACCGCACCGACCGCCGAGGAACCGAGCGATGCCGAGCTGATCACCGCCGTCCGGGCCGGTGAGCTGCGGCCGTACGGCACGCTCTACAGCCGGCATCGCAACGCGGCGAACAACCTCGCTCGCCAGCTGGCCCGCTCGGCCACCGAGGCCGACGACCTCGTCTCCGAGGCATTCGCCAAGATGCTCGACATCCTGCGCGACGGGCGCGGCCCGGACTCGGCGTTCCGCGCGTACCTGCTGACGACGCTGCGCCATATCGCCTACGACAAGACCCAGCGCGCTCGCAGGATCGAACTCACCGAGGATGTCGAGACCACCGCGCTCGCCGCGGCCAGCCCGGAGAAGATCTCCGAGCGGTTCCCGGACACCGCCATCACCGGGCTGGAGCACAGCATCGCCGCGCGGGCATTCGCCCACCTGCCCGAGCGATGGCAGAAAGTGTTGTGGCACACCGAGATCGAGGGGTTGACCCCCGCCGCGACCGCCCCGCTGCTGGGCTTGACCCCCAACGGGGTGTCGGCTCTGTCCTACCGGGCCCGCGAAGGCCTGCGCCAGGCCTACCTCCAGATGTTCGTGGCCGCGCCGGAAAGCCGGCCGCCGAACTGCCGCAGGGCAGCGGCGAAGTTCGGTGCCTGGGCACGAGGCGGGCTGTCGAAGCGCGAGGCCGCGCCGATCAACACCCATCTCGACGGCTGCTCAGCGTGTCGCGCGGTCATCGCCGAGCTCCACCACGAACTACCAGCCTGATCGATCACCGACACCATCTGGGCACCGAACCCGTCTGGACCACGAGTCAGGTCATTGCCCCTAGAGCGTCGCGATTCACGTCGCCAGTGAGCCGTTCGAGGATCTCCGCGAGGTCAGGCGCGAGATCCTCAATCTCCCCGCGCTCGCGCTCGCTCAGTGCGCACCAGATGCCCACGAGTTCGTCGCGCAACTTGCTCACGGCTGCTCTCCTTCGTGCTTCCGGTGCTGCACCTGCTCGACCGTGCGACTCTAGGTCGTCACCGCCGTGTACGACACCGTCGAGAGTGGACAATCAGGGACTGACCGTGCAGTGGGCTGAACGTGGCTGCCGCAGAAACGGTGCACAGCCGACAAACTACGCTGGACAGATGAGCCCCGAGGCTACTACAGCGGACAAGCTGAGAAACGCGATGGTCGACGGCCTGCGACTGTGGGGAATAGCTCTCAGCGACCCGGTAGACGCCGCGATGCGTGCGGTGCCGAGACATGTGTTCGTGCCCGAAGTCTCGCTCGAACGCGCTTATGGACCCGATCCAGTGGTAACCCATCGCGACGACAGCGGAGTTCCGACCAGTTCGGCCTCTGCGCCTGGCACAGTCGCCGGGATGCTCGAGCAACTCGACGTTCGCCCAGGGCACCGGGTCCTTGAGATCGGAGCCGGGACTGGGTACAACGCCGCACTGCTTTCCCAACTGGTCGGCCCGACTGGCTCCGTAACGACGATCGAGTACGACGAGGCAGTGGCGTCCGCAGCAGCCGCAGCGTTGAGCGGCCTAGGAAAAGCCGTGACGGTGATACACGGAGACGGCATGCTCGGCGCGCCCGGCCAGCCGACGTTCGACCGTATCGTGGTCACGGCGGGGGCCTGGGACATCCCGAGAGCATGGTGGAACCAGTTGGCCGAGGACGGGCTACTGGTAGTGCCGCTACGGATACTCGGGCTGACCCGGACTGTCGTCTTCGAGCGTGCCGGAGCGGATCTGCGTAGCCGGTCGGTCATGGAAGACGGCTTCATGCCGATGCGCGGTATCGGCGCCATTCGTGAGCAGAACATCCCCATCGGCACCGGCCCAGATCTGGTGATCCGACTCGATGACGATCACCAGATGGACGCGACGGCGCTGCAAGGCGCGTTGGATCATCCTGGGGAGGTGTGCTGGACCGGGGTCGCGGTCCCGTGGGGATGGACCGAGCACCTTGATTTCTGGCTGGCCACTGTAGACGGATTCTGCCGGATCCTGGTTTCACGGGCCGCGGTTGACGACGGCCGCCTGATGGAGCCGAAAGGGCCGTGGGGAAGCATGGGTGTCGCTGAGGGCGCGTCGCTGGCGTATCTCACGACACGATCGAGTCCGCACGGTGACGCCGAGACACCCAGCCAGGAGATCGGTGTCTGCGGCTACGGCCCGCGGAGTGCCGATCTGGCGACTCGGCTCGCCGAGCGGGTCCGCGATTGGGATCGCGATGGCGGGCAACGTGTCCAGGTACGGATCGACGCGCAGCTTGCCGGGACCGTACGCGAGGAATTGCCGGGCGTGCTACTCGCCGTCGACAAGCGCGACAGCCGAATCCTCGTTCGTGTGACTGAACAGGACGTAGCTGCCGCGCTGTGAGCGCCTTGGCGGACAGAGTCAGGACAAGAGCAGCAGGGCGTCCCAGGCCGTGCGCAGGTGCCGGGCAACTGGGAGCGTGCCGTGTTCGGCGAGAGCAAGCGCGGTTCCGGCCGCGCCGGTGAGGAAGCCGGGCCGGTCGGTGGCTGTGCTCTCGGCGAGGTGTTGGAACCCGAAGGGGTGCACGGGGTTGAACGCGTTGGTGACCGCGATCGCTGCGTGCTGGGCGACGGCATTGTCGTGCAGCACGTCGGCGGCACGCAGGACGCCTGCGTACCCGTGACAGAGCGTTGGCCCGTCAACATCCCAACGGTCCGGCCTGTCGGCGAGTACGCGCAGCGCATCTCGTGCAGCGTTCTGCACCTCAGGTTCTTCGATGGCCTGGCCGGCGAGGCTGAGGGCGCCGCTGATGCCGGGGATGCCGTAGCACCAGGCGTCCGTGCGTCCGGCTGGTGGCGCGGCGTGCGCGGCGTCGAGCTCGTCGCCCGTGATCTGCGGGGGCCAGGTCCTGGTGCGCTCGTCGCGCCAGCGCACCAGCCACTCTGCGCCATGGGTGATGGCTTCTCGTTGGTTGGTAACGGTGAAGCCGGCTAGGTGCGCAGTGGCGAGCAGTGCGAGAGGTCCCGCAATTCCATGGGCCATTCCGGTGGTCGCTGCCCCGGAGGAATGGACGGTGACCGCAGCCGGGTGCCGATCGGCAGGCAGCCACCAGCCGGGTCGGCGTTCGACGCCGTCGTGGAGCAGCGCGGTGAGCGTGGTGAGCGCCGCGAGCAGCCCGGGTTCGGCAACGACGTGCCCCGACTCGTAGGCGGCCAGCAGGACCCTGCCGGTCCCGGCGAGCCCGGTGATGACGTCGTAGACGTGCCAGGGGGTATGCCCCGTGCCGTGAGCGAGGGCTGTGCAATGGCGCTCAGCGAGGGCAACGGCCTGCTCGGACAACCAGCGAGCGGCGCGCGCCGTGCTTGTGGCGTGGCCCGCCGGATCGGGGAGATACGGGACGCCGATGATCAGCGACGCGGCCAGGCCAGCGCCGGCGTGGAAAACGCCGAGACGGTTGACGCCCCGCAGAGTATGGCGTGCGGCGTGCGTCCAGTGGTTTTCCGCCGCCGTCGCGAAATCAACGTGCACCATCGCCAACCGGGCGTGAAGCAACGCCGTTCCTGGGTGGCCGTCGGCGAGAGTGCTCGCCATCCCCGCAGGCAGAGCGGACGTGATCGTGTCGGGGTGTAGTAGCCGCTCGGCGACGGCCACGCACTGCCGCTGGGCCGCGGCCTTTACGGGATCACTGATCATCGTGGCGCGGTTTCGCGAGCAAGGAGACTCGTGGCCAGAACCCTGGCCACCCGTTCCCTGGCCGTGTTCCCGAGCAACCGGTTGGCGTGCATGTGGATCACCGAGGAGGCGCAGTCCGCGCGCCGGGTGGCGGGCAGGCGGTCGCGGTACACGCGCAGCGCGCCCATGTACCGGTCCCACCCGGGATAGGAAGGGGCCGTGCCATCGCCGGCCGCAGCGTTCACGAGACGGCGCAGCTCGGCGAGGCGGCGGTGAACCGCCCGGTCGAGCCGGGGGCGGCCGAGCGCGGCGGGAGCGGAGCTGGCAAGAGTCCTTGCCACCGACGCTGCGGTCAGCGCGGCCACGACCAGCCTTCGGTCAGGCTCGCAGGCCTCGGCCAGCACGGTCAGCGCCAGGTCACTGTCGGCCGCGAAGACCTCCTCCGCCGCCTCGATAGCCGCTGATCCGCCGTAGCGTTCGATCTCCTGGTCGTAGGGCTCGACGATGAATCCGGAGGCGAGAGCGTCTGCCACCACGCGCGCACCCCATCGGGAGATCTCAGGCAAAAGTTCGCTGCCCAGTACGGCCGGGTCCCCATGGAAACGAACCCGCAGATGCGGGCCGATGGCCTGGGTTCGGTAGCGCAACCAGAACCAGCGGTCGAACATCGGGCGCATGCCCGGGAGGATCTCAGCGAGAGCAGCGAGAATCTCGTCGTGCTGGGCGGCCGGGGCACCAATTGCGAGCGACAGCCAGGGGCCCCCGGGCAGGTAGTTCCCTGCGCCGGCTCGCCGCGATAGCGAGATGATCGGCTTGACCGGGGCCGGAAGGGATGCCGTGGCGGCGAGGGGAATGACAAGTTCCAGCAGATGGCGACCGGTCGGTCCAGCAACGACATCCTGGACGGAGCCACTGCCGCCGGGCTGTTCGGTGACGGCGGCCAGCCCGCGCCGTACATAGCGCCGCAGCAGTTCCACATCCACCGGAACGTCGAGATCAAGCGGGAGTTGCCGTTCGTCGTCATCCGTGACGACGACGGTCGGTGGCTGCGGGAGGGTGGACAATTGCCAGTCCCGCAACTGCGCGCTCCAGGCCGCGGGGTCGCGGGCGGCGTCCATCAAGTGCTTCGGCAACCGCCACCGAGCGGGCGCGAGGATCGTCGATCGGTACCGCACCCTCGGCTGGAACGCGGTATCGGCCAGCGGGCCCCACGAGAACAGCAGCCACGGTCGACATCCGGATCGCCCCAGCAACCCCAGCAGCCGGGCTTCCGGCGAGAGATAACGCGGCCCGATCCGGGAGTTGAGGACCGGCATGACCTGGCACCTGCGAGCTCGGGACCACAGCGTGAGGCGTTCGGCGTCCGCCATGAGCAGCAAGTCGTCGAGTCTCAGATCACCCGGCCGGGCAGGGACACCGACGGGGATGCTAAGCGGGGCTACCCCGGTCGGCGGTGCGATCGTCGACAGGACCGGAATGCGAGGCCGGACCACCACTTCGGCGACGAGCGCACCCGCTGGCGATCCGGCTACCCGCAGTCGGCTGTCTGGGAGCAGCGAGGTGAATCGGCCGGCACTGGATCCTGCTTCCTGAGTGCCGCCCACGTAGAGCGCGAGATGCAGTCGCCCCGCAACCAGATCGTGCTCCGAGGCGGCGAGAGCACGGGCATACACCTCCGCGCCCGGTGGCGGCCGGTCCATGGTGCCCGGCGCTGCAAGCGCGCTGATGGTGGTGTCATCCAGGACAATCTCCGTCCGACCGTGGGCGGTCGCGTCGCCGAGCAGCGCGGCGAGAACTCCGAGGCGTACTGGAGACATAGGCGCGGATTCAGTGCCGGTCTCGATGCCCTCGTCCCCCAACCCGATGACCGGGTCAGTGACGTCGAGAAGCGGGACACCTCGGCCGTGGCCCCAGCGCTCGACGAAACGGGCGTGGTAAGCGCCGAGCGTCGGTTTGCTGCAGCTCATCGTCCACAGCACGCTGATGGCCTCGGCAGCGTCTTCCATAAGGGAACGCGGCACGGTAATAGCCGCGTCGGCGGCGACGTCGACGCAGAGCGGATTGTCCTGTCCGCAGATGCGCGCGGACTTCCGCCGTGCGGCTGTGAGCGCCGCGAGACGGGGCGCCGACCCCACGGGAAGCAGGTCTGCGGCGCCGAGGTGGGATCGGAGATCCTTCAGCTCGCCGTGGACATCGCAGCAGTCGGGTAGCCGGGACAGCAGATGTGAAAGGGGATCGTCGCCCATATCGACGGGCAGCAGGTCGGTCAACAGGAACCCCTGCCGGGTCATCTCGATGATCATGCTCCGAAGCGTCGACTCCGGAACGGCTGGCCAACGAGCGCCGACAACAGCGCTGACGGTGTCGTACCGGGCTCCCTGCTCACACGAACGCAGGACCAGAGCACTTGCCGCTGTCGCACGGATGCTCACCAGCTGCGGCGTGCCGTCATCGCGCGGCTGCTGCTCCTGCTCAAACCGCTCGCCGCGGCGGCGAACCAAGTTGTTCGTGGTGAACGTGAGTCTCTCGAGCACGCCGGGAACGTGCAGAAGCCGGTCTGCGAGGGCCGTCAGTGACACAGGACTGGGGGCGCTGCGGGGGCGGTGATGGCCGCCGAGGCGTAGCACGCAGCCACGCTCGGCGACGTCCACCACCTGAACGCCGGCAAACACCGATCGCGGTGTCGGACGCAGCCGCGCCCGAAGGTCGTAGGCGCGGACAGTCGCCGCGACGCGATCATCGCCGGAAACGCCGAGGACCACAGGCTCGGCCTGGCGTGAGGTGAGTGTGATTCCCTCGACCACGGTGGGGTCGAGGGAGGAATTCTCAAGATCACGGACCGCTGGACACAGCGGGATGCGCGCCAACACCGCAGCGCCCGGTAACGGCGTAAACAGCCTCGAGCGCACGAGCGGGTTTTCTACTTGCAATTTTTGCAGGTAGCCGAGCAACCCACGCTGGTGCAGGTGGACGAACAGCCGTCGTCGGTGCATTGCGTGGTCGTATTCGACCCGGCGACGTCAAGAACCGGAACCGCTCGGGTATCGAGAGCGAACAGATCCGCAGTGAGGCGGTCAAGAACCGTTGTTTCCTCTGACATAGGAACTCCCCTCGCTGTGGTCGCCGTAGTGTCGGCCGGGGTTCAACGAGAAGTTCGACGCGCCAGGCTTTTACAGCAAAAGCGTTACAGCTACTGGGCTCTGGCACCCTTCCCGAAGCGAGCCGGTGCGGCACCAGCCCCTCACAGGGTATAGCTATGCAAGTACTAAGCATACACAACTTGCTAAAGCAGTGAAACCTCTGCGGTTGAAGCTGCGACCGCGCTGCTGACTCACCTCGCGTTCGGGGCCGGGGGCGCAGCCGCACCCGGCGCCACTCGCCATACACGGCCCGTTCCTCGGCCGGTCCCCCGATCGACCGAGATGAGCTGCTGCGGTTGCACCTGGCCCCGGGCTCGATGACCGCCCTGATCGCTCGCCCTGTCAACCTGGGTAGGTGGGGCTTTCCGCGTAGTACCAGAGGCTTCGGCCGCACTTCGGGCACAACTCGTGGCGCTTGATGTTGTTCTCGTCGTCCATCGTGCCGGGTTGGATCTTCGCGACGTGGTGCGCGGAGCGGGCACCGTGCGATCGGATCCGTCGTATCGGCAACTGGCGGGTGTAGCCGACGTAGTGTGTGATCGGGTAGTCGTGCGAATGGTCCTCGCGCAGGTAGTCGCGGTCGGTCACGATGACCGGTCGTCCGAAGCATAGGATGTAGACGTGTTCGGGATGTTCTCGGCAGTGCCCAGAACATGCGCCGAGATCAGGCAGCAGGGACCCCTGGTTGTTCAACACACAGCTCCTCGGGTCGATGTCCGGAACGGGAGCAGGTCGTCGCTTTCGTGAAGGCCTGAGGTCGGGACCCGCGCGAACTGCGGCTATGGAGCAGGGCAGCCGACCGGATCGCCGCCGGCGGACCGAACCCGGTCGACACCGGGCAGGTCGAGGCGGTGCTGCGCGCCCACCCGTCCAGTACCTCAGCAAGGCCACGAATCACCAACGGGTGCTTCGGGAGCTGCGCGTCCAGGGCACCCCCCGAAGCCCAAGACCATCGCCTACACCGCGACCGACGTGACCGCACCGGCTTGTAGATGCCGTCCTCGTGGTGGGCGGACAGCAGATTTCCGCCCACCACAGAAATCCTACTGTCCTGTTTGCAGAACGGAAAGAAGAGCTGCAGCCGCTGTGGTGCCGAGTACCAGGAGAGGACTTTCCTTACCGAGTTTCGAATCGCGGACGCCGACCCAGCCGGGAACGACCCGGTTGGTCTCTACGCATCCATTTTGACCGCCGGAAAAGCTCGACTTTGTCCACCCGGCGGTTGTGCTGCTGAGTGCGGCCCACGCCGCGTCCGCGTCCATCACTGCTCCTGCGCTGCGTTGCTGATCATGCTCCCGGCTCCTCGACCTGCCCGCGCCAAGTGAAGAAAACTCGCCATCACTGGACAGGGTAGCCGAATTCGCCGTCCTTAAGGCTGCGCAGAAAAATCCTGATCTCCTGAGGCTGGAATGTAAGGATAGGGCTGTTGTTACCGAGCTTCGAGTCCCGAACGCCGATGACGCCGGGGACGCTGTCGTTTAGCTCGACGCAGCCTCCGTTATCTCCGCTGTAGCTGGATTTGTACCAGCGGGTCGGGTCGTAGCCGGGGGTGGTGCTCACGGGTGGATCTCCTTCGCCAAGGTACGGATGAACGAAATGCTCTTGTCCGGCTTGAGTGCCAGCGTGCGCAGGATCTTCAGGTCGTCCTTGAAGCCCTGGACCTGCTGTTCGAGCTTGTAGTAGATGCCGTCCTCGCGGTTCTCGACGTAAACCATGCCTGTGTCGTCGACGTACTCGGGCGGGAAAGCGAGCACGGTAAACGTGCCCTCGATGCTCGGGTGCGCCCCAACGCTGACCGGAAGTACCTGTAGCTCGACATTCGGCATCTGCTCGGCCGCCTCGGCGAGCCGCAGCAGCTGCGCCCGGTGCACGCCCGGATCGCCGATCGGACGCCGCAGGGCGAACTCGTCGATCACACGGTTCAGCCGCAGAGGATCGCCGTCCTCGCGATGCCGGAGGGCATCCTGACGCGCCACGCGCAGCGCCGCACGTCGCCGGATTTCCTGGTCAGAAAGATCCGGTCGAGCACCGCGGATGATCGCCCGCGCGGTGTCCTCGGTCTGCAGCAGGCCGGGCGGGACCATTGCGTCGTACCCGTCCAGGCCCTCCGCGATGGATTCAAGTCCTAAATAGAAGTTGAACCACCCGGGCGCCGCGTCGACGAACAGCTCGCTACTCCACCAGTCTTTGCCGCGCTTCGCCCGAGCCAACAGCTTGGTGTAGAAGTCGGTGCGTTCGGGGTGGCCGTACCACTCCAGCATCATCGCCATGTCGCCGACACTCGGCTGGTAGAGGCCGGTTTCGATGTGTCCCGGCCACGCCGCTGCCTTCATGAACCGCGCGGCAACCTCGGCTCTGCTGATGCCCGCTTCCTCGCGCATCTTCCGCAGATCGGCACCGATCCGGGACTTGAGCACGGTCGGACTCGACTCGACCAACGGCGCTACCTCCTCGGTCACGGGACGCGACGGAACCCACGACTCACCCGAAAAGACCACGCCGAACACTAGCGCGCTCGTGCGCTAGTGCACTAGATTTCGTCGTGGCTACCTAACTAGTTCGCGCTACCACGGTAGCCCCCTGGCGGCGCGGCAGCTGAAGTAAGGGCCTGTCCCGCTTCAGCAAATGCCGCGCCGTCAGGTGCTCAACTGAAGACCTCCCTGACTATCTGCAGGTCAGAGCTCTATCTCAGTCAGGGAACGCAGCAAGCGGCGGCCCGCCACCTTGGTAACCCCCTCCCCCTGGGCGGGCCGCCGCTTCCCACAAGAGGGAGGCGCCGATGTGGGAGATGTTGTCGCGGCTGACTCCGATCGTGCTTCTTGCTGTCGGCGTCGCCGTGTGGACCACCTTCGATATCGCCCGTTCGTATCGACTGTCTCGTCGGCTACGGGATGTTCGTCGTGGCTGAACCCGTAGGCACGCTGCCGTTGACCAGCGTTCAGGACGGGCGGGCGCACGACGTGACCGAGCCAGAATTCTATGAAGGCGACGGGATCTACACGGCACAGTGCGGCGCCATCGTGTATCCCGCCTCGTGTTGCACGGCGCCCGGCCCACCTTGTACAGCCTGCGTCAGCCGACGAACCGCCGTAGCGACCTCGCGATCGTCGGCGCGCCATGGCGATGAACCGGTCCGCTCGTTGCTCGGACGCCTCGCTCGGCGGTGGCGATGAGCACCGAGTACGACGAGTCGCTGGCCCGGTTGCGCGCTGTCGCGGCCGAGCTGGAGCGGGCTTCTCGCCCCACTTCGGCCCAGGAAGCCACTGTTGAGCTGATCAGCGACGTCGTCGCGCGTTCCTCTGGTCGCCGCAGCACGGGAAGTGACGGCGCTCAGGCAGGGCCGTCATGACCACGCCAGCCTGGATCTTGGATCTGCACCGGCTTCGCCAGGTCGGTTTCCTCGGCCGCCGGGTCTTCGGCGATCGTGCCCGGACGGTCACGTTGTACTACGAGCGGGTGTGGCGGGGGATCGACGATGTCGTCGACGTCGTGCTGGTGTATTCGCCGACCGAAGCCGAGGCGTACCGGGCGGATAGCCGCGTCGACTACCGCGATCCGCTCTCGCTGCCGCCGCAGCCGATCCAACATCCGGTCACCGAGGGCACAGTCTCGGAGATTGTTCGGACGGTCACCCAGTGGGCACGACCGGAGATCTGGACAGGCTATGAACCGGGCTGAGAGCGGGCGGCACCGTCACTCCGGAGATCGCCGGGCCGAACACGTGAGGCCCGGACAGTATCCGGGCCTCACGGGACGGTCATGCGCTGCGACTCAGCTCGTGCAGTTGTTCGAGGTAGTTCCGTGCTTCCGGGGTCTTGCCGTAGCGCGCGGACATGATGGTGCCGAGTTCGTTGGCGACCAGCAGCAAGCTCGGGAGCGAGCGGCGATCCCCGCTGAGCGCCCGCTGCCCCATCTGCGCGGCCTCGTCGACGTCGCCCTGGTACGCGGCGATGACGCCGAGGGTCAGGCGTGCCTCGGCGATGCGCATGGGTTTGCGCTCGGTGCCGTCGTAGGCGGTGCTGGTGCGAATGACCTCGTCGGCGTAGCGAGCGGCGACCGGGTAGACCCCGAGGATCCGCCAGCAATCCAGAGCGTAGTAGTCGATTTTGGACGGATCGACGTTGAAATGATTGTCCAGATTGGTCGGATACGGCAAGGCGTCCAGTATCCGGCCGGCACGTTCGAGTGCCTTCTCCATCTCCCTGCGGTTGCCGAGCCGAGCGTGAGCTTTGGCGGCCTGGGCGAGCAGCTGGACCGCGACGCTTTGGTGTCCCGCAACCTCCAAGCCGGCTTCGGCCGCGGCGATCACGCCCTTGTAGTCGTGGTCGGTGAGCCGGAACCAGCAGGTCATTTCATGTGCCCAGCCGAGGATGTCGGCGTTCTTCGACTCCTTGCCGAGGCTTTCGGCCATGCGCCGCGTCGATTCGGCGGCGTTGCGCCGACCCATGTCGTTTTCGACGCATCCGACCAGCAGGGCGAGCCAGCCCGCTTGCACCAGGAGTTCCCGGTGCTGGTCAAGGGTCAGGCGGTGCCCGCGCAGCGCGACGACGCGTCGCAGCCACGATCGTCCCTCGGCGACGAGCTGGTCGCTGGGCATGTAGGGGTATTCGGAGCAGAGGATCTCGACGGTGCGGGTGATGCCCTCGAGGGTGACCCGGTCGACGTCGCTGGCCTGCATCCGGGCCAGGATCTCGGCGGTTTCCATCTCGCTGGGCACGACGAGGTCGCCACCGAGCACCTCGCGGGGTGCCGGCGGGAACAAGGCGTAGCGGGTCGTCCCCAGGGTCTGTGCGATCAGCGGGGCGTAGTAGTCGTCGCTGGACGTGTCCGGGTTGTGCTCGCCGGCTTCCCAGCCGCGCCACCGGCGCACCACAGTGGATTTGCTGGGGAGGTCTTTCTCGTTCCGGTCGCCGCGGGCGCGGGCGTGCCGGAGCAGGTTCTCCGCGGCCTCCGCCACGGTCCAGCCCCGGCTGGTCCGGTCCTGACGGATCCGTACTGCCCACGGCGGGCGCCCGTACAGGTCGCTCAGCGGTTCGCTCACCACAGATCCCTTCTCCTCATCTCCACCCCGAGTGTTGCACGAAATTCCCTGGTTACGGCCCGCCTGGGCGGGGTGCGATCGTGATCGCACTCTTCCCGAGCTTGACTTTCCGGGTGATCGTTTTCCTGGGGCCAAGGCCGTTCGCGATCGAGCGGAGCACGACGAGCCACTCGTGGCTCGAGGGAGGTTGTCATGAAGGCGCACGTCACCGTCACCGAGGACGGGATCACCACGCCGCTCGGCGAGGTCATCGACCGGGATGCCATCGCCGACGTGCTACATGAGGCGTATATCGAGGCGCAGCGGCGGCGGGGCGCCGCCGCGCCGGGCCCCGGCTGGTGGGATGCCGCGCAGGCCGCTGACCTGCTGCTTCAGCACATCGCGAGCACCTGCGCGCCGAACCGGGGACACCTCGACGTGGCCTGATCGAACCCGTTCGGCGATTTGTGGTGTGTCGAGCTGGCGCAAATCGCGATTCTGAGTCAGGGTTAGCCCCATGGCTGGTGATCGCCCGGGGCCGGACCCCCTTTACAACGAGGTCGCGCAGATCACGCTGCGCACCGAGGGTAGCCACATGGCTGTGTACCGTGAGCGCGCTGCACAGCTCAAGATGCCGCTGAACCGCTACCTGGCCAAGGTGCTCGCCGCAGCCCACGATCTCCTCGAGGACGAACAACCAGCCCCGGCCCAGATCCAGTTGAAGCTGGGGGCATGATCGTGGTGACGCCCCGACCGACCTTGGAGCTCAGGATGTAGACAACGAAAAGGCCCCCCGCTCAGCGTGATCGTTTGGCCGCGAATCGCTGAGGAGAGGCCTTTCCAGCTCGGTAAGACCAAGCGCGTTGGTGGCTTCAGCCGCCGGTGCGCCCGCCCTACATGCACGAGGATACGACATTGTCCGCACTCAGTGGTAGCCACGGCGCGTCATACGACCGCGTCGTGTCCGCTATCACCGCTGTGAGTGGCCCGAAAATCGAGCGCGGCACCGGCTATATCAAGGTCTGCTGCCCCGTCCCCTCGCACGACGATCGCACTCCTTCCGTCTCGATCCGATACGACCCCGTCAAGGGCAAGACCAGCGTCAATTGCTTCGGCGGCTGCGATGACCGCGACGTCCTCGCCGCCGCGAACCTCTCTGTTCGCGACCTGTTCGATGAGGACCGCGAGTTTCCCGCCGAGCGCCGCTCGAGCTCGGGGACCGCGGCGCGGCGGGGCAACGCGGCGCGGCCCGCTGCCCCTCGCCGCGCCCCCAGCGCCGGTTCGGC
Source organism: Amycolatopsis sp. NPDC058986 (assembly GCF_042741125.1). NCBI lineage: Bacteria > Bacillati > Actinomycetota > Actinomycetes > Pseudonocardiales > Pseudonocardiaceae > Amycolatopsis > Amycolatopsis sp. NPDC058986. Next base: position 14,636 of record NZ_JBHYJW010000024.1, on the reverse strand, counting down.
GAAGGCCAGCGCATCGAAGCGCAAGGGGCCGCAGGATCGCGAGGTTGCGTCGCGGAAGAGCACGACGTACGTGTACCAGCGCGCGGACGGGACCCCACGTGGCAAGGTCGTCCGGCGGGAGGAGTTCGACGCGGCCGGCGAGCGGATCGCGAAGAAGTTCAGCCAGCAGCGATTCGACGACGCGAAGCGGCGGTGGGTCAGCGGCGGGTTCGAGCCGTTGGTCTATCGCGCTCCCGAGGTCGCGGCCGCGATCGCCGCCGGCACGCCGGTTTACCTGTTCGAGGGCGAGAAGGACGCCGACACCGCGCGCGACCTCGAGCTCGTCGGCACGACGAATGCCCAGGGCGCGAAGAAGTTCCTGTTCGAGCACGCCGAGCAGCTGCGGGGCGCGCACGTCGTGCAGGTCGTCGACCGTGACGTCGCCGGGTACGGCCACGCGATCCATGTCCGGAGCCTGCTGCACCCCGACGACGGCGAGGCGCTCGCCGCCTCCTACACGGTGCTGGCTCCCGCGGAGGGCAAGGACTTCACCGAGCATGTCGCGGCGGGCAAGGGCGTCGACGAGCTTGTGGAGGTCGACCCGGTCGCCGCGTTCGTCGACCTGCAGCTGGCGGCAGCGGGCACGCTGGTCGACGGCGGGGACGTCACGCGTGCGCGACGGCTGCTCGAGATCGTCGCCGCGCACCTCGACCAGGTGACCGACGACGAGGTCCGGCAGGGGTTCGTCGCGGTCGCGGAGAACCTGACCACCCGGCTAACTCCGCCGCCCGACGACGAGCTCGCGAACCAACGGCGCAAGCACACCCGCAACTCCGTGCCGTTCATCGGCGACGATGTCGAGGGCGAGGAGGTGGATCCGCCGGAGCCCGCGTGGACGATCCCGACCGGATCGGGGTCGTGGGCGTACTCCACCGGCGACGACGGGGACGGCTTGCGGCGCGGTGTCTACCGGTACAACCGCGGGGTCTGGCAGATGGTCGCCCCGCTCCCCTACGTGCTCGAGCGGCTGAAGGCCCGCACCGGTGACGGGGCTTCGGCGGGGGTGAGCTACCGGATCGCGATGACCAAGCTGGCCGAGGCCGACGAGGTCTCGATCGTCAACGATGACGACGTCAAAACCGGCGTCTGGGCCGACAAGCTCGACGTCGCGCTCTCCGCCGACAGCAAGGTCCTGCAGGCGGCCGCCACGGCGATCCGGCACACGGCCCGCGAGCATGCGCAGCTGCGCGAGCTGGTGCCCCGCTGGGTACGGGGCCAGATCGAGATGCCGCCGGTCGACGTCGGCGCGGTCGGCTACGGCGAGCAGACCGGCGAGGAAGAGGCCGCCCGGGAGACCTGGCGGAAGATCATCGAGCACGCGATCGCCGCGCCGAAGCTCGCGCTGTTCCTGGGCGCGGCGATTGGCGCGATCTACGTGCGGCCGCTGGAGCGCCAGAGCTTCGTGTTCCTGGGCACCGGGCAGGCCAGGCGGGGCAAGTCGACCGGCCTGGCCGTCGGCGCGGCCGTGTACGGGGACCCGAAGAAGCTGATCCGCGCGTGGAACACCTCGGCGATCGGCCTGACCCAGACCCTGGGCAACCGCGCCATGCTCCCCAGCTTCTTCGACGAGCTCGCGGCCGCCGGGATCAAGGGCCGCGACCTGGAGAAACTGGTCTTCCAGATCACCGAGGGCGCGCAGCGCACCATCGGCGGCAAGGACGGGCATTCCCCTAAGACCAGCGCGGCCTGGCACTCGATCCTGTTCTCCGCCTCCAACGACAGCATCCTCGGCGAGGTCGCGAACGAGGGCACGGCCGCCCGGGTCCTGGAGGTCGCCACCCCGATCACCCGCGACGCCAAGGACGCCAAGGAGCTCAAGCGGTTGAGCCGCCGCGCCTACGGCTGGCCGCTACGGTGGCTGGTCGCCCAACCCGGACTCGACGAGTTCGCGGAGCTGATCGAGACCGCCGAGGACGACATCGGCATGCCCGACGGCGGCGTCCCCGAGACGATCGCCGAGCACCTGGCGCTCATCGCCGCGGGCACCCGCAAGCTCGAGCGGCTCGTCGGCAACGTCGACGGGCTCTACGAGGCAGCGATCGAGATCGGGAAGATCCTGCTCGACGAGCTCGTCGGGGAACTGCGCGAACGTGGCGCGAGCGCGGACGAGCGACTGCTCGCGGCGGTGACCGACGCGATGCTCTCCCGTCCCGCCGCCTTCCCGACCCGCCCGGTCTACATCTCCTACCTCAAGGGCGAGTTCGGCAACGGACCCCAGGTCGCCCGTGAGGTCGAGGGCTGGTCCCTGGTCAACGACCCCGACTACAAGGGGGACGTCGCCGTCACCACCAAGGCCCTGCAGACCATCGCCGCAGACGCAGGGATCCACAACCTCTACCCCGCGCTGCGGCAGCTGCGGGATCACCGGCGCCTGGTCGTCGACAACGACCAGGCCTCGCGCTATCAGGCCAGCTTCAAGCCGGTCCCCTCGTCCAAGTCCAAGATCCGGCCGTACATCTTCATCCTCGACGACCCCCGGCTCCTCACCGACACCAGCGGCCCCGCGACCACTCCGGACGACGACTCTTCCCCCGGGGACGCCTCGTCCCCACCGCTGGATCGGTCCCCATCGTCCCCACCTGGCCCCACCGATTCCCGCAAGAATGGGGACCGGCAAGATACGCCGTTGACCAGGACTGATGTGCCCGAAAACACCCCGCAGGACACCCTGGTCCCCACTGTCCCCACTGATTTCGAAGAGAGCGCGTGTGCGATGCACGAAGGAGGGAAGGAAGAGGAGAGGTCTTCGGCGGCTCCGGTCAGCATGATCAGCCCGGAAGGCCCGCACGGCCCGATCTGGATCACCGAGGACCGCTACGGGGACTGCCGGGTCTGCCAGGAGATGACCCGCGCGTTCGATCGGGGCGGCTGGGTCCATGCGGGCTGCGTATTCGACGCTCCCCCGGAGCCCGCCCCGCCGGTGCCTCCCCCCTCGCCGAAACCGACGACACCCCCCGCCGCGGAAACCCCGGCCCAACCGGAGTACCCGCAGCGACCTGCCGCGCGGGCAACCGGGGTGGTCGAGGATCGGGTCCCGCTGACCGGCCCCATCGCTCCGGCGCCGACCGGCTACCGAGCCACCTGCGCGGTCCTCGACCCGAGCGGCATCTACCTACCCGACGGGACCCGCTACCGCGGAGTGCCGATCACCGACGCCTTCGACGTCCTCGACGCCGGCGACCGGCTGCGCATCGGCCACCCCCAGGGCATCGGCCAGCTCATCCTGACCGACTCGATGTGCCTGCAGCTCGGCCTCGTCGCCGAAGCCGACCCGGGCCTGCCCGGTGACGAGGGACGCGACCAGGTCCGCGAGCGGCTGCGCGCACTCACCGAGGCCTTCGTGGCCCGTGCCCGGGACCGCGGCTGGGAGATCGGCGAGCTCACCGTCGAGAACCGGGCCCGCCGTACCAGCGACCAGCGCGCCTTCGATCTCGTCCTCGCCCCCTACGAGTACTTGTGGAGCCGCGGCCGCGAGGACGCCCACCCGCTCGGCATCCTCGACGAGAACCTCGACGAGCAGCAGTACGCCGCCGAGGCCGCCCGGCTCATGGGCTACCTCGCCGATCAGCTCCACGGCCCATGGCGCGGCAACCCCGCGCAGGTCGGGTGGGACATCTACGACCGCGCCCAGCGCGGCCGCAAAGCCCGCAAGGGCCACGTGCTGACCCGCGCCGGGGAACTGCCGAAGCTCACCGGCCAGGTACGCGCGGCCGACCTCGTCCCGCAGCTAACCTGGTCCCGCTGGACCCGCTCCTCCCCCGCGACCGGCGCCGACCTCGACCGCATCCGGCAGGCTGCGTTCGCAGTCCACGTGGACCGCAAGGCCGCGTGGGTTGCCGCCGCCAAGGAATCGCTTCTCGGCTACCTGCCCGAGGGCACCGAGATGCGGCACGTGCTCGGCGCCGACGCCGTGCGGGAGCTGCTGCGGGCCCCCGAGTCGCTGCCCGCCGGGCTGGTGCGGTTGTGGCTCCCGCCCGCCGACGACCCGCGGATCCCGCCGCTGCACGCCAAACAGTCCCCCACCGAGCAGCGGCTGGCCTGGCTGCCCTCGAGCCTCGCCGCCGGGTTCCTCTACCAGGACAACCCCAGCAACACCACGCTCGGCTGGGGCGCCAGCCCCAGCACCCTGGTCACCCCCGAGAAGCCGGACCCGGAGAACCGGGACGTCGAAGCCTGGCTCTTCCCCGCCCAGGGACGGCTGCTCGACGGCGAGTGGTACACCACGCTGCGCGACACCCGCTACGCGATCGACAAGTTCGACCCGCACGGCCACGGCCCGGAAGCGCGCGTCCTCAAGCGGGTGTACGCCGCGATGCTGCAGACCGCCGAGGGCCCGGCGACCGATCGGATCTTGAACAGCAAACGCCCCTGGAAACACCAGGCCACCTGGTTGTCAACCGCCAAAGGGTCGCATTACGTACGGCAGTGGGGTTTGATCCGGCGGGCCCTGTACAACGGGCTGCTCATCGCGAGCCTGCAGATCGACGAGGTCGTGCTCCTGGTTAACGACCCGTCCGAGGCCGTACTCGGCAAAATGACCGGGCTGCTCGGCCAGTACCAGGTCAAGGTCGTCCGGCAGTTGTCCGACGCACACCGCGAAGCGATCGCAAGCGGCACACCGGCCCACGAACTCACCGGCGGAGAAATCGCGCAATGAGCTGGAAACGCATTAGCCGCCCCCAGGCGCTACCGCAAGGCCTCGACACCCACCGCACCGATGCCGCGCAGAAACTCGTCGACTGGTACACCGGCGGCGCCCAGCGCGGCGACCTCGGCGACCGCATCGACTACCTGACCGGCCGCCGCGAGCGCGCCGCCGCCGACCTCGTCCGGGACCTCGGCGGAGTCGCCAAAGCCGCCCGCGCCACCGGTGCCTCCGAACGCACCGTCCGGGACTGGGCAGCGGGCCGGCACGCCCCCAGCTCCCGATTCGCCGACACGCTGGCGAAGGAAGCCCGCCGCGCCACCGTCCGCGCGCTCGGCGGAACCCGCGGGGTCGCCGCGCTGACCGGCCGCAGCGAGTCCACGATCCGCAGCTGGGTCCGCAAACCGGTGCAGGCCAAGGGCGACGCCGTGCACCAGCTCAACAAGCACGAGGTCCGGCAGCGGCACCTGCAGGCACGCCAGCTGCTGGGGCAGTCCGGAAAACAGCCGCTGGTCATGCAGACCAGCGGCCACATCCGCGTGAAGGCCACGACCTCGACCCCGGAGTACGAGGTCGATCGCGTCGTCAACCACGAGGTCCAGCCCGAGACCCAAAGCCAGATCGAGGACCTGCTCGCCCGCGGCGTCGACCCCTCCCAAGTTCACCAACTGATCGAGTCGGACCTCACCGGCGACCGGTACGCAGGCCTTGGCGACGATCTCTACGACGGCCGCGACTTCGGCTTCTTCGTCGACCGGATCGACGAGATCAACATGGGCGACTCTCTCCCCGGACGCTGACTTCAGATTCGCGGCGGAGCCGAGAGGACTTCGGGGTGGATACACGGTATCCACCCCGAACGAGGTGTCCCTCTATCGAATCGGGCGCTGCCTTGTGGCGTTCGAGGGTGCACTCGGGACGCGGAGACGAGGCGAGTGCCAGAAGGCCGCTGCACAGCCGAACCCGCTCGGCCATCTCGCCCTGCACCAGCAGTGGAGGCGGCGGGACCTCGCCGCCAACCACAGTCCGTGTTCAGCGGCGGAGGGAGATGACGTTGCTCGGCGGCGCCGAAGAGGTGGGGACCTGTGCATCCGCCTCGTCGTCGAGGATGTCGAGGGCTTCCTTGAGCTCCTCGAGGATCTCGTCGCGTGAGAGCGTGCGGCCGTCCGGCAGCTCGTCGGTGAGCCAGTGCCACATCTGCAGGTATGCCGCGCGGCTGCCTTCGTAGAGGCGTCGGTTCCACAGCGGCGCCAGCTTCCGTGCGAGATCCCGGGATTCCTGTTCCTGGCGCGGTGTTTGGGAGCCCAGCGCCAGCGTGACGAGGTCGTCAAGGCGGGCGCGATGAGCACCGCTGGCGTCATGGCTCATCGTTCTCCTCCTGGTGCTCTCTCGTCCTCGGGAACCTCGCGGCTTGCCTCATGGGCACGCCGAGGGTGGATACACGGTATCCACCCTCGGAGCACACCACCAACGACGACCAGCAGGCCGAGCCGTGACAACGACCGGCGGCGCGCTTCATATCTAGTTAATACGTGTGTTAATGTGTACGTGTATTGACTAGTCAGGAGGCGGCCATGGATCTCGCCGGGCTCATCTACCAGCTCCCCGTTCCTCTCCAGCTTGGCCTCCTGGTGATCCTCACGATCGGAATCGCCTGCACCAGGCGCCTGGTCCGCGCGCTCCTCGTCCTGCTGCTCCTCGGCGGCGTCATCAGTGCGCTCGGCCTACAACTCCCCTAGCCCCCACGCCGCCGGGTATGACGCCGACCACCGTCCAAGGAGCACCGATGCTCGTCACCACATCCCAGCTCAGCCATCGCGACCGGGCCATTCTGAAAGCCGTCGCCGCCGGCCGCGCTGAGCTCTCCTGCAGCTGCGAACCCGACCTGTTCGTCGACGGCCTCAGCTGCTGCGACCAGGCCGCCGCCCGTGCGCTCACCCACGCCGGCTACATCGCCCCGTGTATGTCCAGCACCGCGGGGCGCCGCGTCCCCGCGCAGATCACCGCGGCCGGAACCGCCGCGCTGGCGGTATCCGCGTGACCACCCCGCTCAGCTGCGAGGTCAGCAACCGCCACCGTCCCATCCGCGTTGACCACATCGACCAGGACCGGCATGTCGTGCACGGGACCTACGGCATTGTCGCGGTCAACACCGGCCAGAAGCTGATCCACTACCACCTCACCCTGACCTGGTCCAGCTTGGAGCCCTCCTTCGTCCGCATCGACCTGACCGACCCCGCCAACAACTGGCCGACGTTCTGGGCCATGCACCACGACCTCCTGCGCGACGGCGGCCGTCACGACAAGCACCGTGTTGATCACCTCAGCCAGCAAACCCACCTCATCCAAACCGGCAACCCGCACATGTGGCTGGGCCTGAACCGCACCTGGGTGCAGGAGTTCACCGACAAGACCGAACAGGTCATCCGGGCACTGCGACGCCCGCGGAACGATCCCCCGCACCGGGCCCAGGAGCCGACATGAGCAGGATCCCGGCGCACTCGACGTACCGGCTGCACGAGCGGGTCCGTTGCCACGGTTATCCGGGCGCGCCAGCTGGACCACGTCGCCACGGGTTCCGCGGCTTCGTGACCGGATACCTTGGCGGCACCATCCTCCAGGGCGTCACCGACGACGGCCGCGATTGGACCGAGGAATGGGGCCTTCTCTCCCCCGACGCACCGGCCGCGAACACAGCGCCGACCTACTGCGCCTGCTGCCCGCAACCTGCTGCCCGGGTGCCCGGCAAGGAAGACTCGATCATGATCAGCCGTGACGACCCGACCATCCTTACCCTCGGCGCCGCTCTCGACTTCGTCGAGACCTTCCGTCCCGGCCTCCTGGTCATGCTCGGCAAAGCCGGCTCTGGGAAGTCGACCCTGGCCAGCCGCTGTTGGCCCGACGACGTCGTGCTCTCTCTCGATGGCCTCCGCGGCGAACTCGCCGGCGACTCCGGTGACCAGTCCCGCAACCCCGAGGTCGTCGCCGAAGCCCACGCCCGGATCGCCGCGCGCTGCGCCTCCGGCTTGCAGACCGTCTTCGACAGCACGAACACCACCCCTGAGCGTCGCCGAGCAACGCTTGCCCTCACCCACGGCCTGCCCGCGCTGGCCATCCTGGTGGACCAGCCGCTCGACGTTTGCCTCGCCCGGCAGCACGCCCGGCGGCCGAGCCGGCGCGTTCCCCGCCACGAGATCGAGCGAATGGATGCCGAGCTCGCCTCCGCCACACCGACCCAGTTGCTCGACGAAGGCTTCGCTGCGGCCCTGATCGTCCGGGCCGTCAGCGGCACCTACGAGATCGAGGTCCATCAGCGATGAGCCGCCGACGCCACGCTCGGACGGTCCCGCGCCGGCGGGGCTCCAGCGCCAGCGTCGTGCCGTGCACGTGCCGCACCCTTCGGGCACGGGGGAGCGGCCTGCCGGATCATCCGCGCGCCGGGACGACGCCGCGCTCTCGTTTCCCGCCCGTCATCGTCAGGAAAGGATCAACACAGTGACCGCTGAACCCATCGACCCGACCATAAGGGTGCTCTCCGACCTTGAGGACGAACGCCTGGCCCAGGACGACCCCGCGGCCCTAGGAGAGACGCGTCGCCACGGCACTGGGCACCCGAACGACCAGAGGATCGCCGAGTACCTCGAGCGCGAAGTCAACGCGACCTATGGACTCGAAGCGGACGGCAATCCCATCCCCGATGGAGATATCTCGCCCCCAGGACCCTCGTGGCGGGAGCTGCTGGTCGAGGACGTGGGCCAGGCCTTCGCCGCGACTGAGCTGCCTGACCTGCGCGCGAGGTTGATCGAAGCAGCCGGTCGCATCGTGACATGGGTCGAGCAAATCGACCGCCAGATCACGGCCGGTCAGACCACAGTCGACCAGCCGGAGACCGCCCCGCATCTCGGTCCGATAGGCCTGCTGCCAACACCGCACTGACCAGATTCCACTGTGCCCAGCATGCGCAGCCCGCTGGCGGTCGCAGCGCAGACCCGCACCGGCGGAGCCGGCACACCTCGTGCGGGGTGGATACACGGTATCCACCCCGCAGCACGCCCGCGGGCGTGCTGCGAGCATGCCGACCACCAAGCTCCGGCCGGCCGCTGTCCCGCCGCGACGCCATCACCTCGCCGGGGCACGAGTTCTGGAGACGGGCCGTATGCCACCCAGATCGGCGTCCTGCGCTGCAGGTCGGCAGCTCCGCCTCGAGCTGCGGAAGCGAGGGGGACACCTCGCGATAGGCGCGTCTGCGTCTGCGTCCGAGCCCGAGGGTGGATACACGGTATCCACCCTCGCCACGCCGTTCCCGCCCACGAGCCATCGGTGAAGGCCTCGCCGTGGCCATCCCGTTGGGGGTGGATACACGGTATCCACCCCCAACGCCGGAGAGGGGGCCCCGAGATGTTCTCGGGCCCCCTCTCCGGCGCGCTCGTCAGGATGCGGTCAGCACCCTCTCCAGCTGGTTCAGCTGGTGATCGGTCAACACGCCCAGCAGTGCATCGACCACGGCCTCGATGTCTCCCGAACTCAGCAGTGCGTGCAGCGCTTCCCGATGCATGCTGGCAGTCGGCATGTCGTTCGACGGCTCCGGCACCCCGGTGGGAGCAGGCTCCGCAGGCTCCTGAGGCTGCCCGTCCTCGTGGAGTTCTGTCTCCGTGCGGGCCGGGACGCGGTCCAGGCGCGGGGCGACCTGGTCATCGGCGATCGTGTCCTCGGCCTGCTGGTCGCCGTTGGTGGTGTGCTCCAGGGTGGATACACGGTATCCACTCTCAGGCTCACGAGAGCTCGATCCCGAGGCAGGAACGGCTGCGGATGGCACGCTCACAGGTAGCGCCACCGGGCGCTCAGATCCGGGGGACACCTCGCCTGGGGTGGATACCGTGTATCCACCCTCGCCCTTCTCCGCCACGAACCTGTTCCACTGCTCCGCCTCCGAAAGCTTCCCCAGATCGGCCGCGGCAGCCTCGTCCAGATACCCCGCCAGCGCCATCTCCTGGTAGGCCGGGATCAACTGAGCAAGCAGCGGGAGCACTCGCGCCAGCCGCGCCTGGTCCTCCTTGCCCAACCCCGAGGCCTTCCGTGCCGCGCTGAAAGTCAGCAATCCTGTCCGCAGGTGTTTCTTCAGCTCGGGGATCAGGTTCTTCACCAGCCCGACCCGCTGGACGACGAAGCCGTGTGGCTTCCCCAGCCATTTCGCGACCTCACGCGCCGACATGTTCTCGCGCTTCATCTTCGACAGGAACAGCTCGCCTTCCCACAGCGGGGACAGGTCTTTCCGGTGGATGTTCTCGTGCAGGATTCCGTCTTCGATCGCGGCCGCGGTCCTGACGTCCGGCGCGAGCATCACCTCGAGGCTGTCCAAACCAGCCAGGGTGGCACCCGCGAGCCGACGGTTACCCTTCCACATCACCCACTCTGCCTCGACCGGGACGTTCTCCTCTTCGTCCGGGTATGCCTCGAGGAACGCCTCCCGCGTCACGACGGTCGCGATCTGCTCCTGCCCTTGCTTCAGGGAGACGGCCATCTCCTGAACCTCGGGATCGTCCTGCTCCCGCCGGTTCAGCGGGTTCTGCGCCAGCTTCGCGAGCGGTGCGTCGAACGGGACGGCCCGGCTCTTATCGAACCTCGCTGCGAGCGCCGCCTTGGCGGCGTTACCCCGGTTGTGCTTGTCCATCTGCTCGAAGTTTTTTGCCATGATCCTGTCCTTCAGGGGCGGCTAAATCAGGTATTGCCGGGGTACGTCCATGCGCGAGCTCACTGCGTGGCGAGCTTCTTTCCGGAGAGCCGGGGGAGCGGGGGAAGCGCGTCCCATTCGCTGCGATCGGCGAGGCCGGCTTCGACATCGAGCCGGATGGCGATCCGCTCGAGCATCTTCGCGTGCTCGCCTTTCGGGACGTAGTCCCCGATCGGCACGCCCTGCAGCCACGCCTCTTCCACCGAGACGGCGCGGGGGAGATGGGCCAGGATCGGAACCGCCGTGATGTCCTCGTCCTCGGGTTCCTCGAAGGCCTCGATGTCGGGAGCAACGTACTTGGAGTAGCCGCTCAGCGGACGCCTGAACAAGGAGGGGACGAGCCCCAGCAAGGTCCGGGGCGGCAGCTTGAGTTGTTCCTCCGCGACGGCGATCTGCGAGAAGAGCAGGCTCAGTGCGCGTACGGAGGTTCGTGCGAGCTCGACCGGGATCAGCAGTCCGTCCGCGGCGACCAGGGCGTTGTCCGTCAGGATGTCCAGCGAGGGTGGGCAGTCGATGAGGATGTGGTCGTACTGGTCGGCGGGCAGGGTGTCGAGCAGGTCTGCCAGCCGGTACTCGATGCGGCGGCCACGTCCCTGATACATCTGCCGGACAACCAGGAACATCTCGGTCGACGTCGGCACCACATCGATGCGACCTTCACCCGGCCCGCCGCCGGAGTGCGTCACGATCAGGTCCTGCAGCGTCACTCCGGCCATCTTCTTGTCTTCGGACTGGGCCAGAAGACCGGCCAAGCTCGGTTTCGTGGGATCCACGTCTTCCAGCCCGAGCGCCTCAGTCGTCAGATGGCCCTGGGGGTCCAGGTCCACGAGGAGAACCCGGCGCTTCCGCTTCCGGAGAGCCCCAGCTGTCCCGGAGGTGAGGCCGGTTTTGCCGACGCCGCCCTTCTGGTTGAGCACTGCCACGACGTTCGGCTCCGACCCGGTCGGCGACACGGGCGTTGGATACACGGTATCCACCTCGGACATGGGACTCACTTCTCCTTCTATGGTGTTGGTCTTGAACGCACCGCAGTCGACGAGCCAATGCCGCCAATACGACACCCGTTCCAGGTCAGGTTGGAAGCCTTCAGGCCAACCCTCGCGCGCGATCTGCCGCAAGATGGCGGGAACACGGCTTCGGCCGACCCGTGACCGGCCGCTTGAACGGGTGGCAGGAGTATCGAGCACGGCGTGCATAGCAAGCGCCGCCTGGTTCAGGTCGAAGTCGATGGGGCGAGTGACGCGGAACCGCTCAACGCCATCCGGATCCACCTGAGCCACCAGCGAGGACTGTCTCATTTCTGATGGTCGGGTCGTCGGAGCATAGTGCTCGGTACTGTACTCGGTACCGTACCGAGTTGAGGCGAGACACGCTGTCCCCGAGGCGGGGATGGTGCGGGAGTGCGCGTAACCAAAGCGGGTACTCCCTTTGACCGTCGACCCCCGCCGATGGCGGCCGCTTGTATGCGGTCTCCGCGAAGATCTCGTGAAGCGCTGTGTCCAGCGCGCGATGAGCGTGATGTTGTCCTCAGTGGACAGATTTCCTCGGGTGTCGTGCCGGGATAGGGTCCTGGACGCGAGGCCCTGCCGGGTGGTCTCCGGCAGGGCCTCGCGTCCAGGTGGACGTACTCAGCAGCCCGTGCACTTCTCGGTGCCGCTGCTGGGACACTCGGTGGTCTTTGTCAAGGGGCAGATGTACTCACAGACCGGCACCGTCGGCACGGGCAGCAGAAGCGGCTCCGCTTGCGAGGTGTCGTCGGTCGTGGTCGGCGGGTCGATCGTGGCCGCAGCCATGGCATTCTCCTTTGCTCACACGAGTTTCAGAATGTGTGTAGCGCCGATGTGTTGGCGCCCAACAAGTTCGACGATGTCCTCCTCTCTCATCGGGTTGTCCCCGCTGGTGCGGGTGTGCCACCCCGGTCGGGTCGAGGTGTGCAGGTACCTACCCGGCACCGCGCACCCCGCCTCATGCGGTTCCTTTCGCTTCGGGTGCCGCGACGTAGACCAGTGCGGACGGCGCCAACGGCACGGTGCGCAGCTGCCGGGCGTCGTCGACGAAGCGGACACGGTCGCCGTCGACGAGCTCGCGGCGTGTGACGTGCAAGGTCACCAAGTCCGGCGACGAGATCTTCCGCGTGGGTGTCACGTCCCCGATCCCGTCGCGGTGCAGGCCTTGGATCGTCAGGCCGGGGCGGACGTCGCGGGCCTCGACGGCGTGCCCGGCATCCAGCAGCCGCGCCCGCCGGGCGAGCATGCCGTTGTCGTCGTGGTAGTCCACAATTGCGCGGCCGCCCGCACGCCGAACCTCGTCCAGCGCGTGCGCGGCGGCGTCAGCCCTGTCAGTGAACGACCCCTCCGGCTTCCCGTTCACCTCGACTGTCCACAGTGCGGAACCAGCGGCGCGGGAAATGGTGATGGTGGACAGGTCCATGGACCCTCTCCTCAAGTCGTGGGTTCCGGTGCCACGCGCGCTGCCGTCACACGATGGGCGGGCGGCCGCGGCGCGGCCGGTTGCGCGCGGCCGCCTCAACGACACAGCGCGCGTACAGCGACTCCCCGCGCCGGCCGGGAGCACGGCCGGTCGAGGGGATCCCCCAGCGGGTCAGCGTCCGCCGCGCGGCGGGACCGTCGGCCAGGCCTAGGATCTTCGCCGCCTCGCTCGCGGTGATCGGCTGCCGGGAAGCCCAGTCGCGGTAGCGGATCTCGACCGCGTCCCGCGCGGCCTCGACGTCGGCGAACCGCCCCAGGTAGACCGGTGCCGGGGCGTCGGTGGTGATGTCGTCCAGGTCCACCGTCCACGCGTCGTACGAGGGGCTGAGCGTGGCGCTGCTGCGGTGCAGGTAGCCGATCAACGCGTGCGCGGCGTAGGGATCATCCAGGGCACTACGGATCTCGATCGCGTTAGCCGGCACAGCATCCTGAGCGGTCATCAGGAGAGCCTCTTTCCAAGACAGATGGTGCAGGGAAGCAAAGGGAACCGGGCGGGCCCTGGGGGGAGGGCCCGCCCGGAAGATCACTCGCCGCCCTCGCGGTCTTCCTGTTCGGCCTTGAGGACGTCCAGCACGCTCCCGGCGAACGGCCCAGCCTCTCCGCTCTCGATCTTTGCTTCGGTCTTGGCGATTTCCTCGGCGAGCTGCTTGTTGGTCAGGTGGCTGATTCCGCGGTTCTCGGTCACTTCCATCCCCTCCTGAGGTTTCGCTTCTCTTCGGTGGCGCTTGCTGTACCTCTATACTGTCCCACAGTGGGACACTTTAATACCGCCAAAGGGGTGACGAGTGGGGTCGGTGAGGTGCGGTTGTGAACGACGGTGGTGTTCGCGTTGCCACCGCAGCACGTGGGGACGTGGAGTGAACCGGGGCCCGCAGGGTGTGGTGCTCTTGGTGATTTCCGACGTGATGGTGAAGTCCCCGACAGGCGGCGTCGAACTCGTGGCTGGCCTCTGGTGCTGCGGCCCCGGATGCTCGTGTTAGGCGGTCGAGCCGGGGTTGGCGGGTGATGTGTTGCCTGTTGGAGGTTGTCGGCACTGCGGTGGGGTTTGCCCGGTTCGTGGTTGTGCTTGTGGACGTTGTCTTGGCCCTGGGTGCTCGAGGCCGAGCTGCTGCGCGAGGGGGGCCCTGTTTGGTGGCTACGGCGGGGTTGCGGGGTGTTGGGAGGTTGGATCTCCCCGTAAGGACTTTATGGTGTGTTGTGTGTGGTTTGTGTGAGGTGTGGATGCGGGTGGGTGGTGGGGTGCCGGCGGTTTCGCCGAGGACGTGGGGTGGGGGGTTCTGGTCGGTCGCGTAGCGGCCGGCCGGGGTGGTGGAGGGGGGACAGGTTTGACGTGTGTGTAGGTGCGTAGACCTGGAGGTGTGTACGTGTGTTGGGTAGTGCTGACGCGATGGGGGGTGCTAGAATTGAGGCATCGGGAAGGGATCACCGAGAGTCCACAGTAGATCTAAAGTGGACAGTTGACACGGTGTTTATCCCTTGTATTTAAAGGCTTTCTCCCGGACGTGATGCGTTGATCATTTGGAGCGAAGCTCCAAATCCGCTGTTCCCGGGTTCAGAAAGCAAGGAATCAAGTGGTCTAGACCACGATTTCGTAAGGCGAGTTTCCAAATCCAAACGTGACTGTCCAAACTCGACAAAGTGGGCCAAGAAACCCCTTGACACACAACGGAAACCCGGTGGGCGCAACGCGCCCACCCCTGCCGCACCCTGGCCGCGCAGCGGCCAGCCACGC
>NZ_JBHYJW010000023.1:0-131554 GCF_042741125.1 Amycolatopsis sp. NPDC058986 | reverse complement strand
TCCCCGAAATGCCCTTAAGGCCACCTTACGGGCGTCTGACGCCCGTAAGGTGGCCTTAAGGGAACGTGTGTCAGGACCCCGGGGCGGCGCTCAGTACGGCGCAGGTGAGGCGCGCGGTGCAGGTGCGGCGGCCCTGCTCGTCGGTCAGCACGATCTCCGCGGTGATGTTGCTCCGCCCGACGTGCACCGGGGTCGCGACGCCGGTGACGAGCCCGGAGCGGACGGCGCGGTGGTGGGTGCAGGACAGCTCCAGCCCGACCGCGGCCCGGTCGGCCCCGGCGTTGAGCGCGGCCACCGTCGAGCCCAGCGCCTCGGCGAGCACGGCGTTCGCGCCGCCGTGCAGCAGGCCGTACGGCTGCAGATTGCCCTTGACCGGGATCGTGCCGACCACGCGCTCGGGCGTCAGCTCGAGGATCTCCAGCCCGATCTTGTCGTTGAGCTGCTGGTCGGCGACCGCGGGGTCGACACCCTGGAACGGCTGGAGGGCTTCGCTGCCCTGGTGGTTCGTCACACAATGCTCCTATACCCATGCGACACGTAAGAGTGTCGGACCCTCAGCCTAGACTCGCTCCCGTGAGCCCGAGTGAGAACCAAACCGTAGCCAACGCCACAGGAACCGCCACCACCGGTGCGCGGCCGAAACTGCTGCTCATCGACGGCCATTCGATGGCCTACCGTGCCTTCTTCGCCCTGCCCGCGGAGAACTTCCGCACGAAGACCGGGCAGGTCACGAACGCGGTCTTCGGGTTCACCTCGATGCTCATCAACCTGCTGCGCGACGAGGCGCCCACGCACCTCGCCGTCGCGTTCGACCTGTCCCGCAAGACTTTCCGCTCGGAGGCCTACGCCGATTACAAGGCGAACCGCAGCACGACGCCGGACGAGTTCAAGGGGCAGGTCGGCCTCGTCGAAGAGGTGCTCGGGGTGCTGAACATCCCGGCGCTGACCAAGGAGAACTACGAGGCCGACGACATCATCGCCACGCTCACCACCCAGGCGGTCGCGGACGATTTCGACGTGCTCATCTGTACCGGCGACCGCGACGCGCTGCAGCTGGTCAACGAGCACGTCACGGTGCTCTACCCGAAGCGCGGGGTGTCGGAGATGACCCGGTTCACCCCGGACGCGGTGGAGGAGAAGTACGGGCTCACGCCCCGGCAGTACCCGGATTTCGCCGCGCTGCGTGGCGACCCGTCGGACAACCTGCCCAGTATTCCCGGCGTCGGCGAGAAGACCGCGGCGAAGTGGATCCGCCAGTTCGGCTCGCTCGGCGAGCTGATCGACAGGGTCGACGAGGTCAAGGGCAAGGTCGGCGACGCGCTGCGGGCGCATCTGACGGCGGTGTCGCTCAACCGGCAGCTCACCGAGCTGATCCGCGACGTCGAGCTCGAGGTCGGGCCGTCCGGTCTGGAGCTGCGGCCGTGGGACAGGGAAGCGGTGCACCGGATCTTCGACGAGCTGGAGTTCCGCGTCCTGCGTGACCGGCTGTTCGCGACGCTCAGCAGTGCCGAGCCCGAGGCGGACGAGGGATTCGAGGTCAGCGGGAGCGCGCTCGCGCCGGGTGGGCTCGCCGCCTGGCTGTCCGCGCACGCGCAAGGGGAGAAGCCGGTCGCGGTGTCCTTCCGCACCACCGGTGCGTCGGTCCGGTCGGATCTGAAGGCGATGGCCTTCGCAGCGCCGGACGGCGAGGGCGCGTACCTCGACGTCACCAGGATGGACGAGACCGACGACAAGGCGCTCGCCGAGTGGCTGGCGGACCCGAAGGTCCGCAAGATCGGCCACGATCTCAAGGTGCCGCTGCACGCTGTGCGTGCGCGTGGCTGGACCGTCGCCGGGCTGGAGATGGACACCGCGCTGGCCGCGTACCTGGTGCGGCCCGGCCAGCGCACCTTCGAGCTGGACGATCTGGTGCTGCGGTACCTGCAGCGGGAGCTGCGGTCCGAGGCCGCGGGTGACGACGGCCAGCTGTCGCTGCTCGACGGCGGGGCCGAAGGCCTGGAGCAGAAGGAAATCACCGACGAGCTGGTCAAGGCACGGGCCATCGCCGAACTGGCGGTGGCGCTGGCCAAGGAGGTCGAGGAGACCGGGGGCACCGGCCTGCTCGCGGAGCTGGAACTCCCGCTGCTCGAGGTCATCACCGAGCTGGAGATCGCCGGGATCGCGGTCGACATCGAGCAGCTGACCGAGCTGGAGGCGCACTATCTCGGCCGGGTGACCCAGGCGGCCGAAGAGGCGTACGCGGTGATCGGCAAGCAGATCAACCTCGGCTCGCCGAAGCAGCTGCAGGTCGTGCTGTTCGACGAGCTGGGCATGCCGAAGACCAAGCGCACCAAGACCGGCTACACCACCGACGCCGAGGCACTGCAGGGCCTGTTCGAGAAGACCGAGCACCCGTTCCTGCAGCATCTGCTCGAGCACCGGGACGCCACGAAGCTGCGGACCACGGTCGAGGGACTGATCAAGTCCGTCGCCGACGACGGCCGGATCCACACCACGCTGCAGCAGACCATCGCCGCCACCGGGCGACTGTCCTCTGTGGACCCGAACCTGCAGAACATCCCGGTGCGCACCGAGGAAGGCCGCCGCATCCGGGACGCGTTCGTCGTGGGCGAGGGCTACGCGGAGCTGATGACCGCGGACTACAGCCAGATCGAGATGCGGATCATGGCGCACCTGTCGCAGGACGAGGGGCTGATCGAGGCCTTCAACAGCGGCGAGGACCTGCACACGTTCGTGGCGTCGCGGGCGTTCTCGCTGCCGCCCGAGGAGATCACGCCGGAGCTGCGCTACCGCGTCAAGGCGATGTCGTACGGCCTGGCGTACGGGCTGTCGGCTTACGGGCTCTCGTCGCAGCTGCGGATCTCCACCGAAGAGGCCAAGGCGCAGATGGACGCCTACTTCGCCCGGTTCGGCGGAGTGCGGGACTACCTGCACTCGGTGGTGGGCGAGGCCGCGAAGGTCGGCTACACCGAGACGATCTTCGGGCGCCGCCGCTACCTGCCGGACCTCAACAGCGACAACCGGCAGCGGCGGGAAATGGCCGAGCGGATGGCGTTGAACGCGCCCATCCAGGGCAGCGCGGCGGACATCATCAAGGTCGCCATGCTCAACGTGCACCGCGCGCTGGTCGAGGCGAAGCTGCGCAGCCGGGTGCTGCTCCAGGTACACGACGAACTCGTGCTCGAGGTCGCCGAGGGCGAGCGTGACGAGCTCGAGAAGCTCGTGCGTGAGGGGATGGGCTCGGCTTACGCGCTCGCCGTGCCCCTGGAGGTTTCCGTCGGCTACGGCCGCTCCTGGAACGAGGCCGCGCACTAGCGAGGCGAAGGGGACTTTCGTCTCGCCCCACGAGAGGAAAGTCCCCTTCGGCTACTCGTGCTCAGAGCCCGCCCACCTGTTGGCTGATCCAGGTACGCACGCTGCTACTGGCGATATCGACGTAGATCGACGGTCCCTCACCACAGTTGTCGGTGGTTCCCGCGCTGTCGGTGCCGATCTGCTGCCAGACACCGTTCACCTTCTTGATCTGCGGGCCACCGGAGTCGCCGTAGCAGTCACCACCGCTGTTCGGGTTGTCGGTGCAGATCTCGGTCGCTCCGGTACCGCACTGCTGGTCCGCGACTATCGAGGTGTCCAGTTCCTGGTTCATCCGCGGAGCACTGCCACAACCAGGTTGGGGACAGGTCTGGCCCCAGCCGAGGATCCGGGTGGGGGTGCCCGCCGGCCCCGAGTCCGTGGCGACAGGAATAGGGGCATACGGCACCGAGTTCGCCAGTTGCAGCAGTTTCACGTCATCCCGGGGGTCGCTGACGCCGCGGGTCACGCGCACGACGGTGCCGCCGGAGGTGCGGTCATTACTGCCCACCCGCACCGAGGACGGCGTCGGGCAGTGCTTGGCGGTGATCGCCCAATTGGCCTTGATCAGCGATCCGGTGCAACCACCGACGTAAACCATGAAGGGATACGCCTCGCTCGCTGGGCGGCCACCGACGATGGCGGTGATCGGACCGTCGTCGGCTGTCGCACTGGTGCTCGTGGGAACCAGTCCGAGTATCGCCGTGGTCAACGCGATGAACAGGCTTGTCAAAGAAAAGCGACGTGACATCGGGACTCCACTTCGCCGCCCACGACTCAGTCCGCCGAACTGCCGAGACATCAACCGGGCCGAGGTGAACTGGCTTACCGGGGAACGGGGACACGGCATTTTATTGCCGCGTCATCCGCTCCCGCACCCGGCGTTCGTAGGGATTTCTTGTTCCGGCCCGGAATAAACGTCCGCCGCGGCAGCACACCCGGCGACTGGCTGGAAATCCTTTGTGGACAGTGCGGAGCAGGTGCGCGCGAACTGGCGCGATTCGCCGGTTCGAGGTCACTCTCAGGTGGAAGCACCAGGGCTGAGATCCGCTGTCGGCTCGTCGTTGGCGGTTATGAGGGCGTCGCCGAGCGGGGTCAGCTCGTGCCGCACGCTCCGGCCGGTGCGCCTGCTGACGACGAGCCCGGCGTCGCGCAGCGCGGCGGTGTGCTGGGAGGCGGACGGCGCGCTGATACCGGCCAGCCGCGCGAGCTCGCCGGTCGTGCGGGGCTGCCGCAGCGCGACCAGAACCGCGGCCCTGGTCGGCCCCAGCAGCCTGGCCAGCGCGCGTGCCGGCCGGCGGGCGATGACGTCGAAGGCGGGCCGGGCGGGGTAGATCAGGACGTGCCGGTTCGTGTCGCGCCAGGGGTGCATGAACAGCGGGCGGCCGGACCACACCGCCGAAGGCATCAGCTCGATTCCGGCGCCGTGGGGAGTGACGTCGATTTCCTTCGGGTGGGCGAGCGTCAGCACGCCGTCGTGGTAGCGGAGCCCGGGATGCAGCGAACCGAACGCGGTCGCGGCATCATGCCAGGGGAACGCCGGCGCCCGCACTGCGATGTCCTGGCGGAACCCGGCGTCGAGCCGATCTCGCCGGGGCAGGACGTCCCGCCGGTACCAGGCCCGCAACGCCCGGTTGACCAGCCGCCGTTCCTCGGCGTCGCCGTCTGCGAGATTCCGGACCCACAGCGGGATCGCGCGGTCCGGCGGCCAGATCCGGGCCAGCTCGGACCGCAGCACCGCGCGTGGTGCCGCGTCCACCAGCGAGAAACCGTGCTCGGCGTCCGCGACGAGCGGGTCGAGGAAGGTGGGACCGCGTGCCTGCGCGTTCACCATCGACAGCAGCGGACCGATTTCGGCGGGCAGTGCCGCGCGGCGGCCGGGAGGGGCACACAGGCGCTCGCTCAGTGCCAGCACCGAATCCAGCAGCGGTGCCGGGCTCTCGGCGAACCGCAGGCCGCCGAGATCCGCGTCGGTGAGATGGATTCTGAGCACGCGGCTCCCGGCGTCGTCTCGGCTGTGTCGCCGCGCAAAATTTTAGGGGAAGCCAAAAAGGTTGTCGATTGCCTGTTCCGCCGATGACGATGTGTGCGGCGCGCCGGTTCCCGTGATCCCAGGCGGGGGCCCGGAGCGTTTCGTGTCGGGTGAGTGTCGTGGATGGGGGTCACGACGCCCACCCGACCACGAGAACCGGCGTCAGGCGCGGAGATAGGTGAGCACGGCCTGCACCCGGCGGTGCCCGGCGCCGTCCGTGCTGGGCAGGCCGAGTTTGGCGAAGATGTTGCCGATGTGCTTGTGCACCGCGCCCGCGCCGATGACGAGCAGTTCCCCGATGGTGGCGTTGGAATGTCCCTCGGCCATCAGCGAGAGCACCTCCCGTTCACGCGGGGTGAGCGTGCGGATCGGGTCGTCGGCCTTGCGGCGCACCAGCAGCTGCGCGACGACCTCGGGGTCCATCGCCGCGCCCCCGGCGGCCACCCGGTTCAGCGACTCCAGGAAGTCCGCGACCTTCCCGACCCGCTCCTTCAGCAGGTAGCCGACTCCGCCGCCGGTCCCGGCGCCGGCCAGCAGTTCACCGGCGTAGCTGTCCTCGACGTACGCCGAGAGCACCAGCACCGCCAGCCCCGGATGACGGCGGCGCGCCTCCACCGCGGCGCGCAGGCCCTCGTCGGTGAAGGTCGGCGGCATCCGGACGTCGACCACGATCACGTCCGGCGGGTCGGCGTCGACAGCGGTCAGCAGGTCCTCGGCATTGTCGACCGCCGCGGTCACCTCGAAACCTTCAGTGCCCAGCAACAACACGAGTCCCTCGCGGAGCAGGGCGTCGTCCTCGGCGATCGCGATCCGCATGACGGCAGTGGTTTCCTTTCCTCAGGCCCCGGTCGGCAGGACCGCGCGCAGCACGGTCGGCCCGCCCACCGGACTGGACAGCTCAGTGTGCCCGTCGAACGCCTCGACGCGTCGGCGGATCCCGTTCAACCCGGTGCCGCCGTCCTCGTCGGCCCCGCCGTGGCCGTCGTCGGTGACCTCGACCGTGAGGACGTCGCCCCGGATCGCGAGGCGCACCGAGGCGTGTTCCGCGCCGCTGTGCTTGGCCACGTTGGTCAGCGCCTCGGCGACGACGAAGTACGCCGCCGCCTCCACCGCGGCGGGCAGCCTTCGCAGCGATTCGACGTCCACGGTGCACGGAATCGGGCTGCGGGCGGCCAGCGCGTCGACCGCGCCGTCGAGGCCGCGATCCTCCAGCACCGGCGGGTGAATACTGCGGACGACGTCGCGGAGTTCGGCGATCGCGTCCGACGCGGCGTTCTGCGCCTTGAGCACCAGCGGCAGCGCCGACGCCGGGTCGCGCCGCAGCCCGCGTTCCGCGATGCCGAGCATCATCACCACGGCGACCAGCCGGTTCTGCGTGCCGTCGTGCAGATCCCGTTCGATACGGCGGAGTTCGGCGCCGTGGGCTTCCAGCGCGGCCGCCCGGGTCGCGGTCAGTTCGGCCACCCGCTGCGCCATGCTCGCCTTCGGCGGTGATAGCAGCGCTCGCGCCAGATGCGCCTCGCCGGTGGCCAGCAAGGGCAGCACGAGACACGACACCAGCGCCGCCGCGACCGCGATGCCGAGGTTGAGCGCGGCTTCGGGCCACGAGGTGACGGGCAGGCCGAACGAACTCTTCATCCCGCCGGGGACCAGCCACCAGACAAGCGAGGTGATGAAATTCTGCACGGCCGCGCCCGGCAGGCCGATCGTGAGCACGCTCAGCGGGATCCCGAGGAGCGGGTGCACGAGCAGCCACAGCAGGTCGCGGCGGGTCGCCGGGTCGGAGAGCACGGTGACGACCCGACCGAGGAACGGCCCGCTCAGTTCCTGGTAGCGCTCCGGGACCTGACGGCCGGTGTAGCGGGAGACCCGCCACCGGTCGACCGCGATCAGCCTGCGGACCGCGGTCATCAGCAGCGGCAGCAGGGGCAGCGTGAACACCAGCAGCGTGCAGATCAGCAGCGCGCACACCACGAGCCAGGACGCCATCGCGGTGAGGAAGCCGATCGCCAGTGAGGCGAACGACGACCACACCCTCCTCGGCGCGTGACGCAGCTGTCTTCCGGCCATTCCTCTCCCGTCCTGGTGGAGTGCGCTCTACCACGGATCCGGTACTCCGCGGGATGTCCTGCACCCTGCCGCAAAACCTACCTTCGATCACGTCAAGGAGTGCGAGCGGACAGGAGTGGGGACGTCAGTGGTGTACACACGATCGGAGCCGATGGTCGGCCAGGATCACGCGGTCCGGCTGGACGGCGTGACCAAGGTCTACGGCGCGGGGGACAGCGCCGTGACGGCTTTGCGCGGCGTATCGCTGCACCTGAGGCGAGGCCGGTTCACCGCGGTGATGGGGCCGTCCGGCTCGGGCAAGAGCACGTTCCTGCACTGCGCGGCCGGTCTCGACCGGCCGACGTCGGGCTCGGTGCGGCTGGGTGACACGGAACTCTCCGGGCTCAAGGAGAAGGTGCTGACGGAGCTGCGCCGGGACCGGATCGGCTTCGTCTTCCAGGCCTACAACCTGGTGCCGTCGCTGTCGGTCCTGGACAACATCACGCTGCCGTTGCGGTTCGCCGGGCGTACCGCGGACGCCGCGTGGCTGCGGGAGATCGTCGGCAGGGTCGGGCTGGACCGGCATCTCCAGCGCAGGCCGAACCAGCTTTCCGGTGGTCAGCAGCAGCGGGTCGCCGTGGCCAGGGCGCTCGTTTCCCGGCCGGAGGTGGTCTTCGCAGACGAGCCGACCGGCGCGCTGGACATGCGGACCGGCGCCGAGGTGCTGACGCTGCTGCGCGGGCTCGTCGACGAAGCGGGCCAGACCGTGGTGATGGTCACCCACGACCCGGTGGCGGCGGCGCACGCGCACAGTGTGCTGTTCCTCGCCGACGGCCGGTTCGTCGAGGAGATGCCGTCGCCGACGCCCGAACGCGTGGCCGCGCGGATGACCACGCTCGGGGAGTGGTGAGCGCGATGCTTTCCCTGGCATGGGCGACGATCCGGGCCCGCAGGGCCGCGTTCGTCGCGTCGTTCCTCGCCCTGTTCGGCGGGGCGATCCTGTTCACCGCGTGCGGCGTGCTGCTGGAGTCCGGCCTGTTCGGCGGGGTGCCCGCGCAGCGCTACGCCGCCACGCAGGTGGTGGTCGGCGGCAACCAGACCGTCACGCAGCGGATCAAGGTGGGGCCGGGCGGCGAGCGCGACGCCAAGCAGGAGAACCTCCCCGAGAAGGTCTCGGTCGACTCCGGGCTGGCCGGAACAGTCGCGGGGATTCCCGGCGTCGCCAAGGTGATCGGGGAGGTGAGCTTTCCGGTTTCGGTGGTGACCGCGGACGGCCGGGTGCTGCCCGGCGCGGACGGCGGTCACTCGTTCGGGCACGGCTGGGGCAGCGCCGAGCTGACCCCGTTCGCCGTGCGGTCGGGTAGCGCGCCCGCGGCGCCGGGCGACGTGGTGCTGGACGCCGAACTCGCGCAGCGCGCCGGCGTCACCGTCGGTTCGACCGTGCGGGTCTCGGTGCGGGACCGGCCGGTGAGCTACCACGTGAGCGGCATCGCCGCACCGTCCGGAAAGGACGGACTGGCCAGGCAGTCCGCGGTGTTCTTCGCCGACGACGTCGCGCGGTCGCTGTCCGGCGAGCCAGGCAGGCTCGCCGCGATCGGCGTGCTCGGCGCCCCCGGGAACGCCGAGGATCTTGCCGACCGGGTGGAAAAAGCCTTGTCGGACAACAAGGATGTCACCGTCTACTCGGGATCCGAGCGCGGTGAGGCCGAGTCGCTGGACGCGGCACAGTCCCGGCAGATCCTGACGATCATCTCCGGATCGTTCACCGGGTTCGTGTTCATGATCGTGATCTTCGTGACGGCGAGCACGCTGGCGCTGGTGCTGAACCAGCGGCGCCGGGAGATCGCGCTGCTGCGGACCATCGCCGCCACGCCTGGGCAGGTGCGCCGCCTCATCGGTATCGAGACGCTGCTCGTGTCCGGCGCGGGCGCCCTGCTCGGGGTGCTGCCGGGCCTGTTCGCCTCCTACGGGATCCGGGACGCCTTCGTGAAGATCGGTGTCATTCCCGAAGGCTTCGAGCTCTCGGCCAGTCCGGTGCCGATGGTGGCCGCGGTCGTGCTGTGCGTGGGTGCCGCCTGGCTGGCCGCGTGGACCTCGGCGCGGCGGCTGCTGAAGTTCAAACCGATCGAGGCGCTCGGCGAGGCCGCCGTGGAGAAGGCGAAGCTCGGCCGCGGGCGGGCGATCACCGGTGTGGTGCTGCTTCTACTGGCCGGGGCAGGCGCTACGGCGACGCTGTTCCTCCAGGGGCAGCTGGCCATGGCGCCCGCCGTGATGTCCTCGCTGGTCGCGGTGATCGGCATCGGGCTGCTCGGCCCGCGGCTGATGTCCGGGGCGACCCGGATCGTCGGCGGGGCCATGCTGGGCTCGCGTGCCACCTCCCGCTACCTCGCCGCCCGCAACAGCATGGCCAACTCACGGCGGCTCGCCGCCGCGGTGACCCCGCTGGTGCTGACCCTCGGCTTTTCGGTCACCCAGTTCTACAGCCAGGCGATGCTCACCGACGCCACCCAGGAACAGGCCCGCGCCGCCACCTCGGCCGACTTCGTGCTCACCGCCCCTGCCGGGATCCCGGCGAGCGCTGCGGCCGCCGCGCGGGCTGTGCCAGGGGTGAGCGCGGCGACGCCGCTGGTCGGCAGCGACGTCATCGTGTACGACCCCGACGCGCGCGAGGAACCACTGTCCAAGGTCAAGGCCTATGGTGTCGACGCCGGGCAGCTGACCGGCACCCTTTCACTGGCCGTGCGCCAGGGCCGGTTCGACGACCTGCGCGGGGACACCGTGGCGCTGAGCGAGTCCGAGGCGTCCTGGCAGGGCAAGCACATCGGGGACCGGGTCGAGCTGTACCTGGGAGACCGCACCCGCGTGTCCCCGCGGCTGGTGGCGGTGTTCGGGAACAACCTCGGCTACGGCGACGTGCTGCTGCCGCAGGACGTCCTGCTCCCGCACACGACCAGCCGCCTGGCAGGCTCGGTACTCGTGAGCGCCGCGGGCACCGCCGACCGCGCCGTGGTGGAGCGGGGCCTGCGGGAGCTGGCCCTGACCTATCCCGGGCTCGGGGTCACCGACCGGCACTCGCTCACCGTCGCCACCGACGGGGAGCAGGAAGCGAACGTGTGGCTCAACCGCGTCCTGCTCGGCGTCATCCTGCTCTACGTCGCGCTGTCGGTGGTCAACACCCTGGTGACCGCGACGCTGGACCGGAGCCGTGAGCTGACGCTCCTGCGGCTGGTCGGCGCCACCCGGCGGCAGGTCCTGCGGATGATCCGGGTCGAATCCTGGATCGTGGTGGGCATCGCGGTGGTGCTCGGCTCGGCCATCCCGGTGCTGCCGCTGGCCTTCCTCGGCCTGAACTACACCGGGAGCCCGCTGCCCGCCGGAACACCGCTGGTGTACCTCGGCATCGTGGCTGTGACCGTCCTCATCGGACTGTTGTCGATCCGGCTGCCCGCGCGGAAGGTCGCGCGCACCAGCCTCGCCGACAACATCCTCACCCGCGAGTGACGTCCGCCGCGGCCTCGGCTACCTGCCGAGGCCGCGGATGAGGACCATGACGGAGTCCCGGACGTCGGCCCTGGTGCGTTTCGGCTGGAAGACCTGCCAGTCGAGCGCCACCACGAGCATGGTGCCGAACAGTCCCGCCGCCGCTGTCGGGATCTGCACGCCGTCCGGCAGCCGTCCCGCCTCGTCCAGCCGCTGCAGCTGTTGTTTGACGATGGAGATGATCTCCTCGCGCAGCAGCGACAGCGTGTCGTGCCACTGGCCGGGGGTCCGCCACAGTTCGCTGACCAGGATCTGCGAAAAACCCGGGTATTGCTGGATGAACTCCAGCGTGGTGTCCACCTGCGCCTCGACGACGTCCAGCGGGTCGGCGTCCGAAATCTCGGCCCGCAGCCGGCCGGCCAGCAGATCGACGCCGTACCGCAGCAGCCCGTCGACGAGCCCGTCCTTGCTGCCGAAGTTGTAGTAGACGGTGCCCTTGGCCACGCCCGCTTCGGCGGCGATGTCGTCCACGGTGAGGCCGACAAGGCCCTGGCTCGCCGAGAGCCGCAACGTGGCCTCGAAGAGCTTCTGCTTGGTCGCCTTGGCGCGGGGACTCACAGGGACAGCTCGGGTTTCAGCGCCGACACCGTCCACATGCGACGTTTGCGAGCGGCCAAAGTGGACAGCAGGATCCCGCCGACCAGGTAGGCGGCCAGCACCCCGATGTCACCGAGGATCCGCATCGACGCCCCGGTGTAGAGCAGATGCCGGAACCCGTCGATCGCGTAGCTCATCGGCAGCACCACGTGCAGCGGATACAGCGCGTCCGGGATCGTCTGCCACGGGAACGTGCCGCCCGCGCTGACCAGCTGGAGCACCAGTAGCACCAGGCCGAGGAACTTCCCGACCGCGCCGAAGAACGCGTTGAGCGCGTGCACCACCGAGGTGAAGGCGAGCGAGACGAGGATGGCGAACCCGATCGCGCCGAGCGGATGCGCGACGTGGATGCCGACCAGCCACGTCACCGCGCCGAACAGCACGATCACCTGCGCGATCCCGAGCAGCGCCGAGGACAGCCAGCCGCCGATCGCCACCCGCAGCGGCGACGCGCCCGCAGTAAGCGCGCGGGTCGACAGCGGCCGTAGCAGCAGGAACAGCACGAACGCGCCGATCCAGGTGGCGAGCGCGATGAAGAACGGGGCCAGCCCCGCGCCGTAGGTGCCCGCCGAGGCGACGCCGTTGGACGTCACGGCCACCGGGTCGGCGATGGTGTTGGCCGTCGCCGAACGCGTCGGGTCGTCCGGGTTCGGGATCTGCTTCAGCCCGGCGGCGAGCCCGTCGCGCAGCTTCGCCGAGCCGTCGGCCAGCTGGTTCGTGCCGTCGAGCGCGGTCTTCTCGCCGTCGTTGAGCTTCGCGGCGCCGTCCCGAAGCTGGTTCGCGCCGTCGGAGGCCTGCGCGATGCCATTCGCGAGTTGCGGCGCGGCGGTCGAGAGCTGTTGTGCGCCACTGGACACCTGCTGCGCGCCGTTGGACACCTGCCGGGACCCGGCGGCGAGCTTCGCGAGTTCGCCGTTCGCACCCTGGATCTTGGCGTTCGCCTGGTCGACGGGGGAGCGCAACTGGTCGGCCTTGGCGACGATCTCCTGCACCTTCGCCTCGGGCACACCCGCGTTCCGCAGGTCCTGGGCGAGCTGGGTGCGGTAGCCGTTGAGCTTGGTCTGGATGTCGCTCGACGCGCCCGCGGCGAGGGCGGCGGCGTCGGCGACCTTCTGGTTCCCGTCGGCGACCTGCCCGGCACCGTCGGCGACCCGGCCCGCGCCGTCGGCGAGCTGTTTCGCCTGTGACGGCAGGGAAGTCGTACTGGACTTCAGGGTGCCGAGCCCGTTCGCGAGGGTGCCGCTCCCGGTCGCGAGCTGGTTCGCGCCGGTGGCCAGCTCCTGCTGCCCGCCCCGCAGTTTCGCGGCCCCGTCGGCGAGTTGCCTGGCTCCGTCGGACGCCTCGGAGATCTTGCCGTAGATCGTGGAGAAGCCGACCAGGAACCGGTCCGCGGCCTCGCTGCCGACCTTCTCCGCGATGGTCTTCCTGACCTGTTCGGCCACCTGTTTGGCGATCGTGCCGGACAGGTAGTTGTTGGAGTCGTTGGTGGTCAGCGTGATCGTGGCCTGCTGCGGCTGGAAGTTGCCGACCGAGAGCAGCGCCGCGGAGAAGTCGTGCGGGATGCCGATGACAAACGAGTACTTGCCGTCCTTCACCCCCTTCGCCGCTTCGTCCTGCGAGACCTCGTGCCATTGGAACGTATGCGAGTTGACGAGTTCGTCGGTCACCTCGCGGCCGACGTTGCGATCCTTGCCCGACGCGTCCTTCGCGCCCGCGTCACTCGTGTAGACGGCGGCTGGCAGCTTGTCGAGGCGGCCGTACGGGTCGTAGTTGGCGTACAGGTAGAAGGACGCGTACAGCAGCGGCACCAGCACCAGCGCGACCATCGCCAGCTTGGGCAAGGTGCCCGCGGTGAGCCTGCGCAGTTCGTTGGCGGCGATGCGGAACGCGCTCGTACCGCTCGGGCGGGAAGTCATTCCTGATCTCCTTCGGCGCTCAGCTCGGCGGTTTCCGGGCCGGGCGAGCACCGTTGTGGTTCGGGCTGGTCGGCCGACCCGATGCGGGCCGGCGGGTGGGGGAGAGCCGAATCCGGCGTCGTCGCGGTCAGCACCACGACGGCGAGCCCGCGTTCGGCGTGTTCGCGGGCGAGCCGCGCCCAGCTGCCGACGTCACTGGTGTGCCGGTCCGGCGTGTCGAGGACGAGCAGACGCACGCCTTCGCGCTCGGCGGCCAACTCGGTGAGCAGCCTGGTGCGCAGTGCCGGTTCGAGGTTTTCGAAGCGGGTGTCGGCGTACGCCGCCGCGTCGTGCTCGCTCAGCCAGCGCGCGACGTCGGTCTTGGCGGCCGGGCGGTGCGCCAGCGCCAGTTCCTCGCCGACGACGACGCGCAGCGCCAGCGCGCCGTCCGGTTCGCTGACCCCCGGCGCGTCGACCACCGCGACGATCTTGCGAAGATCGCCGACGGCGTCGGCGGCGTGGTTGACGGTCACCGTGCCGGTGCTCGGCTTGAGCCGCCCGGCGAGCGCGAGACCGAAGGCGGTGACGCCGACCCCCGGCTCGCCGTGCACAAGGGCCAGCTCCCCGGCCTGGACGGTCAGCGAGGTGGGGGGTAACAGCGTGCCGTGGGGCCCTTCTAGGGACACACTGTCGGCTCGAACCTGCACGGGAACTCCAGCGTCGGGATCACTTTTGAACTGACCGGTCAGTTCAAAAACGTAGACCTCTGCCCGGGAGCGCGGCAACATCGCCCGGCGCACGTCACACTCACGGGTGACCTTGGTGCGGGGCAATCATCGCAAACCGGACCGCAGGATGCCGGGTCAGCGCAACGCGGAAGCGGGGTGCACCTCCCACGACGTCCACAGTGGACGATAACCCTGCCGGTGCCAGAACACCGAGGAGAGGGGGTTGGTCGGGTTGTAGTAGAGGTACGTCCCGTCCGCGCCCTCGTCGTGGAAGACCGCGTGCACCCTGGTCATCAGCGCGCGGCCGACCCCGGTGCCGCGCTGCTCCGGCGCGGTCACGACGTTGTTGACGTAGCCCCAGAGGCCGGAGGGCAGCAGTTCCGAACCCGGCATCCCCGGAGTGGCGTCCACCCAGGAACACTGGGCGTACGCCACCGGTACACCGTCGCGCTCGGCGAGCCAGACCGCAGGACGTTCCTGGCTGAGATCCTCCCGCAGCGCCGGGGCGAGCAGCGCGGCGGTGTTGGGCCGCCGCCGCGCGGCGACCAGCCCTGTGTACTCGAAGGTCGCCTCGGCCAGCGCCAGCGCGCTGGCGAAGTCCGCCGTCGTGGCCCGCCGGACGTGGACGCCGTCCGCCGGGGCCGGTACCGGCGCCTCGGTGCGGACCGCGAGCGCGGTCAGCGGCACCATCCCGTGGTCGAGGAACGCCCGGATCGCTTCCGCGTCCCGGCTGGGCCAGTTGACGACGCACGCGGAATCCTCGCCGAGCGGCTCGCCGTCCAGCCGCGCCCGCCAGGCACGCAGCAGCAGGTCGGCGCCTTCGGTGCCGGTGTCGCCGAAGTACGGGAACAGTTGCCAGGTGTCGGCGGCCGACCACAGCATCGGCACGTCGTCCGGCCCGTGGCGCTGCCGTTGCAGCACGCCGGTGACCCGGCCGCCGCTCGCGGTCGCCGCGTCGAGCCGCTCGCCGGCGGCCGGTGGCGCCGCGCGGGGCAGCAGCGGGTCGAGCGCGGCCAGCCGGGCGCGGTGCGCGGCGAAGAGTTCTTCGGCGATCTCCATGGTTCCCCCTCGCTCGTCGGTCACCCCGCCTGCCGCCGGGCCCAGGTCGTCCACAGTGGACGATAGCCCTGCCGGTGCCAGAACACCGTCGAAAGCGGGTTGGCCGGGTGGTAGTAGAGGAACGTACCCCGCACCCCCGACAAATCCAGTTCGCGATGCGCCGCGACCGCCAATGTCCTGCCGATCCCGTGGCCGCGTTCGGCGGGGGCCACCGCGAGAGTGCCGAGGTGCCCCCAGCGTCCTTCCGGGAGCGAGCCTTCGCCGCAGCCGGACGGTGTTCCGCCGAACGCGACCAGCCCGGCGGCGACGCCTTCGCGGTCGGCGATCAGGATGCGTGCCCCGAACCGCAGGCTCCGCCGTGTTTCCGCGGCCAGCAGTGCCGGTGCGCCCGGTCGGCGCACGCTCGGCCCGACCAGCGCGGCGTACTCCAGTTCCGCCAGCCGCAGTGCGACGATCTCCTCGATGTCGGCCTCGTGCGCACCGCGTACGTCGATCTCGGGCGCGTGGTGACCGGACGAGGGCGCGGACCTCCGCGCCGCCAGCACGATCTCGGGTACGAATCCCTTGGCCAGCAACACTTCCGCGATCGCGAGGTCCCGGCTCGGCCAGGTCACCACGCGCACGCTGTCGCGTTCCGGATCGCCGGGCCGCCGCTCCTCCCAGGCGTCGAGCAGCGCGCGCATACCGCCGACGGCGTCCGCGCCGGGTACCGCGCTCAGCCGGTAGGTCACCGAAGCGCCCCACAGCGCCTGCCACGACGTCGGTGCCACGGCCGTCCTGGTGAGCACGCCGAAGTCCGGCCCGGTCGTCAGCGGAACGCCACGGGGCAGCGGGATCGGCCGCAGCAGGGGATCCAGCGCGGCGAACCGCGCGTGCCAGATCCGCCGCGGCGCCGCCACCGGGTGGTCAGTCCCGGCGCGTGCGGAAGATCGCGGTGCCGGGGAAGAGCTTGCCCCGCAACGGGCTCCACTGTCCCCAGACGCGTTCGTGCCCCGCGGGCCACTCGGGTTCGAGCAGGTCGTCCAGCGTGAACCCGGTGGCGGCCAGCGCGCGCACGTAGTCGCCGAGCGTCCGGTGGTATTCGACGTAGGTCGCGGTGCCGTCGTCGTCGATCTCGACGTACGGGGTCCGGTCGAAGTACGGCTGGGTGACCGTCAGCCCGTGCGGCCCCGGATCGTCCGGGAAGATCCAGCGCATCGGGTGCGTCACCGAGAACACCCACGGCGCACCCGGCCGCAGCACCCGGCGGACCTCCGAGAACACCGTCTCCAGCGAGGGCACGAACGGCAGCGCGCCGAACGCCGAGCACGCCACGTCGAAGCTCGCGTCCGCGAGGGGGAGCCGTTCGGCGTTGGCCTGCACGAGCGGGACGTCGAGGCCGGTGCGCGCGTTGCCGGCGCGGGCGTGCCGGAGCATCCCGGCGGACAGGTCGGTCGCGACCGCGTGCGCGCCCTCGGCGGCCAGCCAGCGCGAGCAGGCCGCCTGCCCGCAGCCGACCTCGAGCACCCGGCGTCCCCGGACGTCGCCGAGCAGCCGGGCGTCCGCCTCGCGCAGCCCCTCCGGGCACCAGACGAAGTCGGCGTCGCCGAGGAACTCGCCGTGGGTGGCCTGGTAGTCGTCGGCGTCGGCGTCCCACCACGCGAGGTTCGCCGCGGCCGCTTCGCCGCCGCCGACCGTCCGGTACGCTGTCCCCGCCGTGCCGAGCCGCTGCTCCGCATGCGCGTGCCGGTCCTCCGGCGGGAGTTCGGCGGCCGCTTCGGCGCCGAGGGCGGTTCCGTGCTCCAAGCCAGTCCTTCCCGAGTGCGTTCTCCCAGCTCGGGAGCCTCTGGCGACAGCCTATCGCCCGCCCGGCGAGCGAGGACGGACCCTGATTGTGTCCCCTACAGGGGGCCGCGTAGGATACCTGTTAGCGCAGTGGGTTCGCGCTGCCTACCGCTCAGGCTCGCTTCAGCGAGCGTCTGGGAATCGGGCCGCGCACCGTTTGCGGGAGATGCCGCGGTCGTTCACTGGTGGACGTTTGCTTATGGGGTCTTCGCATGCTTCCGAGCCCGCGGCGCGGCCAAACTGCACACCCACTACTTCCCATCCACCGGAGCAACCCGCCTAATGACCACCGACACCGCCACCGCCCCGACCGCCCCCACCGGGCCTCAGCAGGTCGCCATCAACGACATCGGGTCGGAGGAAGACTTCCTCGCGGCGATCGACAAGACCATCAAGTACTTCAACGATGGCGACATCGTCGAGGGCACGATCGTCAAGGTCGACCGCGACGAGGTCCTGCTCGACATCGGGTACAAGACCGAGGGTGTCATCCCCTCGCGTGAGCTGTCCATCAAGCACGATGTCGACCCGGCAGAGGTTGTCAGCGTCGGTGACGAGGTGGAAGCGCTTGTCCTGCAGAAGGAGGACAAGGAAGGCCGTCTGATCCTGTCCAAGAAGCGCGCGCAGTACGAGCGCGCCTGGGGCACGATCGAGGAGCTCAAGGAGAAGGACGAGCCCGTCAAGGGCACCGTCATCGAGGTCGTCAAGGGCGGCCTCATCCTGGACATCGGGCTCCGCGGCTTCCTGCCCGCCTCGCTGGTCGAGATGCGCCGCGTGCGCGACCTCCAGCCGTATGTCGGCCGTGAGCTCGAGGCGAAGATCATCGAGCTGGACAAGAACCGCAACAACGTCGTCCTGTCCCGCCGCGCCTACCTCGAGCAGACCCAGTCCGAGGTGCGCAGCGAGTTCCTCAACGCGCTCGCCAAGGGCCAGGTCCGCAAGGGCGTCGTGTCGTCCATCGTCAACTTCGGTGCCTTCGTGGACCTGGGTGGCGTCGACGGCCTCGTGCACGTCTCCGAGCTGTCCTGGAAGCACATCGACCACCCGTCCGAGGTCGTCGAGGTCGGCCAGGAGGTCACGGTCGAGGTCCTGGACGTCGACATGGACCGCGAGCGTGTCTCCCTGTCGCTGAAGGCGACCCAGGAAGACCCGTGGCGCCAGTTCGCCCGCACCCACGCGATCGGCCAGATCGTGCCGGGCAAGGTCACCAAGCTCGTCCCGTTCGGCGCGTTCGTCCGCGTCGAGGAGGGCATCGAGGGCCTGGTGCACATCTCCGAGCTGGCCGAGCGCCACGTGGAGATCCCGGAGCAGGTCGTCCAGGTCAACGGCGACGTCATGGTCAAGGTCATCGACATCGACCTGGAGCGCCGCCGGATCTCGCTGTCGCTGAAGCAGGCGAACGAGGGCGTCACCCCGGAGACCGAGTTCGACCCCACCCAGTACGGCATGGCCGCCGAGTACGACGCCGAGGGCAACTACATCTACCCCGAAGGCTTCGACCCGGACACGCAGGAGTGGCAGGAGGGCTACGACAAGCAGCGTGAGGAGTGGGAGCGGCAGTACGCCGAGGCCCACACGCGCTACGAGGCCCACATGAAGCAGGTCGCGAAGGCCGCCCAGGCCGACGCCGAGGCCGCCGCGGACGCCGCGACCGGCATCGAGGGTGGCGACCAGAGCTACACCTCCGCTCCGGCCGAGTCCAAGAGCGGCGGCACGCTCGCCAGCGACGAGCAGCTCGCGGCGCTCCGCGAGAAGCTGTCCGGCGGTGCGTGAGCACTGAGCACCAGCTGACGGAACGCCCCCGGTTCTTCGGACCGGGGGCGTTCCGCCGTCTATGGCGCGGCTTTCCGTGCGCGGGTCGGGTGACGCGCGGTGACGGCGGCGAGGCTGCATGTCGCGAACGCTCCGTTCGCGACGATCAACGTCCCCAACGGAGCGTTCGCGGCAACGGCCGTTCGTCAGTCCTTTGTGGACGCAAGTGTCGTGAAGGGGCCCGTTGGTGCGTTCAGCGCGCCGAAGGGCCCCTTCGTCACATCCCGAGGGACACCCTGGGTGCGTTGAGTGCGACGGGGACGTCCCTCGGTGCGGCCAACGCACCGAAGGCGTCCCTCGGGCGCGGCTCGGGAAGTGGGCACGGGAGGAGAAATCAGGCGCCGGCGAGATTGCGCAGGCCGAGACCGGTGATCATGGACTGGACACCGGAGCGGTAGACCTCTTCGTAGGCCTCGTCCGTCGGCGGGATGAACCAGCCGGACACCGCCGCGCGCGACCGCAGGGTCAGTTCCATGCTCATCAGGCCGTGCATCGTGGCCCACAACTGGTAGCCGGCCGCCCGCGCGTCGATTCCCGGTGGGGAAACTCTGCGTACCTTGCCGATGAACAATTCGAACGTCGTCCGCAGCACCACGGCGCGCAGACCGGGATCGGGATTGAAATCCGGCAGCGGCCGCTCGAACATCAACGCGTATCGCGCCGGGCTCTCCCAGGCGAACTTCCGGAACTCCATGGCGAGGCCCAGTAGATCACCGAGCCCGTCTTCGGTCTCCGGCGGAAGCGTTTCCAGCATTTCCCGCAGCAGGTCGAAGGTGCGCTCGTAGAGGGCGTCGTACAACCCGCTCCGCCCGCCGAACCTGGTGTACACAGCGATAGTCGACGCGCCGGCGGCCTCCGCGACGCCACGGATGGTGAGCGCCGTCGGTCCCCGATCCAGCAACACGGCGAGTGCCGCGTCCAGAAAACGCTCACGATTGTTCTGTTCCGCAGGTTGCATGGACAGATGCCGGATGGCCACGACCCGCACCCCCTTCGCATCCGCCGTTCACCGGCGTCGAAGTCCGCCTCGGTGCAGAAGATACGATATTCGAGCCGTCTTGGGAACTTGCCTTTTCCCTGGTCCGGACCACTGGTCCAGGCGGATTTCGCCGTCCGGCCGGGATCAGGACGTGGCGGGCACCCAGATGCGCTCGGCAGCCGCCGCCCGTGCCTTGCGGCGCAGGCCCGCGAGGCTGTGCTTCGCCGGCACCAGGAGCGCGTTCCACCACGTGCGCCGATACTCCTCGAGCGCCAGTGCGACGGGGCGGTACTGAAGGCAGTGCACCAGCCCCGGCGTGCCGAGCCGGTGCCTCCCGCCGCGCTTGCTGTCCGCCATCGTTCCTCCGTGTGGGCGACCTTCGCCGCGCACGGTACGCAATGGGTACGCGCAATGGTGGTAATCACCCGGCGTGTCACCCATATCAGTTGAATCACGCCCTACGGTCATCTTGCTATTCCCGAGCAGGTGTGCAGCGGACCGTGCGGGTGCACGTGCGCGCTACCACGACGTCCCCTGATCGGGTGGCGGGCTGGGCCGACTAGGGTGAGTTCATGCTGCGAGTGGGCTTGACCGGCGGGATCGGCGCCGGGAAATCGACGGTGGCCAACCGCCTGGCCGAGCACGGCGCGGTGCTCATCGACTCCGACCGGATCGCCCGCGAGGTGGTGGAGCCGGGCACCGATGGGCTCGCCGAACTCGCCAGCGCCTTCGGCATGGACGTGCTGGCCCCCGACGGTTCGCTGGACCGCGCCGCGCTGGCCGCCAAGGCCTTCGCCGACGAGGAGTCGCGCAAGCGGCTCAACGCGATCGTCCATCCCCGCGTGGGTGCCCGCACGGCCGAGCTGATGGCCGGGGCCGCGGCGGACGCGATCGTCGTGCACGACATCCCGCTGCTGGTCGAGGGCGGGCTCGCCGCGGCGTATCACCTGGTCGTCGTGGTCGACGCGCCGGTGGAGACCCGGGTGCGCAGGCTGGTGTCCGCCCGCGGCATGGCCGAGGACGACGCGCGGGCGCGGGTCCGCGCGCAGGCCACCGAGGAGCAGCGCCGCGCCGTCGCCGACGTCTGGCTCGACAACGGCGGCGCCGCCGACATCGTCCTCGCCGAGGTCGACGCGCTGTGGGCCGACCGGCTCGTGCCGTTCGAGGCGAACCTGCGCCTGCGCCGCCCCAGGCCGCCGATGTCGCCGAAGATCGACGAGTACGACCCGGACTGGCCGGTGCAGGCCGAGCGGCAGCTGACGAGGATCCGGCAGGCGGCGGCCGACCGGCTCGTCCGCGCGGACCACATCGGCTCGACGTCGGTGCCGGGCCTGCCCGCCAAGAACATCCTCGACCTCCAGCTCACGGTGTCCACTTTGGACGACGCCGACGCGGTCGCCGACGCCCTTTCGGACGCGGGCTTCCCTCGCGCGAGCGGCGAGTGGTGGGACGACCCGCAGGACGGTGGCACCCAGCCGTGGCTCAAGCGGATGCATCTGGGGGCCGATCCCCGTCGCGCGGTCAATCTGCACGTCCGCACGCCCGAAACGCCGGCGTGGCGGCTCGCGCTGCTCTTCCGCGACTGGCTGCGGGTGCACC
This sequence comes from Amycolatopsis sp. NPDC058986, assembly GCF_042741125.1. NCBI lineage: Bacteria > Bacillati > Actinomycetota > Actinomycetes > Pseudonocardiales > Pseudonocardiaceae > Amycolatopsis > Amycolatopsis sp. NPDC058986. The sequence continues at coordinate 110,089 of NZ_JBHYJW010000023.1, read as the reverse complement.
CCGAGGAGCGGGAGGCCTACGCCGCTCTCAAGCGGCAGCTGGCGGACAAGCACGCCGCCGACGGCACTGTCGAGCACTACGCCGACGAGAAGCAGAGCTGGGTCAACGCCGCCTTCACCCGTGCCGAGGCGTGGGCGGCAACGGTCGACTGGATGCCCTGAGCAGACAGCTCGCCGAAGGTCAGCCGCCGAGCAGGCCGCGTTCGAAGGCGACGGCGACCGCGGCGGCGCGGTCCTTGACCCCGAGTTTCGCGTAGACGTGCAGCAAATGGGTCTTCACGGTGGCCTCGCTGATGAACAGCTTCCTCGCCGCGTCCTTGTTCGTCGACCCGCGGGCCACCAGCGTCAGCACCTCGATCTCGCGCTGGCTCAACGGTTCCCGCGCGGGCTCGCGCATCCGGCCCATGAGCCTGCTCGCGACGGCGGGGGAGAGCACCGCCTCGCCGCGGGCCGCCGCGCGGACGGCGCGGAACAGTTCCTCGCGCGGCGCGTCCTTGAGCAGATAGCCGGTCGCGCCGGCTTCGATCGCGGGCACCACGTCGGAGTCGGTGTCATAGGTGGTCAGCACCAGCACCCTGGCCGGGTTGCCCAGCCGGGCGAGTTCGGTGATCGCGGCGACGCCGTCGGTGCCGGGCATCCGCAGGTCCATCAGGACCACGGCGGGACGGAGACGCTCGGCCAGCGCGACGGCCTCCGCGCCGTCACCCGCCTCGCCGAGGACCTCGAAGCCGTTCTCGCCGGTGAAGATGCCGCGCAGGCCGTCTCGGACGATCGGATGGTCGTCCGCGATCAGCACGGTGATCGTCATCCGCGTCCCTCCTCGGCCCCGGCGACCGGCTGCACGCCGATCGCGGGGAGACTGACGGAGATCGCCGTGCCGCCGCCCGGTTCGGACTCGACGTGCAGCGTACCGGCCAGCCGCTGGACGCGGCGCCGCATCCCGGGCAGCCCGAATCCGCTCTCGGCTTCGGAGGGCCGCGACGCCGGGCACGGTACGAAGCCGGTGCCGTCGTCACGCACGTCGAGCGTCACCTCGTCCTCCATATAGGACAGTGTGAGGCCGACCCTGCCCGCGGCGGCGTGCTTGTCCACATTGGACAGTGCTTCCTGGGTGATGCGCAGCAGCGTCGCCTCCAGTTCCGGATGCAGCACCTGGGCCGTGCCGGTGGTGGTGAACGACGTCGCGACGCCGGTGCGCTCGCTCCACTGCCGCGACACCTCTTCCAGCGCTTCGGGCAGTGTCGCCGATTCGAGCGGCTCCGGGTGCAGTGCGTGCACCGAGCGCCGGGCCGCGGTCAGGTTCTCGCGCGCCAGCGTGGTCGCTGTCGCGAGGTGACGTTGCCACTTCCCCGGATCTTCCTTCGCCTGTGCCGCCGCCTCGAGCTGCGTGATGATCCCGGTGAACCCCTGTGCGAGGGTGTCGTGGATTTCCTGGCTGAGCCGCTGGCGTTCGTCCAGCACGCCGGCCTCGCGGGCCTGGCTGAGCAACTGCCGGTGCAGCCCCGCGTTCTCCTCGGCCGCGGCGGTGAGCTGGTCGAGCATGCGCCGCCGCTCTTCGTTCTGCCGCGCGATCGTCGCCGAGATCACGGCACCACCGCCGATCGCGGCGGTCTGCACGAGCACGACGGTGAGCCAAATGCCGGGCGCGGTGGTCAACGCGTGCCAGGTCCCGCCGTTCGGCAGCGTCTGGATCAGCAGGGACACCACCGCGACCCCGGCCAGCGCCAGCGGCGTCGGGCGGAGCCGCATCGCCTGGAAGAACCCGAAGATCATGAAGATCAGGAAGTTCGTGTCCCGCGCTTCGAGGATGCCCGCCAGCGTCACGAATCCGCTGAAGGCCACCACCGCGAACACCGGGTTCTGCTGCCACCGCTCCGGCGGGAGAGTGACGGTGAGCAGGACCCATACCAGGGACGCGGCGACCAGCCCGGTGGTGGTGAGCACCCAGGGTGGTTCGTGGCCGCCGAGTCCGATGCTCAGCCCGGTGGGCACCGCGAGCAGGACATACGGCAGATAGCGCTCCACGAGGGCAAGCCAGGGCCGCCAGCCGGTCGGCGCTTCGGTTCGGTGCTCGGGTGGCCAGAGCGGTGCGCGCCAGTCCACCTTCACACCTGTCACGCCTTCATGTCTCTCAGCTGTGGCCAGATCGTCGCCCAGTCCGCCGTCCGTCCGGTGACGAGCCAGATCGGCATGTGCCTGCTCGCGTTGCGGACGCCGAGCGCGTTGTCGACCTTGCCGACGATCTGCGCGCTCGTGAAGTCGCGGGTCAGCTTCCGCGGGTCGTAGCCGACGAACAGCACGGTGTCGACGTGGTCCGCGGGCCGCCCGAAGTACCAGAAACCACGGCTCGGGCTGTACGCCTCGGGAAGCCCGCGTTCGGGGCCGTACCGGTCGAGCGCGCCGGCCTGCCAGTAGCCCGCGGTGACGAGCGCGGTGTGCTCGCGTTGTCCTGGCGGCAGGGAGCGGTAGACGTCCGCGACGCTCTGGGCGAGATCGGGCCAGCCGATCTCCTCGGCCGCGTAGGCAGGGCGAGGGGCTCCCGGATGGTCGGCGACCCAGTGCGCGGGCCACACCGGGAGCGCGTAGGGCAGGCTGAAGAGCGCGGAAAGGACGAACACCGGCCAGGTCGGCACCCAGCGCCACCACAACGCGGGACGTCGTAGTTGCAGGTGCACCGCGGCCGCGGCCCACAACACGCCGAACATGCCCGCGGCGTAGTAGGGGCGCCCGTTGGCGAGGACGAACACCGCGATCACGCCCAGCGCGGCCCAGCCGAGAAACCGGTACGGCCGCAGATGCCGGCTCCCCAGCAGCACGCACAGTCCATAAAGGACACCCAGGGCACCGATCACCAGTCCCGCGCCGGTCAGCAGGCCGGGGAGGAACGCGCTCCGGCCGCCTGCCTCGGTGACCTCGTTGCTGACGGCGTCGCCCATGCCCAGCTGCGGCCAGCCGTGGGTCGCCTGCCAGATCATGGTCGGGACGAGCGAGAGCGCCGCGATTCCCGCGCCCGCCCACAGTTTCGGGCGGCGGAACAGCTCACGCGGGCCGAACACCAGCGCGGCGATCCCGGCGACGAGCCAGAACGCGCCGATGAGGAGCTTGATGTTCAGCGCGACCGCGGTGGCCACACCGAGCCACAGCAACAGGTTGTCGTCGCGAGTACGGATCCAGCGGACCAGCAGCCACAGGATCGCCGTCCACAGCAGCGGATCGACGGTCGACGTCGCGAGGTAGTGACCACTGCCCACGAACTGGCCGCAGATCGCGTACGCCGCCGCCGCCCTGGTCTGCGCCCGGCGTTCGCCGCCGAGTTCGCGGGCGATGAGCGCGGTGAAGACGACCCCGCCCGCGGTGGCGAGGATCGCGGGGATCCGGAACGCGATCAGTGACCCCGGCGCGAGCGAGTTCATCAGCCACGCCAGTGCCGGGAGCACCGGCGGCTGATCGGCGTAGCCCCAGGCCAGGTGCTTCCCGGCGGCGAGGAAGTACAGCTCGTCCCCGAAATAGCCGTATCTCCCGGCGGTGAGCAGCAGGGCCGCCGCTGTCCCGGCGGCGAGCAGGGCCACCGGCAGCTTGGCGAACGTCGCGACGCCGGCGCGTGGTTTCGCGGGGGCCGTGGTCACGGCGTCCATGCTGCTCCTCGCGTTCGTGGTCGGTCTCGGGCCTGACCCGCACCCTACGTGGGCCGGGCCCGGCGCCGTGGACGGGACCACGGCGCCGGGTTCCCCCTGGCAGGTGGCCTCAGTCGTGTGCCAGCTTCGGCCACAACGTCGTCCACGGTTCGTTCCGCCCGGTGGCCAGCCAGACGGGCTGGCCGTCGATCGCGTTGGCCACCGCGAGTCCGGTGTGGACCTTTCCGATCGGCCGCAGGTGGGCGAAATGTCCGAGGAGGAGCCGCGGATCTTCGCCGACGAACAGCACGTTCGTCGCGTTTTCCGGCGGCACCACCAGCGTCGTGTAACCGCGGTCGGGGCTCGCGGGCGCGGGGAGTCCGAGGTCGCGCCCGAACCGGTCGAGCGCGCTCGCGCCCCAGTAGCTCTCGGCGATTACTGCGGTGTCGGAGCGTTCCGATCCGGGCAACGCCGCGTACACGTCGGCGACCGAGCGAGCCGTTTCGGGCCAGCCGATCTCCTGGGTGGCGAATACCGGCCTCGGCAGCGACGGATGCTTCGCCAGCCACGACTGCGGCCACACGGGGAGCGATATCGGGACGACGACGAGCGCGGCGACCAGGTACACCGGCCAGGTGGCGATCCAGCGCCACCACCGCGAGGCTTGCCCGCGCTCGATCTCCACCGCCGCGACCGCCCAGCACGGTGCGAACATGCCCGCGACGTAGTAGTTCCGGCCGTTCACGGCAAAGAAGACGACCGCGAGGCCGAGTGCCGTCCAGGCGAGGAACCGGTACGGCCGCAGCTCCGGCGAGCGCAGGAGCCGCCACAGGCCGTAGCACAGCAGCGCCGCGCCGATCGGGATTCCCGCGATGAGCAGCACGGACGGCAGGAACACCACCCGGCCGCCCCAGGTGTGCTCGACCTCGTGGGAGATCGCCGCGCCCATGCCCAGCTGCGGCCAGCCGTGTGTGCCCTGCCAGATCAACGTCGGCACCAGCGCGAGCGCGGCGATTCCCGCGCCCGCCCACAGTTTCGGGCGGCGGAGCAGCTCACGCGGGCCGAACACGAGCAGCGCGATCCCCGCGACGATCCAGAAGCCGCCGATCAGGAACTTCGTGTACAGCGCGATGGCCGTGACCACTCCGGCCCATACGAGCAGCCCGTCCCGCCGGGTCCGGATCCAGCGGACCAGCAGCCACAGCAATACCGTCCACAGGAACGGGTCGATCGTGGACGTCGCGAGGTAGTGCCCGGTCGCGACGAACTGGGTCGCCACCGCGAACGTCGCCGCGGCGATCGCCTGCGCCTTGCCCTGGCCACCCAGCTCACGGGCGATCAGAGCGGTGAAGACGACACCGGCCGCCATCGCCAGGATCGCCGGAATCCGCAGTACGAAAGGGGATCCGGGGCCGATCGCGTCCATCGCCCTCGCCAGCAGCGGCAGGAGCGGCGGCTGGTCGACATACCCCCAGGCCAGATGCCGACCGGCCGCCAGGAAGTAGAGCTCGTCGCCGAAGTAGCCGTACCGGCCCGCGGTCAGCGCGAGCACGGCGGCGAGCAATGCGGCGATGGTGAGCACCGGCTTCGCGGCGAACCGCGCGACCGCGCGCGGCTCCGTGAGCGTGGTCGTTTTCTCCTGCGTCGCGGTCATTTTCACTCCCACCGGAAGGAACGGGCGGCGATCACGGAGCAGACGACGGCGAAGACGGCCATCGCGATGAGCTGAGTCAGGCCGGGCGCGTTCCCCGCCCAGGTCTCCCGCAGCGAGTTCAGCGTCGCGCCGAGCGGCAGGACGTCGGCGGCGTGCTGCAGGAACGACGGCAGCTGTTCCTTCGGCACCCAGACGCCGCCGAGCGCCAGCATCGGGAAGAACGCCGCGGCGCCGATCCCGCTCGCGGCCCGCCCTGTCGGCGCCAGCGCGGCGATCACCAGGCCGACGGAGAACAGCGCGACCGTGCCGAGTACGAGGGACAGCGCGAAGCCCGCCGGGTTCGCCGGGAGGTCCATGCCGAGCGCGAGCCTGCCCACGCCGGTGATGATCAGGACCACGATCACCGCGGCCGCCAGGTTCACCAGCAGCTGCGCGGTGAGCAGCCTGGTCGGCGGCACCGGGCTCGCCGAAAGCCTTTTCAGCACCCCCTTTTCGCGGTAGGTGGCGATCGCGGCCGGGAACAGCGTGAGCGCGAGCATCGCGAGCAGGATCGTCACCGACATCGGCGCGATCAGCGTCGACAGCGGCGCGTGCCCGCCGAACTTCGGATCGGGGTTCCTGGTGTCCGGCATCAGCCCGAACACCAGCAGCAGCGCGACCGGGATGCCGAGCACGGTGATCGGCGCGCCGGGATCGCGCAGGAAGAGCTTCGCCTCGACGGCGGTCATCTTGGTCAGTGCGGCCATTTCCTTGTCCTGTCCAGCCCTTGTCCTAGTCCAGTTTCCGGCCGGTCAGCGCGACGAACGCGTCGTCGAGATTGGCCTGGTCGACCCGCAGGTCCCCGGCGATCACCTGGGCGCGGGCGAGATGGGCGGTCACCGCGTGCAGCACGTTGCCGCGCCCGGTGACGACGAGCTGTCCGCCGTGTTCGTCGACCCGCCGCACCTCGGGCAGCGTCTCGAGCTCGCGCGGGTCGATCGGCCGCGACGGGCGGAACCGGATGCGCTGTTCGTCGTTCACCCCGGCGACGAGCCCGGCCGGGGTGTCGATGGCGACCACGCGGCCGCCGTCGATCACGGCGAGCCGGTCGCAGAGCCGCTCGGCCTCCTCCATGAAGTGGGTGACCAGCAGGATCGTCACGCCCTGGTCGCGCACCGCCTCGATGAGATCCCAGGTGTCGCGGCGGGACTGCGGGTCGAGCCCGGTGGTGAGCTCGTCGAGGACGGCGACCTCCGGGCTCCCGATGAGCGCGAGCGCGATGGACAGCCGTTGTTTCTGCCCACCGGAAAGCTGCTTGTACGCGGTGTCTCGCTTGTCGGTGAGGCCGAGTGTCGCGAGCAGCTTCTCCGGATCCGCGGGCGTGCGGTAGAACGAGGCGTACAGGTCCAGTGCCTCGCCGACGCGGAGCTTGTCCGGCAGCCGGCTTTCCTGCAATTGGACGCCGACGCGCTGGCGTACCTCGTCCTTGTCGCGCCGCGGGTCGAGCCCGAGTACCGACAGTGTGCCGCCGTCGGGCACGCGCAGGCCTTCGAGGCATTCGACCGTGGTTGTCTTACCCGCGCCGTTGGGCCCGAGGATGCCGAAGATCTCGCCGCGTTCGACGTCGAACGAGACGTCGTGCACGGCGACCTTGTCCCCATAGCGTTTGCGTAGTCCGTGTACTTCAATGACCGGCATCCGGCCGTCCCCTCTCGTCGGGCTTCTCGTCGTGTTCGAGAATCCCGCGCGGACGGGGCCCGGCGGATCGTCGGAGCGGCCAGAACCGGAATCCACCGGCAGGTCGCCGGGATCAACCGATCGGTGGATGGGACGTCCCCTAGGGGTGCCGCTTCCAGGTCAGCCTGATGTCCTTTGTGGACAGCCAGGCTGCCAGGTCGTAGCCGTGCGTGGCGAGGCCCTCGACGGCGGCGTAGGTGGTTTCGAGCGCGTATTCGGCGTCCTGGACGGAAAGCAGTTCCTGCGCGACGGCCGCCACCAGCTCGTCGGTGTCGATGACCTGTACCGAGACCTTGTCCTTGAGCACCAGGTCGAGGTAGAGGTCGGTGGTCGTCCAGCGGCTGCCGTCCCGGTCGACGCGGACGACGTCGGCGTAGAAATCCTGGTCGCGCTCGTGGCCGGGGTTGTACCAGAAGTCGGTCAGGCGCAGCCCGAGCCCGGGCAGCAGCCACGATTCGAGGTAGCGGAACTGGGGCCTGCCAGGGGCAGGGCGGGCCAGGTACAGGCCGAACGGCTCCTCGCGGTACTCCTCGACCTCGCGGGTGATGCCCTTCGGGTCGGTGTTGGTCCTGGCGGCGACGTCGAAGATTTCGCGCTTCGGCGGGTGCAGGTCGGTCATCGCCCCATCCTGCCCGGCCGGGCGGCGGACCGGGCGGAAAACCGCCGAACGCCGGTACGGTGCCGCCGCGGGCGCTAGGGTGCCGCGAAGCATCGTCACGAATCTGGGGGAGCGGGAGTTGTTCGGGATCATCAGGCCCTGCCGTCATCGGCTGACCGGCCGGTTGCACGCGGACTGGCTGGCGCATCTGTGCGGGCTCTGCCTCGCGCTGCGCGACGAGCACGGACAGTTCGCCAGGGTGGTGACCAACTACGACGGGCTGATCGTCTCGGTGCTGGTGGAGGCGCAGTCTCCCCGGAGCGGACGGCGCGACGCGGGGCCGTGTGCGTTGCGCGCGATGCGGCCCGCTTCCGTCGCCGAGGGCGGTGGCGCGCAGCTCGCCGCGGCGGTGTCGCTCGTGCTCGCGTCAGCGAAGGTCGGTGATCACGTGGCCGACCGGGACGGTGCCTTCCGGCGGCGTCCGGTCGCCGCCGCCGCGCGCCGGGTCGCGGCTCGCTGGGCTGATCAGGGCGGCCGGACCGGGGCACGGCTCGGCTTCGACACCGCGGTGCTCACCGAGGCGGTCGGCCGGCAGGCCGAGCTCGAAGGCGCCGTCCGGCTCGGCGACTCGGCCCTGCTCGCCACCGAACCGGCCGAACTGGCGACGGCGGCGGCGTTCGCGCAGACCGCGGTGCTGGCCGGACGTCCCGGCAACAAGGCGCCGCTCGCCGAGGCGGGCCGGTTGTTCGGCCGCGTGGCGCACCTGCTCGACGCCGTCGAAGACCTGGCGGAGGATGCGGCCGCCGGGGCGTGGAATCCCTTGCTGGCGACCGGAACCGACCTCGCCGAAGCCCACCGGTTGTGCGCGGACGCCGTGCTGGGCGTCGAACTCGCCCTGCGCGAGGCGGAGTTCACCGACTCGGCGCTGGTGCACGTCCTGCTCGTGCACGAGCTGCGGCAGGCTGTCCGCCGTGCCTTCGGGCATCACCACCTGCAGGGCCATCAGCAGCCGCCGCCGGGGTGGATCGGGCCGGGGCCGCGACCGCAGCAGCATCCGCATCAACCGGGGCAGCCGGGGTTCGGCCCGCCGCCCGGCTACGGGCCACCGCCGTTCCAGCAGGGGACGCCGCCGCCCGGGTACGGGCCGCCCGGCGCATCCGGCCCCGGTGGGCCCGGAGGTCCGGGTGGTCCGGGTGGCCCTGGTGGTCCGCCGCCCGAGCCGCCGAAGGACCCTGGGCCGAAGGACGGCCAGGGCGGCGGCTGCTGGGTGCCGAAGTTCGCCGTCCCGCCTCGCGAACGGAACTTCTTCGCGGGCTGCGGGGTCGCGACGTACATGTGCTGCACCTGCCAGTTCTGCTGCCGTGATCCCTATCCCGGCCCGTGGAGCGGCAAGCCCGTCGGCACGTCGTGCGACGGCTGTGGCTGTGACAGTTCCTGTTGCGAGTGCTGTTCCTGCTGCGACTGCGGCTGCTGAAAGGAACCTCGATGACCGAGCCGATGGACGAACTGCACCGTCGCGGGCGGGCGAACTTCGCCGAACTGGTCGAAGGCGGCGAGCAGCGGCTGGACGCGTTGTTCGCGACCGTCCCGGCGCTCGGCGAACTGGCGGTCGGCACGGTGTACGGCCACCTGCACGAGCGGCCGGGCCTGGACGCCAGGACGCGCGAAGCCGCGACGCTCTCCGCGATCGTGGCGGCGGGAATGGTCGGCCCGCCGCTGAGCGTGCACCTGAAGACCGGACTGGCATCCGGACTCTCGCCTGCCGAGCTGTGCGAGGTGGTCGTCCAGGCCGCCGCCTTCGCCGGCTTCCCGCGCGCGGTTTCGGCCGCCGACCAGCTCAATCGCCTCTTCGACGAAGCGGGCCTGCCCTCGCCGCCGCCGCCCTCCCCGCGCGAGGTCGTCCTCGCGTTCTGCGCGCGGGTGCGGGCGGGGGAGCGGGACGCGGTCGCACCCGAGGTGCTGGCGGTGCTGGCCGCCTGCGGCCGGACGGAGGTGCGCGCGACCGGTCCGGACCGCGTCGTGGTCGAGTGCTACGGCGACGCGCCCGTCCCGGCCGCGCTGCTGTTCTTCACCGTCTCCGGCACGGCCGTCACCGACGTCACCGCCTACCGCCCCGGCTGAGTTCCGGCGGCCGGATGTGCTGAAGGACGCCTTCGGAGCGCTCGATGCACTAAAGGCGTCCTTCAGCACCGCCAACGCACTGAAAGCGTCCTTCAGCACGCTGGCCCGGCGCGTCGGCCGGGCGGCTTCACGCAGGTCGGCGCCGCTCGGTTGGGAAACTGTCGGTGGTGGCGCCTACCCTGGTTCTCGTGGCTTTCGCAACCGAACATCCCGTACTCGCCCAGTCCGACTTCCGCCCGGTGACCGACATCCCGCGCACCGGCGGCCGGTTCGAGGTGGTCAGCGAGTACCAGCCCGCCGGTGACCAGCCGGCGGCCATCGACGAGCTCGAACGCCGGGTCAAGGCGGGCGAGAAGGACGTCGTGCTGCTGGGTGCCACCGGTACCGGCAAGTCGGCGACCACGGCGTGGCTGATCGAGCGCGTCCAGCGGCCCACGCTGGTGATGGCGCCGAACAAGACGCTCGCCGCCCAGCTGGCCAACGAGCTGCGCGAGCTGTTCCCGCACAACGCGGTCGAGTACTTCGTCAGCTACTACGACTACTACCAGCCCGAGGCGTACATCGCGCAGACGGACACCTACATCGAGAAGGACTCCTCGATCAACGACGACGTCGAGCGGCTGCGCCACTCGGCGACGATGAACCTGCTGTCCCGGCGGGACGTGATCGTGGTGGCCAGTGTGTCCTGCATCTACGGCCTCGGCACGCCGCAGTCCTATTTGGACCGATCGACGAAGCTGAAGGTCGGCGAGCAGCTCGACCGGGACGTCTTCCTGCGCGCGCTGGTCGACGTGCAGTACACGCGCAACGACATCGCGTTCGCCCGCGGCACGTTCCGCGCCCGTGGCGACACGGTCGAGATCATCCCGGCGTACGAGGAGCTGGCCATCCGGGTCGAGTTCTTCGGTGACGAGATCGAGAAGCTGTACTACCTGCACCCGCTGACCGGGGACATCGTCAAAGAGGTCGACGAGGTGCGCATCTTCCCGGCCACGCACTACGTCGCCGGGCCGGAGCGGATGGAGAAGGCGATCCGCGGGATCGAGGCCGAGCTGGAGGAGCGGCTGGCCGACCTGGAGAAGCAGGGCAAGCTGCTGGAGGCGCAGCGGCTGCGGATGCGCACGGCCTACGACATCGAGATGATGCGCCAGGTCGGCTTCTGTTCCGGGATCGAGAACTACTCGCGGCACATCGACGGCCGCGAGGCCGGGTCCGCGCCCGCGACGCTGATCGACTACTTCCCGGACGACTTCCTCCTGGTCATCGACGAGTCGCACCAGACGGTGCCGCAGATCGGCGGCATGTTCGAGGGCGACATGTCCCGCAAGCGGAACCTGGTGGAGTACGGCTTCCGGCTGCCGAGCGCGGTCGACAACCGCCCGCTGACCTGGGAGGAGTTCACCGACCGGATCGGCCAGACCGTCTACCTGTCGGCGACGCCGGGGCCGTACGAGATGGGCCAGGCAGGCGGCGAGTTCGTCGAGCAGGTCATCCGGCCGACGGGCCTGGTCGACCCGAAGGTGGTCGTCAAACCCACCGAAGGGCAGATCGACGACCTGGTGCACGAGATCCGCGAGCGCGCGGAGAAGGACGAGCGCGTCCTGGTCACGACGCTGACCAAGAAGATGGCCGAGGACCTCACCGACTACCTGCTCGAACTGGGCATCCGGGTGCGGTACCTGCACTCCGAGGTGGACACGCTGCGCCGCGTCGAGCTGCTGCGGCAGCTGCGCGCGGGCGACTTCGACGTGCTGGTCGGCATCAACCTGCTCCGGGAGGGCCTCGACCTGCCCGAGGTGTCGCTGGTGGCGATCCTCGACGCGGACAAGGAAGGCTTCCTGCGCAGCGGGACCTCGCTGATCCAGACCATCGGCCGCGCGGCGCGGAACGTGTCCGGCGAAGTGCACATGTACGCGGACAAGATCACCGATTCGATGCGGCACGCGATCGAGGAAACCGACCGGCGCCGCGCGAAGCAGGTCGCGTACAACGAGGAGCGCGGCGTCGATCCGCAGCCACTGCGGAAGAAGATCGCCGACATCCTCGACCGGGTCTACAGCGAGGCCGAGGACACCGAGTCGGTGGCCGTCGGCGGCTCGGGCCGCAACGTCTCGCGGGGCAAGAAGCCCGAACAGGGGGACAAGGTCCGCAGCTCCGGGATGCTCGTGGACAAGGACGTCTCGGCCATGCCGCGGGCCCAGCTCGCCGACCTCATCCAGCAGATGACCGACCAGATGATGCAGGCCGCGCGCGATCTGCAGTTCGAGCTGGCCGCCCGGCTGCGAGACGAGATCTCCGACCTGAAGAAGGAGCTGCGCGGCATGGACGCGGCCGGAATCAAATGATGGTGCATTTACACCATAGCCGGGTACCATTACACCATGCCGATGAACATCAAGGATCCGGACGCGGAGCGACTTGCCGAGGAGGTGGCAGCGATGACTGGTGGTAGCAAGACGGCGGCGGTGCGCGACGGTTTACGGCTGCTGCGTGATCGGCTGGTCGCGGAACGGGACGGCGCGCGCAACGGCGAGGAGTTCGTGCGTTTCCTCCGGGAGGAGATCTGGCCGCAGGTCAGCCCGGAGAACCGGGGCGTGCCGGTGACGAAGGCGGAGCGCGAGGAGATCCTCGGGTACGGGCCGGGTGGCGTGTGATCCTGGACAGCTCCGCGATCATCGCCGCGATTCTCGGAGAACCCCGGGCCGAGCGGATCGGCGCGGCCATCGGTGCCGCCCCGGTGTGCCGGATCGGTTCGCCGACCCTGGTCGAGACGACGATCGTGCTCGTGCACAAGGAAGGCAACCGAGGCAAGGCGCTGCTCGCGGATTTCCTGCAGCAGCGGAACTTCGATGTGTTGTCCTTCGGAGACGCGCACTGGAGGGCCGCGCAGGTCGCGTACCTCCGGTACGGCAAGGGACGACACCCCGCCGGGTTGAACTTCGGTGACTGCCTGACCTATGCCGCCGCGTTCGTCGCGGGGGAGCCGTTGCTGTGTATCGGGGACGATTTCCCGCAGACCGATCTGGAGTTGGTGAAGCTCGGCGAGCAGTAGTCCGGCCTCACAGCCGCGGCCGCGTGGTCATGATCGGATCGGCGTCGAAGTCCGGGAAGCCCGCCGGGGCGGACCTCGCCGTCAGCGCCGAAGAAGCCGGTGGCAGTCCGGCCCAGCGGCGGATCGTCGCGGTTGCCGCCGAAGCGTCGTCCGCCGGCAGTTGCGCGATCCTCGCGCCGTGGTTGCCGCCCGCAACGAAGTACCGGTACGAGTCGCGTGAACCGGGCCCGAGCCGGAAGGGCTCGGCACCCCATGGGTCGTTCGAGCCGTAGACGAACAGCAGTCGGCGGCCCTGCGAGCGCACCCAGAAGTCGATGTCCGGCATGGCGAAGTGGTCGAACGGAGGACGTTCGATCGACTTCGGCACGAAGGTCTCCGGGACGTCGGCGCCCGGGTAGCGCAACAGATCCCGCAGATAACCGTCGTACGCCTCGGGTGAGCCCAGCTGGACCGCCGCCTGGTAGTAGTACGGGATGTACGGTGCCAGCTCCTGGTCCGCGTAGGTGGTGAAGCTTTCCACCTTCTCGAACCAGGCGTAGACGTCGGCCGCGGGAGCGCCCGCCTTCGGCACCGTCGCGCAGTCCGCCTGCTTCTGGTACTGCCAGAAGGCGAAGTACGAGTCGATGACCGCGACCTCCAGCGACTTGTCCAGTGAGCCCACGATCGAAAAGGTGTACCCCTTCTTCGCCGCGTCGGCCCCGGCGAGCGCGCCGAACTCGTCGCGTCGTTTCAGCGCGTCTCGCTGGATTGCCTTGAGCGCCGCACGGCAGCCCGGATCGTTGCCCACCCGGGAAAGGAACCGGTTGTAGCTGTCGATCTCGTTGATGACGTCGTTGGGTGCGACGTAGGGGATCGTGCCGTCGACGTCGTCCGGGAAGAACCGGCGGAAGTAGGTCGCCGTCATCCCGCCCTTGCTGCCACCGGTGGCCAGCCATTTCCCGGGGTAGATGGCCTTGAACGCCTGCACCGCGCGATGCTCGTCGACCGCGGCCTGCCAGATCGTCAGCTGCTCGGCCCAGTTCTCCGGCCGCGGCCGCGACGGGGTGAAATACCGGTACTCCATCGACAGCTGGTTACCGTTGACGAGCTGGGTCGGTTCGGACCGGTTCGGCGTGGTCGACACGTTGTACCCGCTGGTGTAGGCGACGGTCGGCGCCGCGAAATCCCGGTGCAGCAAGGTGAACCGCTGCTCGAACGTCCCCGCCCGCGGATCGCGGTGGTCGGCGGGCTGGGTGAAGGTCAACCGGAAGAAGCGGTAACCCGCCGGAGCGGGATCCTCGCCGACGACCGTGAGACCGGGAATGTGCCGCAGCGCGTCGCCGATGTCCCCGCCGCCGGGTGTGGCCGCCCGCGCGGACGGGGCAAAGCCCGACACGGTCAGGATGGTGACCAGAACCGCCGACCAGACAGCGAGCAGCCCGCGCATCCGCGCCTCCGAGTTCGGGATTTCCCCAGCCGTGGGATCCTCACAGAAACCGCATGGGGGCGACAAGCGCTGACCGGTGGAAGAACCGGCCGGTCACCGACTTTCGGCTGGCTCGTCACCGCCGGGGTGGCATCTCCGGTGGTGCCCGGACGCGGGCACGGTGCGAGTTGTTCCCGCCGTACCGCGATGACTAGGTTGCGAGAACGCCGAATCGCCGGAAGCACTGGGGAGAGCCATGAAGTACTCGGACTGTCCGTCGGCCGAGGTCGAAATCCGGATCGCCGCGTCGCCGGAGCACGTGTGGTCGTGGCTGATCGACGTCGACCTGCCGTCCCGGTTCTCGGCCGAGTTCAAGGGCGGCTACTGGCTCGACGACGCCGGACCCGGGCTCGGTGCCCGGTTCCGCGGCCGCAACTCCCACCCGTACGCGGGGGAGTGGGAGACCACCTCGACGGTGGTGGGCTTCGAGCCCGGCAGGCTGTTCGCGTGGGCGGTAGAGGACGTGGACAATCCGGCCGGGACCTGGCGGTTCGAGCTGATCCCGGACGGGGACGGGACCCTCCTGCGGCAGCGCGGGCAGATGGGCCCCGGCCCCTCCAACCTCACCGACATCATCGCGAAGATGCCCGAACGCGAGGAGCAGCTCGTGGCCATGCGGATCGAGGAGTTCCGCACGAACATGCGAGCCACCGTCGAGGGCATCAAGGCACTCGCCGAAGCGGGCCCCCGCGAGGAAAACGTCGGCGCGGCGGGCTGACCCGGCGGTCAGTCGACCAGGCGGACGCGGACCGTGGGACTGTAGGTCTTCTTCTTGGTCCAGCCCGTTTCCGCGCCGAGGCTCAGCAGGATCGAGCGATCCGCGGGAGCCCAGTAGCCGGTGCGGATGAAGTACGCGTCCATCTCGGTCAGCCGGGTGCCGGACTGGCGGGTGATGGTTTCCCAGCCCCAGTAGCGTCCGCTGGCCTCGACGCCGTTGCGGCGGACGAACAACTTGGGGCTGCCGAGTTGACGGAGATGTTCGCCGCCCTCGGCGATGTAGAGCACACCGTCGATCTTGTAGGCGCGGTCGCCGTTCAGCAGGCTCACCTCACCAGAGGCGACGAAGCTGATCCGGCTGCCGTCGGGTGCGGGCAGCGTCCAATCGAGGACGAATTCCTGGAGTGGAACTTCCACAGACTGGGTCATGGCGACATCCTTGCGTTCTCGGTGCCCTCGCCGCGTCGTCCTTCATGAAGATAGAGAGTTCCCGCCGGATGAGCCATGGCCGGAGCGGTTTTCACCCGAAGAGGGCCACGGCGGAAGAAATAGTAATCAGCGAATGGATTCCACGGCTCGCCCGCTCGGTTGGGTGAATATCGCCACGAGCGGTGAAAACCGGTGTCCCCCAAGGACTCTGGTTCGTCTCCCTGGGGGACACCGGTGTTTGCGACGGCCCGTTCCCGGCTCACCGAATGTCAGCTGGTGATGTCCTTTGTGGCGAAGCGGCGACCGGCCAGCAACAGGAACACGGTGCCGTAGACGGCCGCCGAGAACAGCCCGGAGGCGATGTTCGTCCAGTCGATATCGGTGGATATCAGGTCGATCCAGGAGAAGGAGTAGTGCGTCGGCAGGTAGTTCCGCAGCCCGGCCAGCGCGGTGATCTGGTCCAGTATCTGGGACAGGATGGCCACCAGCACCGCGCCGCCGACCGCGCCGAGCGGCGCGTCGGTGGACACGGACAGCAGCAGCGCGAGCCCGGCCACCCACGCCAACTGCACGATGATGTACACAGTGGACAGTCCGATGGCGACAAGGCTCTTGCCGAACGGCACCGCGTCGCCGGTCGGGCTGATCGCGTCGCCCGCCCCGTACCAGAGCAGCCCCACCACAAGGGATACCAGTGGCAGCAGCACGAGCGCGGCCACCGACAGGATCCCCGACACGATCGCCTTCTGCCGCAGCACCCGGTGCCGGGGTACCGGGATCGCCAGCAGGTACTTCAGGCTCGACCACGACGATTCGCTCGCGATGGTGTCGCCGAAGAACAACGCCACGATCATCGGCAGCAGGAACGTACCGGAGACGAACAGCGCCAGCACCACGAAGTTCGGCGCGCTCGCGGTCGCCAGGTCCACGAACCCGCCGCTGCGCCGGTTCGGGCTGGACTGGCCCAGCTCGAACGCCAGCACCAGGATGAACGGCAGCACCGCGACGAACCCGAGCAGCAGCTGGGTGCGGCGGCGCCTGAGCTGCCGTTTCAGTTCCACACCCAGCCGCAGCGTGCGGTCGGCCCGGTACCCGGCGACGGCGCCGTCCGGCCCCACCTCCGCAGGCTCGTGTGAGGCGACGTCGGTCAGTTCGGTCAGCGCGGCCGGATCGGTGTGCACCCCACCGTGCATCCCGTCGGTCCCTTGGTTACTCACGATTCCTCCGTGACCAGCTGCAGGAAAGCGTCTTCCAACCGTCGCCGCGGTCCGGCCTGCTCCACCGCGACACCCGCGCGGACGAGCAGCGCCACCGCTTCGGCGCGCGGCACACCGTCGAGGTTCGCGTGCACGAGGTCGCCTTCGACGGCGACACCGGTGACCCCGCCGACGGCTCGCAGCGCCTCGGCGGCCGTCCGCGGGTTGTCCACCCGGAACGTCGCTTCCCCACTGGACGCCGCCAGTTCGCCGACCTCGCCCGAGGCGACCAGCTTGCCGCGGTGCATGACCACCACGTGCGTGCAGGTCTGCTCGACCTCGGCCAGCAGGTGGCTCGACACCACCACGGTGCGCCCGGTCGCCGCGTACCGGCGCAGTACCTCGCGCATCTGGTGGATCTGCGGCGGGTCGAGCCCGTTGGTCGGTTCGTCGAGCACCATCAGCTCCGGCAGGCCGAGCATCGCCTGCGCGATCGCGAGCCGCTGCCGCATGCCCTGGCTGTAGGTCTTCACCCGGCGGTGCACCGCGTCGCCGAGCCCCGCGATCTCCAGCGCCTCGGCGAAATGCGCTTTCTCGGCGGGGCGTCCCGTGCTCGCCCAGTACAGTTCGAGGTTCGCCTTGCCGGACAGGTGCGGCAGGAACCCCGAACCCTCCACAAAGGACCCGATACGGGAGAGCACCGGCGCGCCGGGCGTGATGCGGTGGCCGAAGACCCTGATGCTGCCCTCGGTCGGGGTGATCAGGCCCATCAGCATGCGCAGGGTCGTCGTCTTCCCGGCGCCGTTCGGCCCGAGCAGGCCGAGCACCTGGCCCGGCTCGACCCGGAACGACAGGCCGTCGACGGCGACGAACCCGCCGGAGTACCGCTTGCGCAGTCCCTCGATGACCAGCGGCGTCCGCTCCAGCTCCGGGTCGACGTCATGGGCCCGGCGGCGCCGGATCGCGGCGAACACCACCACCACGATCCCGATCGCGAGCGTGCCGCCGATGCCGATCAGCTGCCACGCGGGCACCCCTGCGCCGACGGCCGTGCCCTGCACGACCGGGACGCCGAGCGCGGTGTTGTCGGCCAGGGCGATCCGGAACGCCGCCGGTGTGGCAGGCACCGAGTACGCCTGATCGGTCGTGCCGACCACGAGGCGTAGCGAATGACCGGCTTCGACGGGGCGCACGATGCCCGGCAGCGTCACGGTGACGTCCACCGGGCTGCCGTCCGCGGGTAGTCCGGTGACCCGGAACGGCGCGACCGCGTTCGCCGGGAGCGCTCGCGTGCCGTCTTGGCCGACGTCGTAGAGCTTGGCGAACAGCACCGCCTCGGGCACCGGGTGCGCGGGGTCGGCCGAAATCCGCAGCCGCACCGTCGAGGACCCGGCCACGACGACCTGGCTGTCCATCGGCGGGGTACCGAACTGCGCGGACTGGCCGGGCGGGTCGATCCCGAAGAACGCGCTCAGCCGCGAGCTTCCGCTCGCCAGGCCGTTGAGCCCGGGAATCCCGCTCACCGCCGAAGGAACGGCTCCGGCGGGCCGGACCACCGGCTGGGCCTGGCCCCGCAGCGCGAACAGCCGCCGTTCGGCGGGCGGGGTCGTCAGGCCGGGGTAGGCCGGTGCCTGCACGGTGCGCACCGACGGCGTTCCGTTGGCCCGCAACGTGCCCTGGACGTCGTAGCTGAACTCGCTCGCCGGGGCCGGGCCCTCGCCGGTGAGCGCGTTCTTGAGGAACCCGGCGATCTTGCCACGCAGCTGCGGGCCCGGGGAGCCGCCGTCGTGTCCGCCGGTGTACCAGATCGTGGTGACCTTGCCGCCCGCCGCGGTGATCTGCCGGGCGGTCGCGTCGGACTGGTCGAGGCCGAAGAGCGTGTCGTTCTCGCCCTGCACGAGCAGTGCCGGCACGGTGATCCGGTTCGTCACCGACGCGGGGGAGACGCGCCGCAGCAGGTCGACCGTCTTCGCGCTGGCCTTCCCGGTGGTGGCCAGCTCGGTGTAGGCCTCGCACACCGGCGCGGTGAACCGGCCGCAGAGCCCGGCGGGCGCGGGCTGCGCGGCACCCGGGCCGGGCTGGCCAGTGCCCGGCTGCGCCGGTGCCGAACCGCCGCCCGTGCCCCCGGTGCCGCCGGCCTGCTGACCGGCGTCCCGGGTCTGCTGACCGGGTTCGGGCGCTTCGATGGCGGGACCGGCGCCCGAGGCCGACTGGCCCGATCCGGCGGAGAAGAGGTTGCCCGCCCAGGATTTCTTGAAGACCCCGTCCGCGGCGAACGCGCCCGCCGCGGGGGTGCCGGCGGCCGGTGCCTTCGCGGCGGCGGCGTTCGGGAGCAGCCCCTGCGCGAGGTCGTTGTAGGTGATCACCGGGGCGACGGCGTCGACGCGTTTGTCGGTGCCGGCGAGCAGCAGGGCCAGCGCCCCGCCGTAGGACCCGCCCGTCACCGCGACCTTCGGGTCGCCGTTCGCGTCGGTGACGACCTCGTGGGCCGCGACGAGGTGGTCGATCAGCCCGCTCGCGTCGGCGACCTCGCCGTCGGGGTCGTTGAGGCCGATCTTCCCGGTGCTGCGCCCGAATCCGCGGGCCGACCAGGTCAGCACGACGAAGCCGTTCCCAGCCAGTTCACGGGCCTGGTCGGCGACGCTGTTCTTGCTGCCGCCGAAGCCGTGCGCGAGCAGGACGGCGGGCGCGGGGGTTCGCTCGGGGTAATAGGTGGTGGTGTCGATGGCGACCTTGTCGGCCGAGCCGGGCGCGGCGGGAAGGTCGAGGACGGCGTCCTGGGTGCGCACCGGAGGTGGCGCGGAGGAGCGGGTCGACCAGACGACGACAGCGGCGGCGAGGACCACCACGACCGCGGCGAGCGCGAAGAGCCGGGCACCGCGGGTACGCGGGATCGGGAGTCGGGGCACGAGGTCACCGTATGTGAAGTTTCCTGAGAACACGGGCTCGGCCTCACGCGGATCAGACACCGATGGGTGCACGTGACGCTGTTAACACGACCAAGACGGTGACACGGGCAACCTTGACTGGCGTTCGCCGTCAGTAACGGTCAAACTAGACACGCTGTGAGGGGAGTATTCCTCCGCGGCGGTGTCGTCAGCACGGTGGCCAGCGCCCCCGGCACCGTCGGCCGGTGTCCGCACCGGCGGAAGAGACCTCCGGTTAGTTGCTGCTGCGCACTATCCGGAGGTTTCGTCGATGTTCGTCCCCTTGTGGCTGTGGATCGCCACGGTCGGTGGCCTGCTGGCGCTCATCGCGCTCGACCTGGTCATCGTCGACCGCAAGCCGCATGAGGTCACCACGGGCGAAGCCGCGCGGTGGGTCATCTTCTACATCTCGTGCGCGGTGCTCTTCGGCATCGGCGTCTTCCTCTTCGCCGGGCACGATCCCGGCGTCGAGTTCTTCACCGGGTACATCACCGAGTACTCGCTCAGCGTGGACAACCTGTTCATCTTCATGATCATCATGACGTCGTTCAAGGTGCCCGCCATCCACCAGCACCGGGTGCTGCTCGTCGGCATCCTCCTCGCGCTGGCCATGCGCAGCGTGTTCATCGCCGTCGGCGCCGCGCTGATCGCCCAGTTCGTGTGGGTGTTCTTCCTCTTCGGCGCCGTGCTCATCTGGACGGCGGTCAGCATGCTGCGCAACAAGGGGGAGGAAGAGGAGTACCACGAGAACGCCGTCACCCGCTGGGTGCGGAAGGTCTACCCGGTCACCGACGACTACCACGGGCACAAGTCCTTCGTGAAGGTCGGCGGCAAGCGGATGATCACCCCGATGTTCGTCGTGATCGTCGCGATCGGCAGCGCGGACCTGCTCTTCGCGGTCGACTCGATCCCGGCGATCTTCGGCATCACCCAGGAGGCGTTCCTCGTCTTCACCGCCAACGCGTTCGCGCTGATGGGGTTGCGGCAGCTGTACTTCCTGCTCGGCGGGCTGGTGACGAAGCTGGTCTACCTCTCCTACGGCCTCGCGGTGATCCTCGGCTTCATCGGCCTCAAGCTGGTTCTGCATGCCCTGCACGAGTACCACGTCGTCCCGGACTGGGCGGACATCAACAACTGGGTCTCGCTCGGCGTCATCGTGGTCGTGCTGACCACCACCACGGTGGCCAGCCTGGTGAAAGCCAAGCGCGACGAACGTGCCGGGCTCACGACGAAGAGCGGTAGTTCGGCAAGCTAACGATCCGGTACCGTCGGCGGAATGCGCCCTGCCGACATCGAAGCCCTGGTGGTCCCCGGTCATCCCGCTCTGCACGGCGATCTGCTGCTCGTCGGGGTGGGCGGGCCGGACCTGAAGTCCAACACCGAGCGGCGGTCCCTCCGGCAGGTCGCGCTCGAGGGTGGCGAGCGCGCCTGGACCCATGGGCCGCGGGACGCGTCACCGGTGATCTCGCCGGACGGGCGGTGGGTGGCGTTCCTGCGAGCCGGGTCCGGCCGCGGCGCCGAAGGCGGTCCGCAACTGCACGTCATGCCCGCCGGGGGCGGGGACGCGAAGCGGCTCACCGCGCTCCCGCTCGGCGTGTCCGCGCCGGCGTGGTCCCCGGATTCGAGCCGGATCGCCTTCGTGGCGCGGATTCCCGAACCGGGCCGCTACGGCGTCCCTGACGAAAACGGCGAGGTGCTCGAACCCGACGCCGAGGCGCCGCGCCGGATCACGCGCATGGACTACCACATCGACGACATCGGCTTCCTGCGCGACCGGCCGCAGCGGCTGTTCGCGCTCGACGTGGCCGCGGCGCTGGACGCCGACGAGCCGGGCGAGCCGGAGCCGCTGACCGACGGCGCGGTCGACGTCGAGCATCCCGTGTGGACACCCGACGGAGCACGGATCGTGTTCACCGCCCCGGTCGCCTGGGGCCGGGTGGAGACCGAGGAACGCGACCTGTACGTCGTCGGCCACGAGGGTGGCGAGCCGGAACTTTTCGTGCGTGGCGAGGGATATCTCGAACATCCGGTGTTCGGTACCGACGGCACGCTGTTCTTCTATGGACAGTCCTTTGTGGATGGAAACTGGGAGGTCTGCAACACCGGCCTCTACGCGGCCGGTCCGTTCGACGGGGCAGGGCCGTGGCAGGCGCGCAGGCTCACCGAGATCGAGTCGGTGGACTGCGACGCTTCGGCGGGTGCTCCGGTGCCGCGTGGCGAGGACGTCCTCGTCGCGGTGCGGAACCGCGGTGCGGTGGAACTGCGTACGGTGCCCGTGACGGCGGAAACCGCGTCGCTGACCGATCTTCCCGTGGTGTTCGCCGGGCAGGCCGTGGTCCGCGGGTTCGCCGCCGACGGGCCGAACGTGGTCGCGGTGGTCGCCACTCCGGTCAGCTCCGGCGACGTCGTCCTGCTCGCCGTGGGTGGGCCGCGGGTGCTCACCGACTACTCGAAGCCGTTGCGGGACAAAGGATTGTGCGAGGTCGTCGAGCTGAACACGACCGCGCCCGACGGGTATCCCGTACACGGCTGGCTGGTGCTGCCCGAGGGCGAGGGGCCGCATCCGGTGTTGCGCGTGGTGCACGGCGGGCCGTTCGCCCAGCAGGACTGGGCGGTGTTCGACGAGGCGCAGGTGTACGCGTCGGCGGGCTACGCCGTCGTCCTCGGCAATCCGCGCGGCTCGGCGGGATACGGGGAAAGCTATGGACGGGCCGTCGTTCGCGGCCTCGGCACGGTCGACGCCGACGACGTGCTCGCACTGCTCGACGTCGCGCTCGAACGGCCCGACCTCGACGCCGCGCGGGTCGGGATCATGGGCGGCTCCTACGGCGGGTTCATGACCGGCTGGCTCGCGGCGCACCACGGCGAGCGGTTCCAGGCGGCGTGGAGCGAGCGCGCGGTGAACGACTGGGTGTCGATGGTCGGCAGTTCGGACATCGGCTACACGTTCGTGGATCTGTACGTCGGCAAGGATCCGGAGGTGCAGCGCGACCGCAGTCCGCTGACCCACGCCGAGAAGATCGACATCCCGTTCGCGGTGGTGCATTCGGAGCAGGACTGGCGGTGCCCGATCGAGCAGGGGCAGCGGATGTTCGTGGCACTGCGGCGGCACGGCACCGAGACGGAGTTCCTGCTCTTCCCCGGCGAAGGCCACGAGCTGACTCGCTCGGGCAAGCCCCGCCACCGGGTCCAGCGCTTCGACGCCGTCCTCGACTGGTGGTCACGTCACCTGTAGGAACACGCGAGATCTCCGGCTGATCACATGAGATCTCCGGCTGATCACGACAGCAGCGTGTAGTTCAGCTCCTCGCAGACGCGGCCGAGGGGGACGTCGAGGCCGGGGTGGTCGAGCGGCAGCAGGACGTCGGGCGCGATCGGGAGGGCGGCGCCGGCGGGCGGGTCCCACAGGCACAGCGCGGGGCCGCCGGAGTCCATCGACGAGCGGTACCAGAGCCCGTCGAGATCGCCGAAGGCGGCGCGGATCGCGCGTGCCCATGCCTGGGTGAGCTTCTTCGGCCCGCTCGAGATCTCCTGGGACGCGCCGACGCGGGTGGGCCAGAGGCCGGTGAGGTCCAGCAGGTGGAGGGTGCGGGTGGGACGGACGACGACCAGGCGCGGACCGCGGGTCTTGCGGTCGACGGTGGAGCTGGTCTGGAAGACCTCGGCGACGCTGGTGCGTACGGTAAGCCCGAAATAGAGCACGCCGTTGGCCGCGTCGGTGACCGGGCGGCCGCCCCGGCCGGGCGACTGCTGGTCGAACCGGCCGTGCGGGAGCGGGCCGGTGTAGCGGAACGAATTCCACTGTTGCGGATGGTTGCCGTGCGCGGTGAAGATCCTGACCAGCCTGGTGTCGGGCTGGACCGGCACCACGTCTTTGGTGCGGTTCAGCTCCTTGACCAGGACAGACCGTGCGGGCGGCAGGGGGAGCCGGGCCATACGTCGGGAGTTGTCCGTCCTTGTCGGAGAGATCGTTACTTGCGAACGTATCAGCCTAGAACGGCGAGCCTAACGTGGCGATCAGCCGGGCGACGTGTTCCGGGTCACCCCCGGAGAGCAACCACTGACGGGGAGTCGCGGGGTGGTCGTTGATGACGAGGTCGGGCTGGGGGGTGCTCATGAAGGCGGCGACGACCAGGGCGGGCTGGTCCTCGGGCAGCGCGCGCAGCACCACCTCCAGGCCGGGAAGCACGCCCGAGCCCGCGAACTGCCAGGACGGCAGCCGCCAGCCCTGGTCCTTCCAGCCGGTGAGCCTGCCTTCCTTGAGGCGGTGGCGGATGCGGCTGTCGTCGACACCGAGGATCCGGGCGGCTTCGACCACGCTGAGCGCTGATTCGGCGAGGACGGCGTGCGCGGCCACGGTGCGGGCCCGGAAGTCGGGTTCGCCCTCGGCGCGGGGGGTCAGGTCGAGGCCGACATCGGTGAGCGCGGCCCGTTGGTCGGGGGAGAAGTAGTGCGAAGGATCCGGGTTGGGTGGGGACAGTCTGCGAGCGGCGTCCTCGACCATCGTCAGGAACTCGGTGGCGTCGACTTTGAGGCCCGCCTTGGCGAGGACGTTCTCCAGCGCTACAGACATGCGCCTAGACTAACCCGGATGTGCGGGTTCGTGCGGTATCTCGCCCAATTTGTGGGTCAATTCACCAAAGATCGACACAGACCGCACATTACTCAACACGAACGGTAGGCGACTGACGGAAAGTCTGCCTCGATCGGACGAGCTTGTCCAGGCTTGTATTCGCTTGACACCCCGACGTGTGGCCTTTACGTTCCGGTGAAATCGATTTCCTGCCTTCGTGCTTCACTGGCCCCGGTGGCCACGGCCGCCGGACCTGGGGGACACAGGGGGTGGGGCGTGCCTGGGGGCCGGCAATCTCGCCGGCCCCCGGGCACGTTCGTGGAGAGAGCGCTTTCTCGCCCGCGCGGGGGATCAGCGCCGCGAGCTGCGCCGCTCGATGAGCCGGGCTTCCAGCGTCACGGTGGCGGGCTCGCGGGTGCTGTCACCGATCCGGGCCAGCAGCAGGTCCGCCGCGACGCGGCCGACGTCGTAGGCGGGCTGGGCGACGACGGTCAGCGGTGGGTCGATCAGCGTCGTCCACGGTGCGTCGTCGAACGACACGATCCCGACGTCGCGCCCCGGCCGCAGTCCGCGCCCGGCCAGCGCTTCCAGCACGCCGATGGTCATCGTGCTGTTCGCGACCAGCAACGCGTCCGGCGGCGCCGGTTCGTCGAGCAGTTCCAGCGCGGCGAGGCGCGCGCCCTCGGCCCGGTACTCCGACCGGCGGAACATCGCGGAGGGGCCGCCGACGACGTCGACGTACCCGGCGAGCCGGTCGTCCGCGGTGCGGACCCCGGCGGGACCGGTGAGACAGCCGACGCGCCGGTAACCGTTGCCGAGCAGATGACCGGTGGCCTCGCTCGCGGCGTGGCGGGTGTCGACGAGCACCTGGTCGCCGACGATCCCGGCGAGCGGGCGGTCCACCGCGACGACGGGCGTGCCCTGCCGCCGCAGCCGGTCGACGTTGGTCGCGAGGCCGGTCGGGGACAGCACCACGCCCGCGACCCGTTCCTGCAGCGCGACGTCGATGTAGCGGCGCTCCTTGTCGGCGTTTTCGTCGGCGTTGCACAGCACCACCGAATAGCCGGAGGTCTGGGCGAGGTCCTCCACGCCCCGCGCGATCGCGGTGAAGAACGGGTTCTCGACGTCGGAGATGATGAGGGCGAGGACGGCGGTCTCCTGGCGGCGCAGGTTCCTGGCGAGCCCGTTGGGGTGATAGCCGAGTTCGGCCGCGGCCTGCTGGACCCTGGCGGCGAGCAGCGGGTCCACAGTGGACTTGCCGTTGAGCGCCCTGGACACCGTCGCGGTCGACACCCCGGCCCTGGACGCGACGTCGGTGATGGTGGCCATCGCGACCTCCCTGCACTGATGGCGATACCAGACACCTTCGCACACGGACCACGGCGTCACCGCCGTCGTTAACCCCTCGCTAACCGTCGGACACTCCGTGACCGATACGCGCCCGAAAGGGTGAATGTGGGAGTTCTTGGGTCGAGTGGCTAACGCGCCGTCCACACCGGACGAGAAGTAGGCATCGTACTCGTCGGGAGTGCGCTCGAACGAGGGATGACCTCTCCATGCGCGTTCGCACCGTGGTCTCACCGCCACCGTCGTCGCCGGGATCGCCGGGGACACCGCCGGCTTCGGGCGGGACGGGCCGGGACAGACCGATCGGCAACGTGGTGGTCGTCCTCGGCGTCGCGGCGGTGGCGATCGCGCTGGCGTGGTACGTGATGCCCAAGACGGCGTCGCGGCCGTCGGCGCCGCCCCCGGAGCAAGCACGCGCCGCGCCGGTCGTGGCGGCGAAGCCGGTCAGCCACGCCGTGGTCTACGAACTGACCGGCGAGCACGGGGCGCGCAACCTCACCTACGTCGGCGCGGGCACCGACCTCGTCCAGTCCGCCGAGGTCACCACACCGTGGTCGATGTCCTTCACCAGGACAGGGCCCGCCGACCGGACCGGGTTCTCCAGCGTGTCGGCACAGAATGCCGGCCCTGGCACGTTGCGTTGCCGGATTCTCGTCGACGGCGTCGTCGTGGCGGAAAAGACCGTCACCGGTGAAGACCGCCAACTGACCTGTACCGCTTAGCCGATCGCCGGGCGTGATCGCGGAAGCGCCCGATAATGAGCGCTGTGATCACGTTCGGACCGGCGCTGGTGGTGGTGCTGGCGGTACTCGCGGGTGCCGGGGCGCTCGTGGTGCGGTACGGCGGGCTGGGCCGGGGGCGGGCCGTGGTCGTCGCCGCGGTGCGCGCCGTCGTCCAGCTCGCCCTCGTTTCGCTGGTGATCACGGCGATCCTGCGCTCCGGCTGGCTGACCGGCCTGTTCGTGCTGCTGATGTTCGGCATCGCGGCGGTCACCTCGGCACGCCGGATCGGCGGGTCGAGGGCCGGGAGAGTACTGCCGTGGGTGGCGGTCGCGATCGCCGCCGGGGTCGCCCCGGTGCTGGGGCTCGTGCTCGCGGCCGGGGTGGTGCCGTTCCGGCCGATCGCGGTCGTGCCGATCGCCGGGATCGTGATCGGCGGGGCGATGACCGCGACGTCGCAGGCGTCGCGACGGGCGCTGGACGAACTCCAGGCGCGGCACGGTGAGTACGAAGCGGCACTCGCGCTCGGCTTCACCCCGCGTCCCGCCGCGCTGGAGATCTGCCGCCCGTCGGCGGGTCAGGCGCTCATCCCGGCGCTCGACCAGACCCGGACCGTCGGGCTCGTGACGTTGCCCGGCGCGTATGTCGGCGTCCTGCTGGGCGGCGCGTCCCCGGTGCAGGCGGGGATGACCCAGGTCCTGGTGCTCATCGGCCTGGTCGCCGCCGAAGCCGTCTCGGTGCTCGTCGCGGTCGAACTCGTCGCCGTGGGATACGTTTCCCGTCCTTAACCGAGGTGCGTGACGTCGTTGAAGCCGCGCACGATCCACGTGTCGCCCAGGACGACCAGCCGGGAAATGGAGCCGTTGTCGGCGCCGAGGAACGCGAACCGCTCGCCGGCACCGGCGGCCTGCGCGAACACCTCGCCGATGACTCCGCCGTGGGTGAACACCGCGACGCGCTGATCCGGGTGCGCGGCGGCGAGCCTGCCGATCGCGGCCCGGACCCTGGCGCCGAAAGCCTCGTCGGCTTCGGCGCCGGGGATGACGTCCCAGCGCTGTTCGTTCCAGAGCCGCTCGGCGATCGGATGTCCCTCGGACGTGTTCTTGCGGAACAGCCCGCCCTCCCACTCACCGAGGTTGATCTCCCGCAGGCCCGGTTCGACTCGCGGGGTGAGGCCGAGCTTCGCGGCGAGCGGCGCGGCGGTTTCCGCGGTCCGCCGCAGCGGCGTCACGTAGAGCGCGTCGATCCGCTCGTCCGCCAGCCGTTCGCCGACACGTTCGGCGTGCTCCCTGCCCTCGGGCGCGAGGGCGGGATCGGCCTGGCCGTCGAGCATCGGCGGCGGCGAGCTCACCCGCACCGGCGCCGATTCGCCGTGCCGCACCAGGAAGATGTCGGCCGCGCCGGGCGGCGGGGTGAAACGGTGCTGGCGGTATTCGATCTCCTGCTCGGGCGTACTCATACGGCCGAACATAACAGTGCCGAAGGACCGCGATGGTTAGCCGAGTTGCTTGTCCACGAAGCACCAGCGCCACGTCTCACCGGGCTCGACGCTGCGCATCACCGGGTGGCGGGTGTCGTGGAAATGCCCGGAGGCGTGCCGCTTCGGTGACGAGTCGCAGCAGGCGACGTGCCCGCACTTGAGGCACATCCGCAGGTGCACCCAGGTGCTGCCCTCCGCGACGCACTCCGCGCAGGAGTCGGTGGTTTCCGGCCGGTGGTCCGGCCAGTCGTGCGCCAGATGCTTGCAGGAGCCCGCCGACGCGGCCGGGGTCCGCAGTTCACGGCCTTCCATCGGCGGTTCCTCCTCGTCCGCGTCGAGCATCGACTCCTCGATGTCGAGCCGTTCCAGCACCCGCCGCAGCACGTCGTCGTCGGCGGTCCCGGCGGCGCGCGCCTTCAGGAACACCTCGCGCTCCGCTTCGAGCAGCTGGATCCGCAGCCGACGGTAGGCGTCGCTCGGCGTTTCCGCGAGCGCGCTCTGCCGCCCCAGCTGTTCCCACGCGGCGTCCGAACGGGCCTGGAGCCGGTCGCGAATGCGCTCGACGACGTCGTCCGGGTCCTCCGGCCGCCGGATCTCCTCCAGTTTCGCCAGCGCCGCGCGGGTCATGTCGTTGAGGACCGCGGCCTCCTGCAACGCGTCCTCGGCGGGGTCGGGCGCGGGCAGCCGGAGCCTGCGGATCAGCGCCGGCAGGGTCGTGCCCTGGAGCGCGAGGGTCCCGGCCACCACCACGAACGCGGCGAGCACCAGCACGGGACGTTGCGGGGTGTCCTGCGGCAGCACGAAGGCGGCGGCGAGCGTGACCACGCCCCGCATCCCGGCCCAGGCGAGCACGGCGGAGTACCGCCACGGCCACACCTTCTTCTTCGTGCCGATCACGCGACGGAACAGGCCGATCCCGGCCAGCCACAGCACCCGCGTGAGGATCGTCGCCGCGAGGACGGCGGCACAGATCCCTGCCAGCCCGAAGATGCCGATGCCGGTGTCCGCGACCTCGGCGAGGATGCGCCGCAGCTGCAGGCCGATCAGCAGGAACACCATGTTCTCCAGCAGGAACTGGATGGTGTGCCAGTTGAGCCTGCTGGCCAGCCGGGACGATCCGGACAGCATGGTGGGCGCCTTGTACCCGAGGATCAGCCCGGCGATCACCACCGCGAGCACCCCCGAGCCGTGCACGGCCTCGGCGGGCAGGTAGGCGATGAACGGCAGCACGAACGACAACGCGGTGTCGAGCACCGGCTCGTCCAGCCTGGTCCTGATCCACGCGCCCGCGAACCCGACCACGAGCCCGGCCGCCGCGCCGAAGACCGCGGCACGCAGGAAGTCCCCGCCGACCTGCCACAGGCTCACCGATCCGGCGATGGCGGCGATCGCGGTCCGCAGCGCGACCAGCGCGGCGGCGTCGTTGAACAGGCTCTCGCCTTCGAGCAGCCGGACCAGCTTGCGCGGCATGCCGACCCGGCGCGCGACCGCGCTGGCCGCGACCGCGTCCGGCGGTGCGACGACGGCGCCGAGCGCGATGGCCGCGGCCAGCGGCAGGCCGGGGACGATGAGCCAGGCCACCAGGCCGACCCCGAACGTGGTGAACACGACCAGCCCGACCGACAGCAGCGCGATCGGCCCCCGGTTGCGGCGGAAGTCGATCAGCGACACCTGGATCGCCGACGAGTACAGCAGCGGCGGCAGCAGCCCGAGCAGCACGACCTCGGGTTCGAGGTGGTACTCCGGGATGCCGGGGACGAACGAGACGGCCACCCCGAACGCGATCAGGCACAGCGGCGCCGGCCAGTCCAGCCGCCGCGCCACGGCGCTCACCACGAGCACCGCCACCACCAGGGCGACAATCTCTGCTGCGATCTCCACGCGAACATCATTCCCCGGGCGGTCGCCCGGGGCCCGCCGGGCTGGCCCCCGCCGCGAAACTCCCGGTTCTAGGCTGGCCGGGTGGAGATCACCGTCGAAACCGCCGCGGGCGCCGTCCGCGGCAGGGAACGCCAGGGCATCCGGGTCTTTTTCGGCGTCCCGTACGCCGAACCGCCGGTGGGGGAGCTGCGGTTCCGCGCTCCGCGGCGCCCGGCAGGCTGGACGGGGGTGCGGGAGACGCTGAAGTTCGCCGCGCGGGCGCCGCAACCCAGCATCACGGGAAAGGGCTTTCTCGGCGACGAGGACTGCTTGTCCGTCAACGTCTACGCGCCCACGACGCCGGGGCCGCATCCGGTGCTGGTGTGGATCCACGGCGGAGGCGGCGTCATGGGCGCACCACACCAGTTCGACGCGTCGGCGTTCGCGCGGCGGGACGTCGTGGTGGTGACCGTCGGGTACCGGCTGGGCGTGCTCGGCATGCTGCGGCTGCCCGGGATCGCCGACAGCAATCTGTCGCTGCGGGACCAGGTCGCGGCCCTGGAATGGGTGCGCGACAACGTCGCGGCGTTCGGTGGGGATCCCGGCCGGGTCACCCTCGCCGGGCAGTCCAACGGCGGGCGCACGGTCGGGACGCTGCTGGCGGTGCCCGCGGCGCGGGGGTTGTTCCGGCGGGCGATCGTACAGAGCGGCACCGGGGTCGGCTCGGTGGTGCACACCCCGGCCGAGGCGGACCGGGTCGCCGAGGCCGTGCTGGCCGAACTCGGCGTCGGTCCCGACCGGCTGGCGACCTTGCCCACGACGCGCATTCTCGAGGCACAGCAACGGGTTTCGGCCGCCTCGGGCACGTTGGTGACCTACCGGGTTGTCGTCGACGGCGACGTCCTGCCGGAACGGCCGGGCGACGCGGTGGCGGCCGGCGCCGCTCGCGACGTCGAGATCCTGACCGGGACCACGGCCGACGAGTACGACCTGTTCGCGTGGCTCGCGACGGGGAGCGCGAACCCGCTCGGCACCGGGTCGACCATGCTGGACACGGCCGCGATCGAGAAGGCGACGGCCGCCTATCGGGAGGTGCTGCCGGACTGGCCGGAGGACCACGTCCGCAATCGCGCGCTCACCGCGGGCGACTGGTGGCTGCCCGCGATCCGGCTCGCCGAGGCACAGCACGGTGCCGGGGGAGCGGCGTGGATGTACCGGCTCGACTGGCGGATCGCCCCGCGCGGCAAGAGTTTCGGCGCTCCGCACGGGCTCGACCTGCCGCTGGTGTTCGACGACATCGGCAACGTGAACTGGCGTTTTCTCTTCGCCACGGCCAAACCACCCCGCGAACGGCTGCAGGCGATCGCGACGACGATGTTCGACGTCTGGGTCCGGTTCGTCACCGCCGGCGATCCCGGCTGGGCGCGCTACACGCCCGCGGACCGCGTCACGATGCTCTTCGACGACGTCAGCGCCCCGGCGTCCGACCCCGATCGGGAGCAACGCCTGCTCTGGGACTCGCTCTGACGTTCCGTGAAGGCCCCCTTGCCAGCGCTGGGAAGGAGGCCTTCACGGACCTTCGGCGGCCTACCTCGCGGGGACGGTTTGCGTGCCGGTGTTCCAGCCGGAGACCCGGACCGACGGCGCCGAGCCGCCGAGATCGGCTGTCCGGTAGGTCGCCGTCAGCGTCGTCGACTCACCCGGCCACAGGCTGACCGCGTTGTCGCTCCACTGGATCGGCAGCACCGGCTTCCCGCTCGCGTTCACGATGTGACTGTCCACATAGAACGCCGGGAGCTTGCCGCCCGTGGTGTTCTTCAGCGTCACCGTCGTGGTCGTGGTGCCGTCGGGGTTGTCGGCCGACTTCGCCGTCGTGCTCACCGTGGCCTGGCCGAGCTTGTTCAGCCCGGAAAGGTCGGCATAACTCGTCGTCGGCGTGTAGTACCAGTCGGTCTTCGACCAGTCCAGCGTGTCGGCCTTGGTGGACAGCCAGTACACGTTGCGGCTGACCTCCTTGCCCGAGCCGTCGGTGAGCACCAGCTTCGCCAAGTACGTTGTGGACAGTCCGCTCACCGAGGGGATCGTCAGCGCGGTGGCCTTGGCGCCGTCCCCGCCGACGGAGAGCCCGGGCTTGGTCTGGGCGAACTTCTCCGTGCCGTCGAGGTTGAACAGCTGCACCTTGGCGGTCAGGCCGTTCGCCACGGCGGGGGTCGAGTTCACCACGACGACCGACTTCGAGTCGTACGAGTACTGGATGTGCAGCGGCTCGTTGGCTTTCTTCGCGCCGTAGTACGCGCCGTTCTGATCGAGATAGGCGTCGAAGAGCTGCCAGTGCAACGAAGTCCACGGGCTGTTGAGCATCCAGTAGATCAGCCCGGTCGACGGGTTCGAGCTGTCGGAGTAGTTCCGTGCGTGCGATTCGAACTCCGCCCGCACGTTCTCGTACTGCGCCAGCTGTGCCTTCCGGACGTAGTCGCCGAGGTTCGCCGGGGCACCGTATCGTCCGGAAAGCGCGTCACCGAACAGTTTCAGGTTCGAGAACGTCGACGACGAGGAACGGTGGTACTGCGCCGCGGACGGGTTCTTCCACAGCGTGTCCAGCTCCCCGGAGGTCATCATCCGCTTGAGCGTGTCCATCGTCGGGATGTCCGGCCCCGCGCTGGTTTCGGAGTTGAAGCTCCACGCGCCGCCCGCGTCCGAATGCGCCTTGTCGTACCAGTAGTTCGGCGGGATCCAGTCGTACGGCCCGTTCATCTTCATCCCGGACTTGCCCAGCTGCGGCGACGAGTTCGTCTTCGCCGACGGGACCACCGGCAGCTGCCAGTCCGCCGCCTTGAGCGCGTCGAGATAGTTCTTCTCGATCGTGGCGTCCGGCGCGAAGTCGCTGCCGATGTGGAAGGAGACGACGCTCGGGTGGTTTCGCAGCCGCTCGGCCTCCCCGGTCATCGACGCCTTGGCGATCGGGTAGTCCGCCGCCGTCCACTTGTCACCGGGCTCGCTGCCGTTGACCTGGCCTTCCCATTTGTCGCAGCATTCCCAGCCCGGCATGGTCATGATGCCCATGGCGTCGGCGAGGTCGAAGAACTCGTCCGGCTCGATGTGCCCCTCCAGCCGCACGGTGTTGAGCCCGAGATCCTTGACGTAGGAGAGCTTGTCGGCCACGTGCCGTACGTCCCAGCGCAGCAGCAGGTCCGGCGACCAGCCGCCGCCGCGGATCAGCAGCGGCCGTCCGTTGACCGAGTACTGGCGCCCGCCGCTGGAATTCAGCGGCGCCTTGACGTCCCGGATCCCGAACCTTGAGTGTGCACTGTCCGAAATGGACCCGGCGACACTCGCGGTCAGGTCGAGGTCGTGGAGCGGCTGGCCGCCCATCCCGGCCGGCCACCACACGTTCGGGTCGTCGATCCCGACCACCGGGAACGTGACGGTCTTCTTCTCCTTCGCCGCCAAGGAAACCGTCTGGCTGATCGGACGCCCGGCGACGGTCCCGGAGACGACGGTCTGCACCGCGTTCGCCGAGTCGTTGCGGACGTCGGCCTTCACGGTGAGGTCGGCGTGCTTCAGGCCGGGGAGCGCGAGATTCGTGACGACGTGCCCGCCGCGCAGCGCGACCGGTCCGCCGCGGCGGACCAGGACGTCGCGCACGATCCCCATGTTCTGGTCCGGCGGGGTCTGCGCCCAGTCGATCCAGCCCATCGAGAGGTCCTTGTTCGGATCATTGGGGTAGACCTTGAACGCGACGCTGTTGACGCCGGTGTGCACCTGCGCGGTGATGTCCAGGTCGTGCCGCGTGTAGGCGCCGTTGACCTGGTCCTTCGCCGCGACCCTTGTGCCGTTGACCCAGACGTCCGCTTTGGACAGTACGCCGCTGAAGTCCAGGTAGGTGCGCGCGGACGTGTCGTCGAGCGTGAGATCGGTGCGGTACCACCACGGAACGGCGAAGTCGGACTTCGGCACGTTCTTCATGTTCGTCGAGTAGAACGGATCGGGGTACTTGCCGTTGCGCACCAGGCCCGCGAAGACCGTGCTGCGGGAGTCGACCGGGTACCAGCCGGCGGTCGGGAAGCCGGGCTTCGAGACCGCCGCGTCGTCGCCGGCCTGCGCGGAGGTCTGGATGAGATAACCGGGAAGCGGGGTCGCGGTCCCGGCCGCGGCGCCGACGGACACCGCGGCGCGCGCGGGTTCCTGGCCGGTCGCCGCCGGGACGGTCGCACCGCCCACCGCGACGGCGAGTGTCGCCACGGCCAGCAGCCGTAGCGGGATCCGGAGTCTTGCATGCCGATGGCTCACGAGCGCGCCTCCTCATTGGGCACACGGCGGCGGGTGATCGGGAAGGACGGGTGGGGCACTGATCGTTAGTAAAGATCCCTAACAATCGAGGGTGATGGTAGCCGCCCGGACACCCGGGGAACAGCCCCAGTTGTCACGTTTCGTCCGAATGTCGCCCGGCGTTGGCTTCAGGCGAGGGCGTCGAGGTATAGCCACTGCCCGCCTTCGCGGACGAACCGGCTGTTCTCGTGCAGGACGCCGCGCTGCCCGTCGTGCCGGTAGTGCGCGCGAAACTCGACCGTGCCCTCGGCCTGCAGGAGTCCGCCGCCGGTGTGCCCGAGGATCTCCAGCCGGGCCCACCGCTGGGCCGGGTCGAGGTCCAGGTTCGCGGGCCGGGCCGAGGGATGCCAGGTCCGCAGCAGATAGCCGGCGTCCCCGACGGCGAACGCGCTGTACCGCGAGCGCATCAGCAGTTCGGCGGTCGGGGCGGTCTGCTCGCCCCGGTGGTAGCGGCCGCAACAGGCGTCGTACGGTTCGCCGAGGCCGCAGGGGCACGGAGTTTCGGGCATCCCGCGATTGTGTCAGGTGCTCGGCGGCGGGAACTGCGCGGCGGTGCCCGCCACTTCGTCGAGTGTCCGCGCGGACGGCTGCCCGCTCGTCGCGGTGGCGGCGGCGATGACGACGACCGCACCGTCCATTCGCGACTGCCGGTGCGCACCGGAACGTACGCCGCCGGGCAGCGGCTCGACATCGCCGGTGAGGGTCTCGAGTTCGGCTGCCTGGCCTGCCTGGGGCAGTTCTATCCAGGCGACGGTGACCGCGATCGCGGTGCCCGCGTCGTCCCCGGCGGTGAGCGACATCCGCGACATCGAGACACAGGGATGCCGGACCAGGAACTGCCGCACCTGGCCGGAGGTGCGGGGTACGCACGTGGGTTCGCGGGCGCTGCCGACCTTCGTGACGGTCGTGAGTCCCAGAAAGCGCAAGGCTTCCTCGTGGTTTCCGCTACGTGCCGCCGCCTCGGACGACGTCCTGCCGCCGCCACCGGCGCCGCCGCCCGCGTCCGGTTGTGCTGCCGTGCCACCGCCGGCCGTACTGCTCGCGGCCATCGCGGCGCCCAGCGCCATGGCGGCCATGGCCGCCGCCCCGCCGGTCTTTTTGGGGGTGATGGGGTGGAGTTTCCCGTCCGGGCCGAGGAAGAATTCAGGATCCGCCATGTCACTCTCCGTCCTCGACTGACCTCGTAGCGTTGATGATTCCTTTCGAGGGGAAGCGGTCAAACGTCCGTTCGGTACAAATCGCCCGAACGGCCCAGCGCTGTGATCGTTTCGCAACGCCCCGTGGATCTTCCCGTGCGCTGGGGCCCACGATTGCGAGAAAGGTGCGGGAGACGCGGGCACGGGCTGCCGCCCAAGAAGGTGTGGCACCACGTCGCCCGCTTCGGCGACTTCGCGGGCACCGACGGCGGGCGGCTAACCGCCCGCCGCGACGATTCCGGCCGCTTCCTGCGCCCCGCGAACGGCGAGCCGGTCGGCGCGTTCGTTCCCGGGCAACCCCGCGTGTCCCTTGACCCAGCGCCATTCCACCTCGTGCGGCGCGGCGGCCGCGTCGAGCCGCTGCCAGAGGTCGGCGTTTTTCACCGGTTGCCGCGCCTGGGTGAGCCAGCCATTGCCCTTCCAGCGGACCATCCACTGCGTGACGCCGTTGCGGACGTACGTGCTGTCGGTGAAGACCCGGACCACCGAAGGCCGCTTGAGGCTTTCCAACGCGCGGATGGGCGCCATGAGCTCCATCCGGTTGTTCGTCGTGGTGCCGGATTCGGCGCCGTAGAGGTCCTTCTCGTGCTTGCCGTAGCGCAGCACGGCGCCCCAGCCGCCCGGTCCGGGATTGCCGCTGCACGCGCCGTCGGTGTAGATCTCGACGACGGTCTCACTCTCCGCCACCCGGCGACCCTACTCAACGGACGGAGGGGTCAGAATGCCCGGGTGAAGTGGGAGCGCGGGATCCACCATCTCAACGCGGTCGCGCGTACGTGCGCGGAACTCGTCGGTTCGCTGATGGCGCGGTACTCGCTGTCGGTCACCCAGCTGTGGGCGCTCGGGGACATCCTTGAGTCGCCTCGCGAACTCGACTACGTCACCGTGGCGCTGGTCGTCGACCTGCCGGTCGGCGACGTTCCCTGGTTGGCCAGACCGCAGGGCGCGGAGCACTGGGAGCAGATGACCAGGGTCGCGAAGATCCCGGTCCGCACGCTGTGGCGGTCGGCGCACGCCCCGGTCTGGAACCACTTCGTCGACCGGCCCGCTTTGGTGTGGGACACGGAAACGGGGATCGCCGAGGACACGCTCGCCACGTTGCGTGCGGGCCGGGGCCACGACGTCCGCCTTCCCGCGCCGTCACCGGAGGAACTGCGTACCCGGCTCGACGACGAACTCGCGGTCAGTCTGCGTGCGCTGCGCGAGCGCACTCGCGAGTACGACGATCGCCGTTGGAAGCCCGGCAAGCTCACCGGGATTTCCGACGCGTTGTGGGAAGCGAGCAATGGTTATCTCGACCTGCTCGACGCCAGGGGTGCGTGAAGCCCGTCAGAGCGAGAGGCGGCGTTGGTTGTCGCGTCTCGGACCGGCAGGCATCATGAGCTCGATCTCGATGCCCTTGTCCGTGTTCTTGGTGACCGCTTCGCAGGTGACCTCCAGCCCGCGGTCGAGCAGGGCCTTCACCCGGTCGTGGTACCGCATGGACATCGCGTAGGTGAGCTGCCCGACGCGCTGGCCGTCGAGGCGTACCTCGATCGCCGGTTCGCCCCGGTATTTCCCGGAGCTGATCGTGCAGAACCCGAGCTGCGCGGTGACCGTCCGGAACTCCTGGCCGCGCCGCGGCGCGAACTTCAGCAGGACGTCCTGGTGGTCCTGTTCTTTCGTGACCGTGCAGAACCAGTCGTTGCGCAGCAGCACCGTGCGGTCGTGCGATGCGGCGACGACGGGGTCGCCCGGCCCGGCGGCCCGGAGTTCCCAGGGGCGCGCGAGATGCAGGTAGATTCCGTAGAATTTCGCGCCGCCGCCCGCGATCCGCGCCGGGCAGGTGCCGAAAGCGCCGCGCCGGCGCAGGTCGAGTAGTTCCGGCTGGTACTCGGCGGCCAGCTCGCGGGGGAGATAGCCGACGGTCAGTTTCCGTTGCCCGCACACGACGTCGACGCGCACCGCGTTGGCGTCCGCCTTGTTGCCCGGCTCGGGGACGAGGACCGCGGTGGCCGGAATGTGGTCGTCGAGTTCGTTCCCGGCGGCCCGGCCGTGCGCGGCGAGCCGCAACGCCTCCTGATAGCGGGATTCACCGACTACTCGGATCCTGCCGTTTTCCGGTAACGCGACAAGCCTTGCGCGGGAGGGGGAATCGGTGCCCATCGGCGGGGGTTCCGCGCTGATCCGGCCGACCGGCGGTGGCGCGAACGGCGGATTCACCGGCGCCCCGGGAAGCGTGTTCCTCCTGAACAACGACCACATCTGTGACCTCCCCTGCACTGTTTCCCGTGCGTTCCCAGCAGTCGCGCCCGGCCCGACGAGCGTTACGCGCCTACCAGGGCCCGAGCCGGATCGGAACGCGGAGGTGATACGACCGCATGGTGGGACGCGGAATACCCGGTGTGGCGCGATGTTGGCATGGTGGCCATACGGGCCGGAAAGGGGCAGACAATGAGCGCGAGTGTGCGATCCGGGGAATTCGTCCAGCGGTGGCGGGACTGGCGGGAGCAGCGGGAGCGGGACCTCGCGGATCCCCACGGCTGGCTGGCGCTGGTCTCCCTCGACTGGCTCGAGGACGAACCCCGGGAGTATCCGGGACTGCCCGGCCGCTGGTGGCAGGACAAGGAAGCCGCGTATCTCGACCCGCGGGGTGCCGAGTTCTCCCACGAGGGCGAGCCGGTGGCCGGCGTACGGCGGTTCGAGCTGGTGAACAGCGGCGCCGGCACGCGGGTGCGCACGGGTGAAGTCGAGGTCGAGATCGCCCGCCGCTCCGGCTACCTGATCCGCGTGCACGACCCGAAGG
Organism: Amycolatopsis sp. NPDC058986; assembly: GCF_042741125.1. NCBI lineage: Bacteria > Bacillati > Actinomycetota > Actinomycetes > Pseudonocardiales > Pseudonocardiaceae > Amycolatopsis > Amycolatopsis sp. NPDC058986. The sequence continues at coordinate 72,312 of NZ_JBHYJW010000023.1, read as the reverse complement.
CGCCGGTGCTGCGGGACTTCCGGGGCGTCCCGGCCTACGAGCCCGACCCGTCCTGGGTGCTCACCGGCCACTTCGAACCGTTCGACGAGCCCCGTCCGACGACCGTGGGAGCCGTGGTCGAGGGCCTCAGCCACGTCTACACGGCACCCGGCCTGGTGCGGTTCGCCCACGACGGCACCGAGTACACGCTGACCGCGTTCAACGGTCATGACGGCGGGCTGAGCATCCTGTTCACCGACGCCACGAGCGGTGTCACCACCTATGGGGCGAACCGGTCACTCGCCGTGGACACTCCCGCGGAGGACGGCTCCGTCGTCCTCGACTTCACTCGCGCCCGCAACCTGCCCTGCGCGTTCACCGATTTCGCGACGTGCCCGCTGCCGCCGGAAGGGAACCGGTTGCCGTTCGCGGTCGAGGCGGGGGAGAAGCTGCCCTACGAGCGCCAGGGCTGAGCCCGATTTTCGCCGAGCTGCCCGCCACCGCCGCGTGGGCTCACGAAAGTGTGCGTTCCGGTTTCGAGGTCGTGTACTTTTCCCGGAGCGGCAACGGTTTCCGGGCGGCGGGGATGACGACGGCTGTCGAGGACGGCCGGACGTGGAGCGTCGACTACGACATCACGCTTGACGAGACCTGGGCTACGCGGCGGGCTTTGGTCACCGGAAGGTCGGCCGCGGGTGTCCGGACGGCTCTCCTCGAGAGCGACGGCGAGGGGCGATGGTTCGTCGACGGCGAGCCGGCGCCCCGGCTGGACGGGTGTTTCGACGTGGATCTCGAAGCGTCGGCCATGACCAACGCCTTCCCCGTGCACCGGCTGAAGCTGGCGCCCGCTGCTCGTTCGGCGGCGCCCGCCGCGTACGTCAGGGCCCTCGACCTCACGGTCGACCGGCTGGAGCAGGAATACGCGCGCACTACGGACGGCGAACAGCGGTACGCGTACGCCGCGCCCGCGTTCGCCTTCGCGTGCGAGCTGAGCTATGACGACTCAGGACTGGTGGTGTCGTACCCCGGCATCGCGACTCGTGTCGTCTGACTCGGTGGGCGCACTCGACGCGCTGCGGTCGCAGGGCTAGGTTGCGGGCATGCCCAGTGATTTCGCACTGAAGACCATGAACGCCGTCCACCGTGGTCTGCTCAAGATCTCGGGCGGCCGCGCCGGCTGGCGTGTCGCGAACATGCCGGTGCTGGAGCTGACCACGATCGGCCGCAAGTCCGGCCAGCCCCGGTCCGTGATGCTCACGTCCCCGCTGCGGGACGGCGACGCGGTGGTGGTCGTGGCCTCGCGCGGCGGGGACGACCACCACCCCGCCTGGTTCCTCAACCTCCGCGACAATCCCGACGTCGAGGTCGCCCTTCAGGGTGAATCGCGGCAGCCGATGCGAGCCAGGGTCGCGACGCCGGAGGAGCGGCAGCGGCTGTGGCCGAAGATCACCGCCGACTACCGGAACTACGCGAACTACCAGACGAAGACCGACCGCGAGATCCCGCTCGTCCTGCTCGAACCGGCCGCCAGGTAGGTCACGGCGGGGGGAATTCGTCGGCGACGTCGGCGATGTCGTGGAGCAGCTGTTCGCCGGGGTGCCCGCCGATCGGTGTGGCCTCCGCGTTGACGACGAGCGCGCCCTTCTGGTGCGAGTCGTAGTACCGGCCGGTGAAGTGGATTTCGGCGAGCCCGAGCGCCGCGCCACCGAGCGGCGTGATGTTGCCCGTGCCCTGGGTGTCGACGAGATTCTTGAACCTGCTCGCGTCCTTGGCCGAAGCCATCCGCACCCAGGCGATCGAGACCGCGACACTGTTGCCTTGGCCGTCGCCGAGGGCCAGGAGCAGCCGATCGAGCTTGCGGCATGGCGTGCGCAGGAAGAACTGCTGTGCCTGGCCGAACGACCGGGTCGCGCAGCGTAGTTCGGTTTCGGCCGCCTTCCTGACGACCTTGAGCCCCATGCGTTGCCACGCGGCGTCACGTTGTCCTTTGCGGGCGGCTTCCTTGCCGGACGCCCTCCCCTGAGAACCCGCTCTGGCTCCCTGAACGGCCGAAGTCGAAGCGCCGCCTCCGCCGAGACCGCTCGCGGTGCCCGCGACGACGATGCCGACCGCGGCCGCCGCGGTGATCGCGGTGCCCTTCTTGGTCCAGCGACCTTTCGAGTCCCGTGGCTGTTTCTTCCATCCCTCAGGCATCCGTCCCTCCCCAAGTCCGGAAGGCCCGATATTTCCCGGCAGCCCCGGCGAAGGCCAAGGGTTTTCGCCCGAACAGAGCACAAAGGTGGCCTGCCACTCCGAGGAGCGGCAGGCCACCTGGGGTGAGAAGGATCAGTCGGCCGCGAGCGCGAACTCCGGCTCGGCCGCGGGGGCTTCGCTACGACGGCGCCGGATGACACCGGACACCGCGACCAGCAGGCCGAGCACGGCGATGCCGGTGACGACGCTGAGTGCCGGGGTCAGGCCGGTGAGCAGGGCCGACGCCGAGGCGTCGGCGCCACCGTTGGCGGTGAGGACCGCGGTCACCACCGCGAGCCCGATCGCACCGCCGACCTGCAGCGAGGTGTTCAGCAGACCGCCGGCGAGGCCCTGTTCGTCGTCGGAGATCCCGGCCGTCGCCTGGATGTTCAGCGACGAGAACGCCAGCGTGAAGCCGATGCCCAGCAGGATCATGCTCGGCAGCACCGAACCCGCGTAACCGGAGTGCTCGTCGACACGGAGGAACAGCACGTACGCGATGACGTGGGCGACGACACCGGCGAAGATCGTGATCGGCGTGCCGACCCGGTCGATCAGCGGCTCGATCCTCGGCGAGCCGAAGGCCACGATCAGCGCCGCGGGCAGGAAGCCGAGCGCGGTCTGCAGCGCCGACCAGCCCATCACCGACTGCAGGTAGAGCATCACGACGAACTGGAACCCGATGTAGGCACCGAAGAACAGCGCGGCGCCGATGTTCGCCCTGGCGAGCGGACCGGAGCGGAAGATGCCGAGCCGCAGCAGCGGGTGCTTGCTGCGCTTCTCGATGAGGACGAACGTGACGAGCAGCGCGGCCGCGACGGCGAAGGAGATCAACGTACGCGGTGCGGCCCAGCCGACCTCGGGAGCCTCGACCACCGAAAAGACCAGCAGCAGGGAGCCCAGGGCTCCGGTGATGGCGCCGGGGAAGTCGTAGCCCGCGCCCGAGGAGTCCCGTTCATAGCTCGGGATCAGCTTGATCGCGGAGACGAGCGCGATGAGCGCGATCGGGACCGGGAGCAGGAACGTCCAGCGCCAGCCGACCTCGGTCAGCAGCCCGGAGAAGACGAGGCCCGCCGAGTAACCACTGGCACCGAACACCGCGAAGATGCTGATCGCCCGGTTGCGCGCGGGGCCTTCTTTGAACGTCGTGGTGATGATGGACAGCGCGGCAGGCGCGGTGAAGGCCGCGGCGAGCCCCTTGATGAAGCGGCTCGCGATCAGCAGCGCGCCGTTGTCGACCACGCCGCCGAGCAGCGAGGCCAGGGCGAAGACCGCGACGGCCACCAGGAAGACCTTGCGCCTGCCGAGCAGGTCGGCGGTGCGTCCGCCGAGGAGCAGCAGCCCGCCGTAGCCGAGCACGTAGCCGCTGACGACCCATTGCAGGGCGCTGGTGGAAAGACCGAGGTCGGCCCGGATCGAGGGCAGCGCGACGCCGACCATGGAGACGTCGAGCGCGTCGAGACCGACGACGGTGGAGACAGTGAGCAGGACACCCCAGAGACGTGCGTCCCACCGCGTTGAAGAGGTGGACAAGTGCGCGGAAGAACTCATGATCGGGACACTACATGCACGCGCATCTAATGACAACACATTTAATGTGTTTGCATCACATTCACCTGCATGCTATCTTCGCGACGTGAGCGATGTCGCTGAACGAGGCTTGGTGCAGCAGTGGCACGGGCTGCTGGCCCGCCACGCCGCCGTGTGCAATGCCCTCGAGGTCGCGCTGCAGGAACGTCATGGCATCGGGGTCAGCGAGTTCGAAGCGCTGGAGCGCCTCGCCACCTGCGACCACAAGTGCCGGTCCGCGGACCTGACCGAGGCCGTGCATCTCAGTCAGAGCGCGACTTCCCGGCTGGTGGCGCGGCTGGAGCGCGAAGGCCTCGTCGAGCGCGCGCTGTGCGAGATGGACCGGCGGGGGATCTTCGTGACCCTCACCGAGACGGGCCGCAGGCGCTACCGCGAGGCCAAGCCGACGCACCGCGCGGTGCTCCAGGAAACCATCGGCGACGGCGAGTGCGTCGTCTGCACTCCCGCCGACGCCTGACCCGGTGAGTGGCGCGGAACGTTCGTCCGAGCGGGCGGGCGCTTCGGCCCGCGAGGTTCTCGATCTCATCGACGCCCGCGGTTCGGTCGCCCAGATTTGCTTGCTGCACAAGGGAAAAGTCGTCCTCGACCACGCCTTCGGCTGCGCCGCGGACACGTCTTTCCTGCTTTTCTCCGCGGGTAAGCCGCTGGTGGCCATGCTCGTCCACCTGCTTGCCGAGCGAGGACAGCTCGCGCTCGACGATCCGATGGCGCGGTACTGGCCCGAATTCGGGCAGCGTGGCAAGGACACCGTCACGATCCGGCAGGTGCTGCAACACCGGTCGGGTGTCCCGTACGCGCGCAGCGTCCACGGGGACGCGCTCGTCGCGACGAACTGGCGACGCTCGGTCCAGGCTCTCGAACGCGCGCATCCGACGTGGCGACCCGGCGAGGTCCCCGCTTATCACGTGCTGAGCTACGGATTCCTGCTGGGCGAGCTGATCCGCCGCGTCACCGGTACCGAAGTACGCGAGGTGATGCGCTCGGAACTGCTTGACCCGCTCGGACTGTCCGACACCCACCTCGGCACCCCGCCTTCCTTGTGGGCACAGCACATTCCGGTGACCTCGCGTGGCTTCGACGGGAGACTTCGCGGCCTGGTGTTCAATCGCCGATCCGTCCGCGAGGCCGTTATTCCCGCCGCGACGGTGTCCAGCACCGCTCGTGATCTGGCTCGCTTCTACCAGTTGCTGCTCTCCGGTGGTGAACTCGACGGCGTCCGCGTTTTCGCTTCGGCCACCATTGCCGGGGCTCGCCAGCCGTCCAGCGACGGCGAGGTCGACCGGGTGCTGCGGCTGCCCATCCGGTGGTCCCAAGCCTTCCAGCTCGGTGGTCCCGACGCGACCCGCCCACGTCCGATGGGCCGTCGGAGCGGATGGAAGACGTTCGGCCACAACGGTTCCCATTGTTGCCTCGCCTGGGCCGACCCGGAGCGTCAGCTGGTGTTCGCCTATCTGACGAACCGGCTGCCGAGCGTCCGGGAAGGTTCGCGGCACCAGACGGAGGTCAGCGACGCGGTCCTCGCCGCCTTCGGCTGAGCCGTGTCCGGTGTGTCGGTAGCATCGCGTCCGATGATCGACACTCGAATCCGCCCGGGTGAACCCGGCGATATCGACGCCGCCGCAGACGTGCTGGCCGCGGCGTTCGCGGACTACGCGTGGACCAGGCACACCGTCTCGGCCGACGATCACCTCCGCCGGGTGCGGGAACTCCAGCGGTTGTTCGTCGAACGCATCGGTCTGCCGCACGGCCGGGTGTGGGTGGCGGACGGGCCGGACGGGGTGCTCGCCGCCGCGGTCTGGACCACGCCGGAGTCGACCGGCGCCGGCGCGGCGTTCGCCGAACTGGCCGAGCTGATGCCGGAACTGGCAGGTGACCGGGCCTTCGCCGCGGCGTCCGCTGAGAAAGCGCTGGCCCCGCACCGGCCTGAGGAGCCGGTGTGGTTCCTCGCCACGGTCGGCGTCCACCCGGGACATCAGGGCAGGGGACTGGGACGCGCGATCGTCGAACCCGGCCTCGCGGCCGCGGATTCCGCTGGTGTGGCGGCGTTCCTGGAGACCTCCGAGCGCGCGAACATCGCGTTTTACCGCAAGCTCGGATTCGAAGTGACCGCCGAGGTCGAGCTACCGGACAGTGGCCCGACGACGTGGGCCCTCCGACGCTGACGAACCTGGCCTTCAGTTCGCGGCGGGTGCCGGTACACCTCCGCGCCATACGCGTTGGACCGAGAGCGTGTCGTCGATGGTGACGGTCGGGTCGCCGGTGACCAACGTGAGGTCAGCTCGGAGCCCGGGCTCGATCCGGCCACGGTCGTCAAGGCCGAACCGGCGAGCCGGAACCGAGGTCGCCGTCCGCAGCGCCTCCAGCGGAGTGAAGCCTCCTGACACCAGGAGCCGCAATTCGCCATGAAGGCTGGCGCCGTGGGCCATTCCCGGCGCGCCGAGATGGGCGGCGTCCGTGCCCGCGAGAATGTCGACGCCTGCTCGTCGCAGCGCTGCGAGCGCCTCCAGCGCGTAGCCGAAGTTTTCGGGCGGACTCGTTGCGATCGCGCCGGACAGGTTGTCGAGCCAAATCGGCGTCAGCTTGGGGCGGACCCGTGGATCCCTCGCGAGCTCGGCACCGGCTGGCTCGCCGGTGATCGAGGCGATCACCGTCAGCGTGGGAATCACGAAGATGCCCGCGGCGGCGATCTTCTCGATCAGTTCGTCGTCATGAGGCCGATCGAAGAAGAGATGAGTGAGCCCGTCGACGCCCGCGTCGACGACCTGATGGGCCGTCTCGATGGTCATCGCGTGCGCGAGGACCATCTTGTCGCGGGCGTGGGCCGCGCGAACGGTAGCCGCGACCAGTTCGGGCGCGAGCCGGGGCAGGGCCGAGCCGAACAGGTGGCCATCCTCCACCAGCACCTTGAGGTAGTCGGCGCCCTCGAGAATCCTGGCTTCGACGAACGCCGGGACCTCCGCCACGCGCGTGGCTGTCGGCCACGGTGGGTCCCCTTCTCTTTGTCGGAGCTGATGCGGATGCCCGTCCGCGGGCGTGAGCCCGATGGACGGCGACCGTACGTCGGCGAGGTCGCTCGACTCGGCGACCTGGCGGCGCAGCGGGTTCATGCGCTCCGGGATCGAGAGCATGTCGAGCTCGGTGGTGATCCCGAACGTCAGGGCCTGACGGAGTGACTCCGCGTCGGTATGCGTGTGAGCGTCGATCAGGCCGGGCAACAGCGTGGCACCGGTGCCATCGATCAGTTCGACTCCCTCGGGACGTCTGCCCGCGACGCTCGCGATCCTGCCGTCCGCGACTTCGACGTCGACGATCCCGAGCGAGTCCGCACCATTGAAAACGCGCGCGCCAGTAATGACGAAGTGATGCACGGCGGAGTCCTCCCGGTGGCGGTTACCATTGGTGACCACAAACCGTATGTGCCCATGATCGGGCTGCCAAGAAGGCACCTTTCCGACAGGTAGTGATTCCCAGGTGACCAGGTGCGGCGACCTTGGTCCGGTGCGCCTCTGATGTGTGAAGCGTTCCCCAACGACATTGGCTCAGAGATCGGCCGCGGTTCTGCGAGACACGTGTTCGAGGTGATGTGATGTGGCCATGGCGAGCCATCGGGACACCGACCCAGCAGTTCGCCCGCCGCTACGCCGGCACTGTGTCAACTCGCGGTCGCCCCACGAGTAGTCCGGTCCGGCGAAATCGTCCCGCTCAACTAGTTCCTCGACTAGATCAGCGAACAAATCGGCAGCTGCGTCGCCTTTCTCCTGCTTGCGGCGCAAGATGACTGTCCTTCGCGGCACTGTGTAGCAAAGGTAGGGAAAAGGGTTCCGAGCGTTGCCGCCGGATGCGGACGGAGTTGGGTTCGTCACGCCATAATCACCGTAGTTGACTTCGCAGGCGCTGCCCTGCTGAATTTCGTTCCACAGAGTTACCTCCGGCCGGTCGCGCACGGTCGTCGCGTAGGTGGTTCGAGTGGCGGGGATTGATCCAGCTAGAAGTGTGGTCGACCCAGGGCCGAGAAGATCCAACAGCGTTGTAGCGGCTTCTGCTATCGCTGCTACATAGTGGCTGCGTATGGTGTCTATGAATCCGATGTCGAGGACTGTGTGGAAGCTTTCGGGCTGGGTTCCTGTCAACCGCATAATCGCTCGGATGCGCTCGCCAAGTTCCCGTGCTGACCTACTTGGGTGGCGGATCCGGATGACAAGGTCGCGATCTTTGTGCTCGATCAGAAGCCGAATCCTGTGTAGCTCATCGTTCGATGCGTCGACTGAGGCGACCGGGACCAGTGCGGCAAGGTCGGGGGCGAGGAGCCCATAGGTATCCGTCACCGCGGATTCGATGATGTTATCGAGGTACTCGAACACCCCTCCCGGTTGCTGTGCGAGAGGGCTCCCGGATGCTAGCCATGTCGTGTCTAACCACAAGGTCTGACCGAATTCTGCGGCGTTCACCGCCGCGCGGACGAGAGCGGGCAGTAATTTGCCGCTGGGCTTCACTGAATCGAGTAATTCGACCATCACGCGCACATGGGTGTCGTGTCGAGTGTAGTAGTTGCTGAGGGCGTCAAGTTCGCCGAGTTTGCATTTGACGGCTACGAGTGGACGAACGGGGTGCATTCGCCTTCCCTCCCCGTGGACGGCGTTATGGCTCGAACTTCTCAGTGTTGAGCACTGTCGAGCTCAAGGCTGTCCCCTGTGCAGGTGGTTGGCGGCAAACCTATGAGTGATAACGGTGATGCTTAGAGTAGTGAAGTTCGTGTCCGGCTGGAGGACGAGGTCGAGCGCGATCGTGGGTGGATGAGCGGGGCGGGTGTAGCTCAACGGGCTACGTGTGGCTACGCTGGTGCGGTGAAGGTGATCACTCAGCGGGAGTTCCGCAACAACTCTGCTGCCGTCATGGACGCTGTCGAGGCAGGCGAGACCTACCACGTCACTCGCAACGGCGTCGAGGTGGCTGAGTTGCGGCCGATACCGCGCAGGCGTCGCCTTACTGCTGAGGAGTTGGTGGAGCGACATCGAAGGTTGCCTACGGTCGAGGCTGCTCAGATGCGGCGGGAAGCCGATGAGTTCTTCGGCGCCGACGATCGCGTGGATTCCGACGATGTGTGGGAGCGGTCTCGTGACTGAGCGTCATGAGGCAGGTGTGCTCGACACCTGCACTTACATTGACCTCGGTCTGCTCGATCCCGCGGCATTGCCCAAGATTCCGGAACTCACCGTTGTCACCGTGGCTGAGCTGCACCAAGGTGTGGCGATGGCAAAGGATGCCGCCGTTCGTGCGGCGCGTACCGAGAAACTCGGTGCCGCGATCGCCGACTTCGCGCCGTTGCCGTTCGACAGTGAGGCGGCTGCCCGTTATGGAACGCTGGTCGCGCTGGTTCTCGCGGCGAACCGGGGTCCGCGGCCTCGGCGGATGGATCTGATGATCGCCGCCATCGCATCGTCGCGAGAGTTGCCGCTGTATACCCGGAACGAAGCCGACTTCAAAGGGCTGGACAGCATGATCGAGGTCATCGCCATCTGAGCGATCTGTCGTTCGTCCGAAGATGCAACTGCGCTGGGAGCCGCTGATACGTGATGACGGCATGGCGTACCGGCCACCCGGTAGGGTGAAATCCCTGCAGTGTGTTTCCGGTCTATCGAGGTGGAGCAGGGCTTGCCAAGTATCAGCTGGGTGGGTGTCCAGGCGCGGGATCAGGATTGCATCCTGGGCATCCGGGAGCTCGTTACAACAGCGGTCGACGAGATTGCGTCTGCGAGCCATTCCGATGTCCTCGCTCGAAGGTTGGGGCTGAGCGGGGAAGAGCCCCAGACGCAGAAGGCGATTGGTGGCATCCGTGGAGTGAGCTCGTCGGAGATATCGCGGCTCCAAGGCAACGCATTGCGGCGTTTACGGGGTCGAGCTCGTCGAAAAAGTGATCATGTGCACGATGCCTTCGTGTGTCTGGTCGCAGAGTCGGCGGCAGCGGGCGTAGGGCTAGCAGAATGCCTGGTCGCCATCTCTGTGGCAGCGTTTCCGGGTGCGGAGCCCCGCATGGTCTGTGAGCTGATCGCAGTTCTGGCCGGTGTCTACCTCGGGCGCGGCGCGGACGACCTGTCGTCTGCGGTGGGAGGCGCGCTCGCCTCCTTGCGGCAGAATCTCGTCGCTGAGGTCAAGGCGGCCGGTTTCGCCGAACGGGCTACCCGACGCTGGGCCGCCATCCTCGACGACGTCGAGTGGCCGGAAACCTTGGCGGAGATTGCACCAGACCGGTCGGACTTTTCGCCACTTCGTGAAGTGAATCCGCGCCCTGGCTCCACTGAATGGGAGTCGGCCAAGGTCGGCCGCAAGGTCGCTTGCGAATCAGTCAACGAGATGTACATGGTCCGTACTCTGAGCTATGCCGCTAATGTTGAGTGGTTTTGCGAGCAACCCGTGGCCATTGAATACTTCTTGGACGGCAGGGTGCGCACTTACTACCCGGATCTGTTGGTGTGGCTTGACGATGGGCGATGTGTTCTTGTAGAGGTCAAAGGGCTGCCTGACATGGCCAGTTGGATCAATCAGGAAAAGGCCGAAGCTGCCCGAAAATACTGTGCCCGGCGTGGGTGGGGTTTTATCGTGACCGATGGAACGCGGACATTGCGGCAGTTCATGCGGCGAGAGGTGTCTGAAGAGGTTGCAACCCTGTTCAAAAATGCCTTGTCAGGAGGCGTCGTGAGCTGGCCTCAGATCCAAGCCATGCGTGCGAGAGCAGATTTTACCAGTGTTGATGTCTCGGTTCTTGCACTGCGCGAGAAATGGCGACTGACTTACCCGTATCGGCTGGCCTTTCGATAAGGCTGCCAGTAGTCAGGGGGGTAAAGTAACCACACCCCTGACTACTGGTGACTCACCAGCCGCGTTCGCGCCACTCCGTGAGCTTGGGCCGTTCGGCGCCGAGCGTGGAGTCGTCGCCGTGGCCGGGGTAGAACCACGTGTCGTCCGGGAGCGCATCGAACAGCCGCTCCGAAACGTCGTTCAGCAGCGAGGTGAAGTTCTCCGGCGTCCCCGTCTTACCCACGCCGCTCGGGAACAGTGAATCACAACAGCGGTGAACATGTCAGCGACTCGGCGGCGTCAGGCGTGTCGCGATCTGTCGACTATTGGTGGCGCGTTTTGCTGGTTAGCAGGTCCGCGTTCTGTCGGCTAGGCTGTGGTTGTGACGGGTCTGGTACGGCGCAACCACAGCGCCCAGGGTAACTGAACTGCTCTCCTCGTTTCGTGTCGTGTTGCTGGGCGGGGCGCGGCAGACGGGGAAGACCACGCTGGTGCGAGACCTGCTCGACCTGCCAGGGCATGCCTGGTTCAGCTTTGACGACGAGGGCGTGCTGGCTCGGGCATCGGATGACCCTGTCGGGTTCGTCGAGGCCTTGCCGCGGCCGGCGGCGATCGATGAGTTCCAGCGAGCGGGACGAGGGTTTCTTCTCGCCGTGAAGCAGGCGGCTGATCGAGACCGCATGCGAGGGCAGTTGTTGTTGACCGGGTCAACCAACTATCTGGCTGACCGAGGTTTGTCGGAGACGCTCGCGGGCCGCGCCGGTCGGCTGTCGCTTTGGCCGCTGTCCATGGGCGAGCGGCTCGGAGTGCGAGAGACGTTCCTGGACCTCCTGTTCGAGCCGGCAAGCTGGCCTGGAAAGACCGAAGCCTTGCCCCGCGCAGACCTGGTGCGGACGCTGCTGGAAGGTGGCTATCCCGAGATCGTCACCGAGGGCTTGGCCGGACGGCAGCGCCGGAACTGGTTCGAGGCGTATGTGCATGATGTCGTCTCGCGGGAGGCACTTCGTCCCATCGCAGAGGTTCGCCTGGAGACGGAGCTGCGTCGGCTGCTGCGGCTCTTGGCCGCTCGCACAGGTCAGGAACTTGTTGTCTCGGGCATCGCGGGTGACGCCGAAGTCGGTCGTGAGACGGCATCGAACTACGTCACGCTGCTCGAAGCCCTCCATCTGGTGACATTGCTGCCCGCATGGTCTACCAACATCACCAACAGGGCGAAGCGACGGCCCAAGGTTGTGGTTGTGGACACCGGGCTCGCAGCCGATCTCTGCGGCCTCGGCGAGCAAACGTTCGCTCCGGCGGCAGATGGCACGGCGGCAGGCGCGTTGTTTGAGACATTTGTCATCACAGAGGTCCTCAAGCAGGCGACCTGGAGCGAGCGAAGCGTGGACCTGTCCTACTTTCGCGATCGCGATGGAGCCGAGGTGGATCTGATCGCGGAAGATCGACGGACCGGCGAGCTGGCTGGACTGGAGATCAAGTTGACCAGCACGCCGACGGCTCGGCACGCCAAACATCTGATGATGCTGCGGGACAAGCTGGGGAGCCGATTCACCACCGGTCTGGTCGTTCATACCGGTTCCCAGACCTTGCCGTTGGGGGACCGCATCTGGGCGGTTCCCGTCTCCGCGCTATGGCGATCGGACAGCTGACAACCTCGTGCTCAGCGGGGGTGGCTGGGTTCGTGTACGCAGGGAGGCTGGTGCGCCTTCGGTGTCGAGCGACTCGCCGAACACACGGTGATGATTGCCGACCTGGCAGGATTCTCTGTACTGTGGCGCTGATGCAAGGAGTTCGGGATCGGACCTGAACCACCGCTGACTCTCTTCTGAGGCATGGAGCGTTGGACAGTGCCTGCGCTCGGCCTCGTCCACTGAACTTCCTTGTCTGTTGCCGACTCCGCCCGCCGCGGCGTCGGCTGAAGGGGTACACCCATGACCATCTACTCTCAGCATGCCAATCGTGGAAAAGTCCAGATCCTGGCCACTTACCATGGGCTGGCTGGCGTCGTGTCCTCCACTGTTACAAGCGTTGATGACACGGCGCTCGCCGCGCCGATCGTCGACGTACTGAACCGGGTCTCCGCTTGCGCCACGGTGCCGGTCAGCGATTGGGACGAGCGAGGTGGAGAATTCCGCCACTACCCGGCGCGTCACCTGGCCGCATTGACCGATCGAAATGCCCGGCCGGACCTTATCGAGGGGGCGCACAGCCTTTGGTACGAGCAGGCCATGCTGCTCCTGCACCGCGCCCTGACAGACCTGGACACCGCGGTTGCTGCTGTGCCGGAACCCGTTAAAACCGCGATCAGTGCGGAGTTGGAAACCGAGGCTCGCGCACTTCGAGACGAGCTGGCCGAGTTCACCGAGGCAGTCGAGCCACCGGATCCGGAGAAGCGCCGTGTCTGGGACTTCCATTCTCCGTTCGTGGCCCTCGATGTGTCGGTCTCCGAGTTGGATAAGGAGAATCGCGACAACCTGAACAGCCTCGAAGAGGGGCTGGGCCAGGCTGAACTTGAGCAAGCTGTTGCGGACCTACGCTTGCTTTTTGACGCTTACCTGCAGTGTGCCAACGATGAAGCTCGGTTGCTCATCGATGGGTTCGAGATCAGTGATGATCCGTACGACGAAGACGAGGACCGGTACTTCCTCAATGTCCAGGCGCCGATGCCGAACGGCAAGTGGGCAAGGACGGAATGGAACATTGAGATATGTCGATGGGTTCCGGACGGTCCGCGAACCGAGGACAGCGACAGTGCGACCGGAAAGTCAGTACTAGACTGTGCTCGGTCAGAACCGCCGAAGCTCTCGGAGATCATCGAACTGCTGAACCGTAGCGGTGGGCAATCCGATGTACTCGCCGCCTGGGCGAAAACCGCTGTTGGGGAAGCGCTCGCTGGCACAGCTTTCATCGTGACAAAACGATACGAGGACTGAAGGCCGGGTGGGGCCGCCGCAGACATTGAGCGGTCCCACCCGTCAAAGATTCACCAGCCGCGTTCGCGCCATTCGGTGAGCTTGGGCCGTTCGGCGCCGAGCGTGGAGTCGTCGCCGTGGCCGGGGTAGAACCACGTGTCGTCCGGGAGCGCGTCGAACAGCCGCTCCGAAACGTCGTTCAGCAGCGAGGTGAAGTTCTCCGGCGTCCCCGTCTTGCCCACGCCGCCCGGGAACAGGGAGTCGCCGGTGAACAGGTGCGGGTGGCCGGACGGGTCGCGGTACAGGAGAGCGATCGAGCCGGGGGTGTGGCCGCGGAGGTGGATGACCTCCAGGGTGACCTGACCCACCTTGAGTGTGTCCCCGTGCTCGACCAGGAAGTCCGGCGGGACCGGCAGGGGGTCGGCGTCGAGGGGGTGGGCGGCGGTGTTCGCGCCGTTGGCGCCGGCGACCGCGCCGAGGGCCTGCCAATGGTCCTGGTGCTGGTGGGTGGTCACGACCGTGCGCAGCGCGGGACGGTCGGGGCCGTGGCCGATCAGGTCGGAGATCCGCTCGGGGTCGTTCGCGGCGTCGATCAGCAGGGCTTCGTTCTGCGCGCGGCACACGAGCAGATACGCGTTGTTGTCCATCGGGCCGACGGACAGCTTCGTGATGGTCAGCGCGTCCAGGGTGCGGCGGGCGGCGTCCCCGCCCGGCTCGACGTGCCCGGTGTAGGTCTCGACGATGTTCACCTTTCCCACCGTAGTCGTGGCGCTGCGGGGCGTTCCACCCACGCGGGCGCTTCCCCGGCGGGACAGGCGGCTCAGGCGGGTCACCCATCGGGGTGTTTCGCCGCGTCGGCCGGGTAACCCGGAACGTGCCCCGGTCGTCGGGTGACGCGCAGGCATCTCGTATCGTCTTTATCCGGTGCATCAGGTAGTGACTTGCGTCCGGCCCGCGCGTTGCCGAACTGGGGCCGCTCACCATGCTCGTCGAACGACCGGCCCACCGGTTGCTCACCCCGTCGCCGGAAACCTCCGGAGCCGCCGTCGCGACCCCGCCGAGGGAGACGGCGCCGGTTTTTGTCGGTGGTGCGTCCTAGCATGGGACGCGGCCGCCCGTGTAGCTCGAACCGGGGTCGGCCCCCGCAGCTGACCAGCAAGATTGAAGGGACCTGGCGTGGCTGATCGCCTCGTTGTTCGCGGCGCCCGCGAGCACAACCTCCGCGGTGTGGATCTGGATCTGCCCCGCGACAGCCTGATCGTGTTCACCGGCCTGTCCGGGTCCGGCAAGTCGAGCCTCGCGTTCGACACCATCTTCGCCGAGGGGCAGCGTCGCTACGTCGAGTCGCTGTCCGCCTACGCCCGGCAGTTCCTCGGGCAGATGGACAAGCCGGACGTCGACTTCATCGAGGGCCTTTCGCCCGCGGTGTCGATCGACCAGAAGTCGACCTCGCGCAACCCCCGTTCGACCGTCGGCACGATCACCGAGGTGTACGACTACCTCCGGCTGCTGTACGCGCGGGCGGGCAAGGCGCACTGCCCGAAGTGTGGCGAGGCGATCAGCAAGCAGACCCCGCAGCAGATCGTCGACCAGGTGCTCGCGATGGAGGACGGCACCCGCTTCCAGGTGATCGCCCCGGTCGTGCGCGGGCGCAAGGGCGAGTACGTCGACCTGTTCGAGAACCTGCAGCAGCAGGGCTACGCGCGCGTGGTCGTCGACGGCACGGTGCACCCGCTCACCGACCCGCCGAAGCTCAAGAAACAAGAGAAGCACCAGATCGGCGTCGTGATCGACCGGCTCACCGTGAAGTCGAGCTCGCGGCAGCGGCTCACCGACTCGGTGGAGACGGCGCTGCGGCTGGCCGACGGGCTGGTCGAGCTGGAGTTCGTCGACCTGCCGGAGCACGACGCGCACCGCATCCGCGGGTTCTCCGAGAACCTCGCCTGCCCCAACGGGCACCCGCTGGCCATCGAGGACCTCGAACCGCGATCGTTCTCCTTCAACTCGCCCTACGGCGCCTGTCCCGAGTGCACCGGGATCGGTGTGCGCAAGGAGGTCGACCCCGAGCTGGTCGTCCCCGACGACGAGCTGTCGCTGGCCGAGGGCGCCATCGCGCCGTGGGCGGGCGGGCAGTCCGCGGACTACTTCGTCCGGCTGCTCGAATCGCTGTCGGAGACCATCGGCTTCCGGATGGACACACCGTGGCGCAAGTTGCCCGCCCGCGCGCAGAAGGCGGTGCTGCACGGCGTCGACGAGCAGGTCCACGTCCGCTACAAGAACCGTTACGGCCGCCAGCGGTCGTACTACGCGAACTTCGAGGGCGTGATCCCGTTCCTGGAACGCCGCCAGGAGCAGACCGAGTCCGAGTACATGCGCGAGCGGTACGAGGGCTACATGCGCGAGGTCCCGTGCCCGGCCTGTCAGGGCACCCGGCTCAAGCCGGAGATCCTCGCGGTCACCCTCGAGCACCAGACCCAGGGCGATCGCTCCATCGCCGAGGTGTGCGCGCTGTCCATCGCGGAGGCCTCGGAGTTCCTCGACGAACTGGTGCTCGGCCAGCGCGAGGCGATGATCGCGGGCGCGGTCCTCAAGGAGATCCAGGCGCGCCTGCGCTTCCTGCTCGACGTCGGGCTCAACTACCTCTCGCTGGACAGGGCTTCGGCCACACTCTCCGGCGGCGAGGCACAGCGCATCCGGCTCGCCACCCAGATCGGCTCGGGTCTCGTCGGCGTGCTCTACGTGCTCGACGAGCCGTCGATCGGGCTGCACCAGCGGGACAACCACCGGCTGATCGAGACGCTGACCCGGCTGCGCGACCTCGGCAACACGCTGATCGTGGTCGAGCACGACGAGGACACCATCCGCGCCAGCGACTGGGTGGTCGACATCGGCCCCGGCGCCGGCGAGCACGGCGGTCACATCGTCCACAGTGGACCGTTCAAGAAGCTGTTGCGGGCCAAGGGATCGCTCACCGGGGACTACCTGTCCGGCCGCAGGGTGATCGACGTGCCGGGCATCCGGCGCCCGGTCGACAAGAAGCGCCAGCTGACCGTGGTCGGCGCGCGCGAGCACAACCTGCGCGGGCTGGACGTGTCGTTCCCGCTCGGCTGCCTGGTCTCGGTCACCGGGGTGTCCGGGTCGGGGAAGTCGACGCTGGTCAACGACATCCTCGCGACCGTGCTGGCCAACAAGCTCAACGGCGCGCGGCAGGTGCCGGGGCGGCACACCCGGGTCAACGGACTGGCCAATGTGGACAAGCTCGTGCGGGTGGACCAGTCGCCGATCGGGCGGACGCCGCGGTCCAACCCTGCCACCTACACCGGGGTCTGGGACCACGTGCGCAAGCTGTTCGCCGCGACCACCGAGGCGAAGGTGCGCGGCTACCAGCAGGGCCGGTTCTCCTTCAACGTCAAGGGCGGCCGGTGCGAGGCCTGCGCCGGTGACGGCACGATCAAGATCGAGATGAACTTCCTGCCGGACGTCTACGTCCCGTGCGAGGTGTGCAAGGGCGCGCGGTACAACCGCGAGACGCTGGAAGTGCACTACAAGGGCAAGACCGTCTCGGACGTGCTGGACATGCCGATCGAGGAGGCCGCCGAGTTCTTCGAGCCGATCAAGGCGATCCACCGGCACCTGAAGACGCTCGTCGACGTCGGGCTCGGCTACGTCCGGCTGGGCCAGCCCGCGCCGACGCTGTCCGGCGGCGAGGCGCAGCGCGTCAAGCTCGCCAGCGAGCTGCAGAAGCGGTCCACCGGCAAGACGGTCTACATCCTCGACGAGCCGACCACCGGTCTGCACTTCGAGGACATCAGCAAGCTGATCGGCGTGATCAACGGGCTGGTGGACAAGGGGAACACGGTGATCGTCATCGAGCACAACCTCGACGTCATCAAGACCTCGGACTGGATCATCGACATGGGCCCGGAGGGCGGGTCCGGCGGTGGCACCGTCGTCGCAGAGGGGACGCCGGAACAGGTCGCCGACATCGAGGAGAGCTACACCGGCGAGTTCCTTCGCCACGTTCTCGCGTAGACCCCGTCTGGCGTAGTCACCGTTGTGCGCCGGTGGTCTGATGGGCCAGCGGTGACGGCGGTCCGGTGAAGAAGGCACGCACGCGGTAGGCGGCGCCTTCCTCGCCGGGCAACGTCGACAGCTCGCACGACGTCGTGTTCGCGCCGGTCACCTCGACCGGCGCGAACATCGCCGTGCCCGGTTTCCGTTGCTCCAGAAGGAAACCCTCCTCGTCGGTGGTCCGGTCGGCCCAGGTGAACTTGAGCGTGCCGTCGGCCTCGCGCGCCGAGTGCAAGCCCACCGGGGCCGCGGCGTCGCCGGGAGTGCGCACCGGCACCGGAGCACCAGCGGGTGGCGGGGCGGCAGGCTGCGTGCCGTCCGCCAGGGGAGCCGAGGCGGGGCCGAAGAACGGCCGTATCCGGTAGTAGAACGACGTCTGCGGCAGCAGATCCGGGTGTGTGTAGGTCGTCAGGTGTGGTGGCAGGTACTGCAGGGTGGTGTACGGCCCGTTCGGGTCCGTGGCGAATTCGAGCATGGTGCCCGCGGCGGCGGGATCGTCCGGCCAGCGCAGCACGATGTCCAGCGGGGTGGTCAGCGTCGCGGTGAGCCCGGCCGCGGATTCCCGCCGAGGGGCGGGCGCGGGAGCCGCACACCCGGCCGCCGCCAGGTACGCGGCGAGCAGCACGAGCAAGCGCCGGGGTTTTTCGGGCACAGCGGACCTCGGCTTTCTCCAAGGCGGCGGTGCCCGCCCGCGGTGGGCCGGCCGGGGGCAGCTTAGGAACGCGGTGCGAAGATCGGCAAGGGTTCCGTCCCGATCATCGGGATGCCCCGGCGTCGTGTGGCGCGGGTGCCCGGAAAGCTCGTGCCCGGCCGGAAAACCGGCCGGGCACGAACCGTCATCGGCTGGTCGGCCGACCAGCCCCGCGAGTCACTTACCCGCCACTGCCGAGGCGGCGTCGTGCTGCCGAAGCGCAAGGTCCTCGGCCAGGTGGTCCCGGACAGTGGCGTCGCCCGTGCGCTGGAGCCCGGCGGCCCGCAGGGTGTTGACGCAACCGGGCACATCGGCGACGGCGTAGCAGTTGTCGGGCCGGTTGCCGCTCACCACCGCCCCGTTGGCCAGCGTGACGTGGGCGCTCAGCGTGTAGATACCGCCGCCGCTGGCGGCGAGCGGGTAGGCGCCCGCGCCGGGGTCGCCCGCGCTGTTGTCGGTGACCGCGCCGCCGTCGAGGGTGAGGGTGTCGTAGAAGACGCCGAATCCGCCGCCGCTACCGCCGTAGCCTGCCCAGCCCGCGTATCCACCGGGCCCCGCAACGCCGCCGTCGCCGCCGCGGCCCGCGCGGTTGGCGGTGATCTTGGTGTCGGTGATGGCCGGGTTCAGTGGCTGACCCTGATTGGCGGAGATGAACACCCCGGCGCCCGTACCGCCGCTGCCGCCGTCTCCGGCCCCACCGCCGTCGGGACCTCCGGCACCACCCTTGGCACCGTCCGCGGCGCTGTTGCCGGTGATGCTGCTGCCGGTGATGCGCAGGACGCTGCCGCTGGTGCCCTCGACGCCGCCGCCGAAACCACCCGAGCCGCCCCGGCCACCGGGCTCCTTGCCCGTGCCGTTGCCGCCCCTGCCGCCCGCGCCGGTGATGTTGCCGGTGATCAGGCTGTTGGTGACGGTCAGTGGCACCGAGGTGCTGCTGTAGGACGAGACGCCACCGCCGAATCCGCCCAGGCCACCGCGCCCGGCGTGGGTGGTGGCTGTGGCGTCGGCGCCGGGAGCGCCGGCCCCGGCGGTGTTGCCGGTGAGCACGCTGTTGGTGAGTGTCAACGGGCCCCAGTTCTCGATACCGCCGCCGCTCCCGCCCGGTTTTCCTTCCCCGTAGGAGTCGGTGCCGACGCCGTCGGGGGCGTGGCCGCCGGTGAGTGTGATTTCGTTGAGCGTCAGGTCGCCCCAGTTGGAGATGAGCCGGAACTGGGGCGCGTCCTGCGCCCTGGCGATCGTGGCGTGGTTGCCGTTGATGGTGAGCTTTCCCCGGATGGCGGGCAACCCGGCAACCCACGTGGCGTCGGCGGGGGTGGTGAGGGTGTAGACGCAGTTCGGCGCCAGGGACAAGGTGTCCGGGTCGGCGGAGGCGTTCGCCGCGATGACCTCCCGGATCAATGCCGCCGGATCACAGGGAACGTCGATGTCGGCGGCGTAGGCGCTCGGGGCGCCCAGAGTGAGCGTTCCGAGCGCGGTCAGTGCCACCGTGGCGGGCACGGCTGCTCTTGTTCCAGGTCTTCTGCGGTGCTGCATCGCGGAACCTTTCAGGTTGTGGGTTCGGAGACGAGTACCGGCGGGCTCGTGACGGCGCCGCGGATTCGGCGTCGCCGGTCCGCGGGCGGTTTTCGGATTGGCTGCGTTTGCCCGGCGGGTACCTATTACCGGTAGCCGGGACAACGGAAATCCCCCATCGTGAGCACACCCTCCCTCGGCAAATATTAGGAGGAAAAGATCTCGTCCTCGTCTACTGTGATGCACATCACAGTGAATGTCTTGTCGGCTAACCCTTCTGGCTCAACGAGGCGACTTCTGATTGTTTATGGAATGTTCGGACAATGTGCGGTGAATATGTATTCGGCCAATTTCCCGGGGCGAGGTGATTTGTGTGTTCGGGATGGCCGCACTGCTATCGCGTCACGTCGGCGCGACTCACCGCGCTGTCACGCCGGGCCACGGATGGGCGACATCCGGCGCCGTTTTGAACCGCTGGGCGCGCTCGGCCGTGTGCAGGGTATCGAGCACAGTGAGGAAGGACGGTCAGCCGATGAGCAGCGTGGCCGTGCTGGGCCTGCCCAGGAACTCACCCCGGGGCGGGCGGCTTGCAGTACTGTCCACGCCGACCCAGAACGCCGTCGGAAGGACCAGGGTGGCCATCGGAGGCTGGCGGCCCAAGAGGGCCAAGGGTGAGGACCTCATCCGGCAGCTCTACGCCGAACACGGCCGGAGCCTGCTGGCGTACGCGACGAGGCTGACCGGCGATCGCGCCGCGGCCGAGGACATCGTCCAGGAGACGCTGGTCCGCGCCTGGAAACACGCCGACGATCTGCAGAACGACGGCAAGGGCTCGGTCCGCGGCTGGTTGCTGACGGTGGCCCGCAACCTGGTCACCGACCGGGCGCGGGCGCGCGCGGCCCGGCCACAGGAAGTGGCCGAACCGGCCTCGGGTGTTCCGTTGCTCGCGGTGGAACGCGACCACGCGCAGGGGGTCGTCGACTCGATGGCGGTGCTCGGCGCGATGGACGGGCTGACCACCGAACACCGGGAAGTCCTCGTCGAGCTCTACTACCGGGGCCGGACGATGACCGAAGCGGCGAAGGTCCTCGGGATCGCGCCCGGTACCGTCAAGTCCAGGTCCTACTACGCGTTGCGTGCCCTCCGTGCCGCGATGTCGAGCGGGGGAAGGGAGGCAGCGCGATGAACAACGCGATGGAACAGGATCACGCGCTGCTCGGCGCGTACTCCCTCGGCGCGCTGGACCCGGCCGAGGCGGCCGAGTTCGAACGGCGGCATCTGGCGATCTGCGGGCAGTGCCGGCACGAACTCGGTGAGCTGACAGCGCTTCGTCGCGTCCTCGATGACGTGCCACCCGAAGCGTTCCTCGACGGCCCGCCCGAGGGAGGCGACCTGCTGCTGCAACGTGCCCTGCACCGGGCGCGGGCCGAAGAAGCCGATGCCGCTTCGCAGCCCTACCAGCCGCGACGCAAGCCTCGGGTGCTGGTCGCCGCCGCGGTCGTCCTGCTCGCCGTGGTCACGCTCGGCGCCGGTTGGGTGATCGGCAGGCAGACCGCGGCGCCGGTAGCCGAACCGACGCCCACGCCGCCGACCTCCACACCCCAGGGACCGGCACCGCGCCAGCTGCCGCCCACCACCGACCCGGTCACGAAGGCGAGTCTCGACGCGAAGGTGTTCCCGTTCGCGGGCTGGGTCAAGGTGCAGGTCCAGGTCCAGGGCATCCCGGCGGGGGAGCGGTGCCAGCTGCAGGTGGTGGCGAAGGACGGCCGTCGTATCGCCGCGGGGAGCTGGCAGGTTTCGGCGAAGTGGGAGCACGAAGGCTTCACACTCGACGGTTCCGCGCTGGTCGCGCCGGACGACGTGGCCTCGGTGGACATCGTCACGATGAACGGGCGGAAGCTGGTTTCGGCCCCGGCCACGGCGTGACCGATGTTCGCGCGCTACCGCTTCCGCAGCACCTGGCTCCTCCCGGCCGTGGCGCCCGAGCGCGTGTTCGGCGCGGTGGTCGATCTGGAGTCCTACCCGCGATGGTGGGCCGATGTCCGCTCGGTCCGGCAGCTCGACGAGGACACCGCCGAACTCGTCTGCCGATCCCGGCTGCCGTTCCGGCTCGTCGTCCGGATGCACCGGGATCAGCAGGACGAGCGGGCGGGCCGGGTCCGGGTCCGGCTCAGCGGTGACCTCGAGGGTGTCCTCACCGGGACGATCGGTCCCGTGCGCGAGGGCACCCGCCTGGAGATCGCGCAGGACGTCCTGGCGCGCAAACCGTTGCTGCGCAAGCTGGACACGGTGGCCCGGCCGGTCTTCCGCGTGAACCACGCGCTGATGATGCGGCGGGGCCACCGCGGCCTGCTGGGTTACCTGGCCTCGCCGGCGGCCGAAAGTTCCGGCTGAACCACCGGGCGCGGCTTCCGCGTCGCCAGGACGAGTGCCGCGGCCAGCACCGCCGCCGCGAGGAACCCGGCGCTCAGCCCGTAGGCCAGCCGGTACCCGCTCGCCAGCGCTTCGCGGATCTCCGCGCCCGCCGCGACCAGCCCGTCGGCGCGGGCCGCCGCGGCGGTGGCCAGCACGGCGGTGCCGATGGCGGCCCCGACCTGCTGGGTCGTGTTGATCAGCCCGGAGGCGACGCCGGAGTCCTCCGGGGCGGCCCCGGACATCGCGAGCCCCATCAGCGCCGGGATGGCGACCCCGCCGCCGGTGCCCATCAGGACCAGCGCGGGCAGCACGTCGACGACGTAGTGGCCGTCGGCGGGAACCCTGGCCAGCAGGAGCATCGCCACGATGATCACGCCGATCCCGGTGATCAGCATCGCGCGGGGGCCGAAGCGCGCGCTGAGCCGGTCGGCGAAGCCGAGCGAGCCGATCGCGATCATCACCGGCGCGGGCAGGAAGGCGAACCCGGTGCCGAGCGCGTCGAGCCCGAGCACCTTCTGCAGGTACAGCGCGGTGACGAACTGGAAGCCGAGCAGCCCGGACACCATCAGGACCATCACGAGGTTCGCGCCGGTGACGGCGCGGACGCGGAAGAGCCGCAGCGGCAGCAGCGGAGTACGCGCTTTCGCTTGCCGCAGCACGAAACCGGCCAGCAGGAGCACCGCCGCGGCGAACGAGCCGGACGTGCGGACGTCGCCGATGCCGCGTTCGCCCGCCTGGATGATCGCGAACACGAGCAGCATCACGCCGCCGGTCACCAGCACCGCGCCGAGCGCGTCGATCCCGGCGCGCAGCCCGGTGCCGCGGTCCGGTTCGATCACCCACAGCGCGAGCACCAGCGCGGCGATCCCGATCGGCAGGTTGACGTAGAACGTCCAGTGCCAGTTCAGCGCCTGGGTGAGCGCGCCACCCGCGATGAGGCCGAGCGACGCGCCCGCCGCCTGCGTGAAGCTGTAGACGCCGATCGCCTTCGCCCGTGCCCGCGGCTCGGGGTACATCGTCACGATCATGCCCAGCACCACGGCGGACGCGAGTGCGCCGCCGACTCCCTGCGCGAACCGGGACACCACGAGCACGGACGCGTCGGCCGAGACGCCCGCCGCCAGCGAGGCCACGGTGAACAGCGTCAGTCCGCCGAGGAACACCCGGCGCCGTCCGACGAGGTCGCCGAGCCTGCCGGACAGCAGGAGCAGGCCGCCGAACGCGACGAGGTAGGCGTTGACCACCCAGGCCAGCCCGGCCGGGCCGAAGCCGAGTTCGGCCTGGATGGCCGGGAGTGCCACGGCGACGATGCTGCTGTCGAGCACCACCATCAGCGACGCGGCGCTCAGCACGGCGAGCGCGAGCCCCCGAGAGCGGTTGGCTTCGGACATTTCTGGTCCCTCCAGTACGTTTCCCCAGGTCGTGCACAGGGCACGACTTGTTACGGTGCACATCATGTGTGACCATGGGGCGGCGCCGTAAGGAGGCACTTTCATGTCCCAGAGGAACATCGCTGTACCCGACCAGGCAGCGGGGCTGGACCCCGGGAAAATGGATGCCTGCACTGTGCTCGAGGTCATCAACCGGGTCAGTGGCAAGTGGGCGATCGGCATCCTGCTGGAGGCGACCCGCGGTCCGGTCCGCTTCACCGAACTGGAACGGTCCGTCGAGGGGATCAGCCGCCGGATGCTGACGCTGACCCTGCGCAATCTGGAGCGGGACGGCCTGCTCGCGCGCACGGTGTATCCGACGGTCCCGCCGAAGGTCGAGTACGAGGCGACGCCGATGGCGAAGGAGCTCTACGAGAGCTTGAGCGGGCTGGTGGGCTGGGCCGAGCGGTACCGCGAGGCGATCGCCGAAGCCCGCGTCACCTACGACGGTCACGCGGGCTGCTGACACCGGACGCGCAGAAATGTGCCGTGGTGCGAGCACGGGGGAGGGGCGCTCGTACCACGGCACATTTCCGGCCGCACGCGGGTGTTACGTCAGCGCGGCCTTCTTCTCCTGCTCGCCGCCGTTCCCCGGTGCGGGTTCGTGCTCGTCGAGCAGGGTGGCTTCGTCGAACGGTTCCTGGCCCGTGAACACGCGCCGGGCCTGGTCGCGGTCGAACTCCTTGGTCCACGATCCGATGAGGACGGTCGCGACGGCGTTGCCCGCGAAGTTGGTGAGCGCGCGGGCTTCGGACATGAAGCGGTCGATGCCGAGGATGAACCCGACGCCGTCGACCAGCTCCGGCCGGTGCGACTGGAGACCGCCGGCGAGCGTGGCGATGCCGGCGCCGCTGACGCCCGCCGCGCCCTTCGACGCGATGATCATGAACAGCAGCAAGGTGATCTGCTCGCCGAGGGCAAGGGGTTTGTCCTGCGCGGTCGCGATGAACAGCGTCGCCATGGTCAGGTAGATCGCGGTGCCGTCGAGGTTGAACGAGTACCCGGTGGGCACCGTGATGCCGACGACCGGCTTGCTGACCCCGAGGTGTTCCATCTTCGCGATCAGCCTCGGCAGCGCCGACTCCGAGGACGACGTCGACAGGATCAGCAGGAACTCCCGCGCCAGGTACCGCAGCAGCGAGAAGACGTTGACCCGCGCCCCGATCCACAGCACCGCGCCGAGCACGCCGAAGACGAACACCAGGCAGGTCAGGTAGAAGCCCAGCATGATCACCAGCAGGCTGCGCAGCGCGCTCCAGCCGGTTTCCCCGACCACCGCGGCGATCGCGCCGAACGCGCCGATCGGGGCCGCCCACATGATCATCGCCAGGATCCGGAACACCAGCCGCTGGATGTGCTCGATCCCGCGCCGGATCGGCTCGCCCTTGCTGCCCAGCTTCTGGACCGCGAACCCGGTCAGTAGCGCGACCAGCAGCGTCTGCAGCACCTGTCCCGAGGTGAACGCCGTGCCGAAACTGGCCGGGATGATGCCGAGGAGGAAGTCGACGCCGCCCTCCCCGCCGGTGGCCTGTTTGTGCGCGCTCTGGACGGCGGCCGGAGTGAGGTGCAGCCCGGTGCCCGGGTGCAGCATGTTGCCCACGATCAGGCCGATGGCCAGCGCGAACGTCGACATGACCACGAAGTAGACGAGCGCCATCAGGCCGACCTTGCCGACCTTCGCGGCCTTGGCGACCGAGCCGATGCCGAGCACGATGGTGCAGAAGATGATCGGCGAGATCATCATCTTGATCAGGTTCACGAACCCGGTGCCCAGCGGCTTGAGCCCCTTGGCGAAACCCGGGAACAGGAAGCCGACGGCGATGCCGAGGAGCACCGCGACGATGACCGCCAGGTACAGGTAATGCGTCTTGTCCCGGCCGCGCGGCTTCGCGTCGGGGGTCGGTGGTGTCGGCACCGTTGCCTCCAGCTCATGGTGTTCGAATCGCCGGTCACTATGCGTTGATCGTATGAGCTGGGTCACGGTTGTGTTCATTGAGTTCGTACGACGATCGGGTGACCGACCCGGGGAGACGGTAACGTAAGCACCGCACCGCGGATGCCCGCCGGGACGGCCTGCCGGGATGGCGTGTGCTGGGATGTGCGCGTGCCCTCGACGTCGCGACCCCGGCCGAACAGGTGGAGCATGGCCCGCCAGCTGCTCGTGCTGCAACTGGCCGTGCTGCTGGTCCTGGTCGCCACCGGGATCACCTTCGCGGTCCTCGACGCGCAGCGGGCCACCCGGCAGCGGGCACGGGACCAGACCAGCTCGGTGGCGTTCACGCTGGCCGACTCCACGAGTGTCCTTTCCGCACTGTCCACACCGGACCCGAGCGCGGTGCTGGAACCGTTGTCCCTCCAGGTGCAGCGGGACACCCAGGTCGACTTCATCACGATCATGACCCCGGACGGGATCCGCTACACGCATCCCAATCCCGAACTCATCGGCGGTCACTTCCGCGGCTCCATCGACCAGGCCCGCCAGGGCGGCGTCGTGCAGGAGGTCTACGCCGGTTCGCTGGGACCGTCGGTGCGCACGGTGGTGCCGGTGTTCGACCAGGGCCGCCGGGTCGTCGCGCTGGTGGCGGTCGGGATCACCATCTCGGCGATCTCCGCCGAACTGCGGGAGCGGCTGGTGCCGCTGTTCGCGGTGGCCGGTGCCGTTCTGGCGGTCGGCGCGCTCGGCGGGTGGCTCATCAGCACCCGGCTGCGGCGTCAGACGCGCGGGATCGCGCCGGACGCGCTGAGTAACCTGTTCGAGTACCACGAGGCCGTCCTCCACGCTGTGCGCGAGGGCGTGCTGCTGGTCGGCCGCGACGGCCGGGTCCGGCTGTGCAACGACGGCGCGCGTGCCCTGCTGGGCCTGTCCGCCGATCCGACCGGACGCGGGCTGGACGAGCTCGAGTTGTCCCCGAGCCTGACGGCGGCCCTCACCTCGGTCGAGGCGCTCACCGACGAACTCCACGTCACCGATACCCGGGTGCTGGTGGTCAGCACGACGCCGGTGAGCGCGAGCGGCCGGGCGCAGGGCACTGTCGTGTTGCTGCGCGACCACACCGAACTGCAAGCGCTTACCGGCGAACTCACCGCGGTCCGGGAACTCACCGAGGCGTTGCGCTCGCAGGCCCACGAGGCGGCGAACCGGCTGCACACGGTGGTGTCGCTGGTCGAGATCGGGAAACCCGAGCAGGCCGTGGAGTTCGCGACCGCGGAACTGGCGCTGGCGCAGGAACTCACGGACCGCGTGATGGGCGCGGTGGCCGAGCCGGTGCTTGCCGCCCTGCTGCTGGGAAAAGCCGCCGAGGCGAGCGAACGTGGTGTCGAGTTCACCATCACGCCGGACACCGTCATCGACGACACGGATTCCGGGATCGCGCCCCGCGACCTGGTCACCATCCTCGGGAACCTGATCGACAACGGGATCGAAGCGGCCGCCACCCACGCTTCGGGAGTACGTCCCGCGGTGGTCGTCACCGCGCGGTCGGAGGCGGAGGGGATGCTGCTGCGTGTGGTCGACAATGGTCCAGGGGTCCCGGAGGACGCCGCGGAGGAGATGTTCCGGCGCGGCTGGTCGACGAAGGCGGGGGAGGGGCACGGGCTCGGGCTCGCGCTGGTGGGACAGGCGATCCGCCGCTACGGCGGGACGGTCGGGATCAGCCGGGAGGGCGGCGCGGCGTTCACCGTGCGGCTGCCCCGGCAGGAGGGCGGGGCATGATCCGGGTACTCGTGGTCGAGGACGAACCGGTCGCGGCCGAGGCGCACCGGGTGTACGTCGAACGGCTCGCCGGGTTCACCGTCGCGGGCGTCGTGCATTCCGGCGGCGACGCGCTGCGCTTCTGCGAGCGCGAGCCGGTCGACCTGGTACTGCTGGATTTCTACCTGCCGGACACGCACGGCCTCGCGGTGTGCCGGTCGCTGCGCGCGGCAGGCCTGCCGATCGACGTCATCGCGGTCACCTCCGCCCGCGACCTCGCGCTGGTCAAGGCGGCGGTGTCCGTCGGTGTGGTGCAGTATCTGCTCAAACCGTTCACTTTCGCTTCACTGCGGGAAAAGCTCGAACGGTACGCCGAATTCCACGAAGCCTCCGGCGAGGTGACCGGTCAGGCGGAGATCGACCGCGCGCTGGGTTCCCTGCGCGCCAGCGAACATCCCGCGCTGCCGAAGGGGATGAGCGCGCAGACACTGGACGCGATCACCTCGGCACTCGGCCAGGCCTCCGACGGGCTTTCCGCCGGTGCCGCCGCGAGCGCCATCGGCGCCTCCCGCGTCACCGCGCGGCGTTATCTGGAATACCTGGCGGACAACGGGCTCGCCTCGCGCGAACCCCGGTACGGCCAGGTCGGCCGCCCCGAGGTCTGGTATCACCTCAGATAGGGCGTGGCCGCCGGAGGACTTCCGGCGGCCACGGACCGCTGTCAGCGTTTCGGCAGCGGTGGGTTGAGATTCACCGTGAACTGGAGCCACTGCACGGTGGCCCCGTTGGCGGGTGCGGTCGGCATCCGCCACTCTTGGCAGGTGTCCCCGCCGAGCCGGTCCCAGATCATCAGGATCGTGCCCGCGCGCGTCGAGCAGCCCTGGTCCAGCACCTTGCCGGGGTTGCGCACCGCGAACTTGTAGACGCCGCTGCCCATGCCCTGCGGTTCGACCGTCCACTTCTGACAGTCACCGTTGACCTTGTCGTACATCGTCACCGGATTTCCGTTGTCGACACGGCAGCCGGTGTTGTCCAGGACCTGGCCGGAATGCTTGGCCTGGAACTGGTAATAGCCGTCGCCGGTGCCCCAGGGGAAGAACTTCTGGCAGTCCGCGCCGTTCGCGGGCCACTGCTGGACCCGGGTGCCGTTGCCCACGCCGCAGGCCGCGACGTCGGCCATCTGGCCGCTGTACACCGACTGCAGATTGACCCACGCGTCGTCGGCGAGCGCGTTTTCCGCGTCGAACGTGGTGGCGCGGAACCGATAGGTGTGACCCTGCTGCAACAGTCCGGCGGGGACCGTCCACTGCGCGATGGAACCGGACGGCACATTCCATACCCAGTTGTCCGCGATCATCGTGTCGCGGTCGTAGACGTAGAAGACCGCGGTGAGCGGTCCGCCGTCCGGATCGGTCGGTCGGAACGTCAGCGTCGGGGTCAGCGTGCGGGTGTAGGTCACGCCGTCGGTGTCGACGCGGTCGGAGATGTTGTGTCCCGACGCCGGATCCGGTACCGAATTGGCGGCGGGCGCGGCCTGCGCGGGAACCGCGCCCGCCGCCGTGGCAGCGAAGATCGCAGCCGCGGCGAGCAGCAGTCCCGTTCTTCGCCCCGTGCTGGATCTCTTGGTGTGTAAGGGAATTGTGGGCAGCATGCAAGAACCCCCGAATACGGTTGCGGTGGAATACGCGTCCGGGCAAGGGGTTCCGGCCGGGCACCCCACGCCCGCCACGCGTCGAACATCGGGGTAACGCACGCCACGACCGGGAGGTTGCCGCCCGAACGGCCGAATTTCGGGGCGTCGGCGCCGACCTGTGCTGAAGGACGCTTTCAGTGCACCGAACGCTCTGAAGGCGTCCTTCAGCGGCTTCGATCTCGCGCGTTCAGGTCAGGTGGTCGAACTCCCCGCTCGCCCACCGGATGTGGCTTTCCGCGGCACGGTGCACGACCCGCTTGGCGTCGCTGCCGATGCCGTCGCCGCCGAGCGTGTAGAGCCGGTCGTACTCCCAGGCGTCGAGCCGATCGACGATCCGGCGCACCACGGCGGGGGAGAGCGGCACGAGCTTGGGGAAGTTCCGGGTGAACGAGACCCACGCCGGATGCTTCGGGACGCCGCTGATCGAGTCGCCGACCAGCAGCGTGCCGTCGCTCGTGCGCGCGATCGAACTGCCCCGCATATGCCCGCCGACCTGGATCAGCTCGAGCCCGGGCAGCGGTTCCGCGTGCTCCTTCCAGTACTTGATCACCGGGTCGGGGCGGGGCACCCATTCCTCGTCGTCGGCGTTGACCAGTACGGGCACGCGCCCGAACTCGTGGCTCCACGCGACCTGCGCGGCGAACATGTGCGGATGACTCGTCGCGATCACGGCGACCCCGCCGAGTTCGCGCACCAGGCCGAGCACCTGGTCGTCGAGGTACGCGGGCGGGTCCCAGAGCAGATTGCCGTGCGGGGTCTGCACGAGGAAGGACCAGTGACCGATGGCGAACCGCGGTTCGCGCCGCAGGCTGTGCAGGCCGCGGCCATGGGAGCGATGCACGGTTTCGTGCGGTTGTGCGGCCAGTTCCTCGTGCGTCACCCAGTGCTGCCCGTGCGGGCCGAGGTCGCCTCGTTCCTCGATGGTCACCTCGCCCCGGTCGAAAACACAGCGCGGTGGCGGCTCCGGGGATTCCGGGTGTTCCAGGCCGCAGCCGTCGCAGATCCAAGTACTCATCCGGCCATGATCGAACCTCCAGCGCACTGGAGGTCAACCCGCTCTGATCAGGGCGTACTCTCCCCGGCACGGTTGTGGCCGCGTTCGGCTCCCTGCGCCGCGGCCATCCGGCGCTTGACCGGTGGCAAGTGGTTGACCAGGCGCAGCCCGGTGCGCATCCCGGCCTGCGCGAGCCGGCCAATACCCGGTTTGTAGACCGCGGATTCGCCGTCGAAGCGTTCGAGCGACTTCTTGACCGCGTCCCACGCGTAGCCGTGCATCCGCTCTTCGTAGTCCCTGATCGCGTCGAGCGCCGACCTTCCGGAATCCCTTGCGGCGACGAGGTTTTCGCCGAGAATGCGGGCGTCACGCAGAGCGGTGTTCGCGCCGACGCCCAAGCCGGGAGTCATGGTGTGGATCGCGTCGCCGATCAGGGTGACGTTGGTGGTCTCCCATGGGGCGACCGGTTCGGTGGTGCGGATGTTGAGCGGGAAGCAGGTCGTGGTGTCGACGAGTTCGAAGAGCGTGCGGAGGTCTCGATGCCAGCTCGCGGTGCGTTCCCGCAGGATCCGGTGCAACGCGGGCCCGTCCAGGTCCATGAAGTTCTCCGGCAGATAGCGCCGGTGCGAGCCGAAGCCGAGCATGATGTAGTCGCGGGTGTTGTCGAACTGCAGCCCCGGCCATCGGGCGAGCAGCTGCGCGTCGTTGCCGCCGATGCCGTGTTTGACCTCTCCCCGTTCGTTCCAGTTGAACTCCATCACGTGGATGATCGCGCTGTCCCCGCGCGGGCCGAACACCATGGAGACGCCGCGGTGGATCTTGGGGGTGAGCAGCTTCGCGGTCTGCTCGGTCAGCGGCAGTTTGCCGGTGATGCCGAACAGCCCGGTTTCCCGCAGCGTGGCGTGTGGCAGGTACTGGCGTCGTACCGGTGAGCCCGTGCCGTCCGCGCCGACGAGGACGTCCCCCGTCGCGGAAGTTCCGTCGGCGAACCAGGCGGTCACGGTGCCGTCGTCGTTGCGTTCGTAGCGGGTGAACTTCTTGTCGAAGTGCACGACGTCTTCGACGCCGGTGAGCAGGAGCTGACGCAAGGTCATCCGGCTCACCGAGTGCTCGTCCTCGACCGTGCCCATCCCGGCGTTGTCGATGCTGAGCAGCTCACGGCGTTGTTCGGTGAGCATGTTGAGGTAGCGCGGCGTGATCGCCGCGGTGGCGCGGAACGTGTCGTGCAACTCCGGTGGAAGGCAGGCGCGCAGAGCACGCGAGCCGTCGGGGGAGATGCCGACGCGGAAGCCGAAGAGGCCGTCCGTCCGGGTGCGATCGCGTTCGTAGACCGCGACGGAGATGCCCGCGCGCTTGAGTTTCTGCGCGAGGCACAGTCCCCCGGTGCCTGCGCCGATGACGAGTACGTGCACAGCTGTTCCCCCTGTAGGTGGTGGTGAAGTCGGGCGGAGCCCCTGGCGGACACCCTCGGCAATAGTTACTTAGCTACTAGTGTACTGTCAACTAGTATAAGTTGTACGGCATGCCGACCACGTTCCGCCGCTCCCCGCTCGCGCTCGCCATCCTCGGGATGCTCGAAGCCACGCCGCTGCACCCGTACGGCATGCAGCAGCTCATCAAGCAGTGGGGGAAGGACGAGGTCATCAACGTCGGCCAGCGGGCGAGCCTGTACAAGATGATCACCAGGCTGCACGACGCGGGCCTGATCGCCGTCGAGGGCACCGGCCGGGATCAGCAGTACCCCGAGCGCACCACGTATCGGACGACCGAAGCGGGGAGGGCGGCACTCGAACAGTGGATGGGCGAGATACTTTCCCTGCCGCGCAACGAGTTCCCGGAGTTCCCGGCGGCGCTGTCGTTCGCCCCGGCCTTCACCCCGCGGTTCGTCCGCGAGCAGCTCGTCCGGCGCCGGGAGCAGCTCGTCCACCGGCTGGCCGAACTGGACGCCGCACTCGAGTCCGAGGTCGCGGGCATGCCGGTACCCCGCGCGTCGATGCTGGAGACGGAATACGTCCGGGCGGTCACGGGCGCCGAGCTGCGCTGGGTGGACTCGGTGGTCGCCGAACTCGAATCCGGCGCACTGTCCTGGCGCAGGAAGGATTTCGAAGAGTTCCAGGCCGCCGTCGATCGCCGCGGGGGCTCCGATCAGGCGAGTTCGTAGGTGAACCGCTCGGGGTGTGGTGAGTGGCGATCTTCTTCGGCGGCGTCCTCCAGTATCCGGAGGATGGCGTCGAAGGGTGAATCGCCGAGCGCGGCCTTGCTGGCTTCTGCGTCCCGCCACACGAGGTGCACCGGACGTTCGACGTCCCTGCTGAGCCGATCCCACAGCGCGCTGAGGTTGTGCCCGTAGTACGGCCCGAAATCGAGCAGCCTGGACAGCTCACGATGAAAATCGGCGTTGTTGTGTACGCGCGTTCCGTCCAGTTCGACGGTGCTCATGGCCGGGGTCAGCGGGTGCGGATGTCGGTGAGGAAGGCGGTCCAAGAGGCGGGGGCGAAGGCGAGGATGGGGCTGGCGGTGCCGAGTTTGGTGTCCCGGACGCCGACCAGGCCGGGGACGGTGCCGACCT
The DNA here is from genome assembly GCF_042741125.1 of Amycolatopsis sp. NPDC058986. Lineage (NCBI taxonomy): Bacteria > Bacillati > Actinomycetota > Actinomycetes > Pseudonocardiales > Pseudonocardiaceae > Amycolatopsis > Amycolatopsis sp. NPDC058986. The sequence goes on along the minus strand of NZ_JBHYJW010000023.1, from coordinate 39,738 downwards.
CGACGCAGCCGTTCTGTTGCCCCTGGCTGTAGCTGGCCTTGTGCCAGTCGGTCGCGACGGTGAGAGCGGTGGCCGGGTCCTGGTGGGTCATGGTGATCGCAGATCCTTTGCTATCCGGCGGAGGAGGGTGGGGGAGTCCTTCGGTTTGGTGGCCTGCACGCGCAGGCGCGTCAGGGCATTACGGTACTGGGTGATTTCCTCCAGTTCCTCGTAGTAGTAGCCCCTGACAAGGGTTTCCACGTAGACGCAGCCCGGATAGTTCGCCAGCTCCGGCGGTGCCGTCAGGATGGTGAAGGTGCCCTCGGTGCCATTATGCGCGCCCGCACCCAGCGGAAGGATCTGCAAGTCGATGCCGGGGCGTTCGGCTAGCGTCGCGAGCCGCTCCAGTTGGGCCTTCGTCACCTCGGGGCTGCCGACGACACGCCGGAGCGCGGCTTCGTCGATCACGCTCCAGACCTTCGCGGGTTGCTCGCGCTCCAGGACTTCGCGTTGCCGGGTCATCCGTAGTTCGACCAGCCGCCGAACCTCCTTGACGGGCATGCCGGAGCGTCCGGCGCGGATGACTGCCTCGGCGTACTCCGGCGTCTGGAACAGGCCGGGCGGCACGAGCGCGTCCCAGCTCTCGATCTGCGGCGACGAGGATTCCAGGCCGAGGAACAGGTTGAAGTAGGCGCGGATCGACGGCTCGAAGCCGATCCACCAGTCCTTGCCGCGCTTCGCCCGCGCCCGCAGATCATGGAAGAAGTCCGCGCGCTCGGACTGGCCGAAGATCTCCAGCATCTTGTCCAGTTCCAGCGGTTTCGGCAGCGAACGTCCCGCCTCGATGTGGCCGACCGCGGGCACGCTGCCCTTGACCGCCCGCGCGACCTCGTCTCGCGTGAGGCCCGCGCTGTCGCGCATGCGCCGCATCTCCATGGCGAACCACCACTTGAGCGCGGTGGGGCTATGTCCTGACGTCATCGCGGCCTCTCCATTTTTAGTGGACCCAGTTTGAGCATGCTCAGATTGTAGTACAGTCACTGTGACCCGGATCTCTGTGGTGCGGGACACTACTCGGCGATCGGGGCCGGGTCAGGGAGGACGCGTGCTGGGCGCGTCGCGATGGAGGAGGTAGCGATGATCGAGGACCAGGCCGATTCCGGGCAAGCGGGGGACATCCCGGGAGAGGTGTTCGATCCGCTCGACACGCCCGAGGAGTTCGACGAGGCGGTGGCGGAGATGGTGGCCGAGGACGCGCCCCGGCTGTTCGCGGTGGTGCAGGTGTACGGCGATCGGGTGGACGCCAGGGTCGGGGCGTGGGGGATGGCGTTCGAGAACCGCGCCGAGGTGGTCGCGCTCGACGGTCGCCGCCGGCTGACGCTCCGCGCGCCGGAACGTGCGCTGCGCTGGTTCGGCAGGCCCGCGAACGTGACCGCACATCTGCAATGGGTCGAACCCGCCTCACCCGACGGCCTCTGAAGGCCACCTTGAGGGCGTTAGAGTCCCTCAAGGTGGCCTTCAAAGGCCAGCACGCGGGCCTATTGCGGGATCAGCGCGGACGGCCCGGGACGCCAGGGCGCATCTGCCACGGGTGCGGCCCGTCGAGCGGCCGGTACTCGACACCGAGCGCGTCGAGCCGTGGCAGGTGGTGATCCCGCAGGCGCGGCAGGAATTCGGCGAAGTCCCGTCCAGCCGGGCTCCAAGCGACCTCGGCGATCGCGCACAGCCGGGGGAACGCGGCGTAGTCCGCCCGTCGCACGGTGTCCAGATGCTCGCTCCACAGCTGCGCCTGCACGCCGAGCATCCGCGGCCCGTCCAGTGCGGGCTCGTACCCGTACATGTGCTCGAGCGTCTGCACGAAACCGACCGGGATCGGCTCGTCCGGATGATCCGACTGCCGGTGGTCGAGGTAGACCCGGTCCTCGGGGCACAGCACGACGTCGTGGCCCGCCTCGGCCGCCTTGATGCCCGCGGCTTCCTCCCGCCACGCCCCGATCACCATCGGCGGCAGCCCGTCGGAGTCGAGGACTTCGTCCCAGCCGTGCGCGCGCCGTCCGCGTGAGGTCAGGTATCGCGCGAGGTCTGCGACGAAGCGGCCGTGGGCCGCCGTCGCGCCGGGGACCTCGTCACCGCCGACGCAGATCACCTCGGACGGGAAGACGTCCAGTACGTGGTCGAAAACCCGGCGGAAGAAGTCCAAAGTAGACTCGACGGGGTTGAGCAGCGACGTGCTGACACCCCAGGAAGTCCAGACCTCCCAAGGGGTTGCCGATTCGGGCCCGAGTTCCGGATAGGCGGTGATCGCGGCCCGCGCGTGGCCGGGGACGTCGATCTCGGGCACGACGGTGATCGCGCGCGCCGCCGCGTAGGCGACGATCTCCCGCAGATCGTCGGTGGTGTAGAAGCCGCCGTGCGGACGGCCGTCGCGCTCCGGGCCGTCGTGCCGTCCGACCATCGACGACCGCCGCCAGGAGGCGATCTCGGTCAGCCGCGGGAACTCCGGCACCTCGATCCGCCAGCCCTGGTCGTCGGTCAGGTGGAAATGCAGCACGTTGAGCTTGTGCGCGGCGAGGAGATCGATGAACCGCAGCACCTCCGCCTTGGTCCGGAAGTTCCGCGCGACGTCGAACAGGCAGCCGCGCCAGCCGTAGCGGGGATGGTCCTCGATCACTCCACAGGGCACAGTGGACGGTCCACTGTGGATGTCGGCGGCGCGGAACGCGGCCGGCCCGGCGAGCTGGCGCAGCGTCTGCCGCCCGTACACTTCGCCCGCCGCGTCGGCGGTGTGCAACGTGACGCCGCCGGGGTCGATTTCCAGCCGGTAGCCCTCGGCGGGAAGATCCGCCCCGGATCGCACGGTGACCTCGGCGGGCCACGCGCATTCGCCGGGCAGCGGGGTCACCGAGACCGGGCGGGGGAGCAGGGTTTCGAATCCGTGCATGTCAGCCTTTCACCGCGCCGCCCAGTCCGGAGACCAGGCGTCGCTGGACGAAGATGAAGAAGACCAGTACCGGGATCGTCATGAGGGTCGAGGACGCCATCACCGCGCCCCAGTCGGTGTCCTCCGGCTTGAAGAACACCAGGATCGCCTGCGGCAGCGTCTGGTTTTCGGTCTTGGAGATGATGAACGTCTTCGCGAACAGGAAGTCGTTCCAGGCGTGGATGAATGCCAGCACGCTGACCGCGACCAGCCCGGGTGCCACCAGCGGGAACAGGATCTGCCAGGTGAACCGCATCCGCGAAGCGCCGTCGAGCTTCGCGGCCTCTTCGAGTTCGACCGGCACCGCCGCGACGAACCCGCGCAGCATCCAGATCGCCAGCGGCAGGCTGAACGCCAGGTGCACCAGCACCAGCGAGCCCAGTTCGTTGAGCCCGAAGGACGGGACGACACCGCCGATCGAGCGCATCAGGAAGAACAGCGGGATCGTCAGCGCTTCCACCGGGACCATCTGCGCCACCAGGATCATGATCAGCAGCACGGTGCGTCCCTTGAAACGGAACCGGGTCAGCGCGACCGCGGACAGGAACGACAGCAGCAGCGACAACACCACCACGACGACCGCGACGAGCAGGCTGTTGAGGAAGAACCGCCCGAAGCCGGACACCGTGAGCACCCGGGTGAAACTGTCGAATGTGGGCGCGAACGTCCACGGTTTCGGGTGCGCGGACTGGATTTCGCCCGCCGGCTTGAATGCCGAGAGCACCATCCAGTACAGCGGGAACGCGATCATCCCGGCGATCACCACGGTGACGATCTCGGCGATCAGCCTGCCGGGACGCCGGACGCGGCGCGGTTTCGCCGCACGCAGTGCTGTCGAACGCAGTGGCATCACACCCATGCCGCGCTCCGGCGCTGCGACCGGACGTAGAGCCCGGTGATCGACAGGAGCAACAGCGTCATCACGACTCCGATCGCCGACCCGAGCCCGTATTCCTGCCCGGCGAAGGCCTGCTGGTAGGCGTAGACGTTGAGCACGAGGTTGCGCCCGGCCACGCCGCCGCCGTTGGTCATCACGTAGATCTGGGTGAAGATCTTGAAGTCCCAGATGATCGACTGGATGGTCGCGATCATCAGCAGCGGCCGCACCATCGGCAGGATCACCGACCGGGTCGTCCGCCAGGAGGACGCGCCGTCCAGCGACGCGGCCTCCAGCACCTCCTCGGGAATGCCTTTGATGCCCGCGTACATCGTCACCATGACGAACGGGAACGAGCACCAGATCACCTCGGCGGCTACCAGCCCGAAGGCGTCGAGCGTGCCAAAGGTCCACGAGTGGTGGGCCATCGAGCTGAAGCCGAGGCCCGAGAGCACCTCGTTGACGATCCCGAAATCGGTGTCGAACAGGAACAGCCAGACATACGATCCGGCCATCGCGGGCGTCGCCCACGCGCCGAGCGCCGCGAGGAACAGCAGGATCCTGGGCAGCGCCCGGACGCGGCTGGCGAGCACGGCGAGTCCGGTGCCGACCACCAGCCCGCCCACCACGCACACCGCGCCGAATCCGACGGTCTTGCCGAGCACGCTCCAGAACTGCAGGTTGGCCAGCAGTTCGGTGTAGTTGGCGACGCCGAGGAACACCAGCGGGGCGGTGCCCGCGGCCTGGGGCTGCCCGTAGTCGTAGAACGAGATCACGACCAGCTGGTAGATCGGGTACACGAGGACCGCGGCGAGCAGGATCCCCGCCGGGGCGAGGTAGAGCGCGGCGGCCCGGCCGTCCCGGCGCCGCCCGCGCGGTTTCGCGGACGCGGGCGGCGGTGCCGGGACGGCGACCGGCAGTTGCTGGGTGACCATCGCCTACCCGAACGCCTTGTTCATCGCCTCGGCCGCCCCGGCCAGCGCGGCCGCGGGATCCTTCGCCCCGGTCGCGATCTGCTGGACCGCGGTGGGCAGCACGTTCTGGCTGTCGATCTTGGACCACGCCGGGGTGCTCGGCACGAACTTCGTGCCCGCCTGGATGCTGTCGACGAACGGCTTCAGGAAGGCGTCGTTCGCGGCGAGCTTCTCCTGCACGCCCTTGAGCGTCGGCAGGTTCCCCATCGCGGTGTACATCTTCTCCTGGTACTTCGCGCCGCCCAGCAGCTTCACGAAGTCGACCGCTAGCCCGTGACGCTTGCTCGCGCCGAACACGCCGAGCAGGTTGCCGCCCGCGAACGCCGGCGCGGTCGCCCCCGCCTGCGTGCCGGGAATCGGGATGACCGCGTACTTGCCCTTGACCGCGCCCTGGTCGACGGCCTTGCGGTTGAAGTCACCGCCGATGGTCATCCCGGCCTTGCCGCCCGCGAAGGCCTGCACGCTCTGCGTGCCGGTGAGGTTCGCGCACTGCGCCGGCGGGCAGATGTCGTCCTTGAGCAGGTTCGCGTACGTGGTGACGCCCGCCTTCGCCTGCTCGGAGTTCACAGTGGACGTCCACTTCGCACCGTCCTGTTTGGCCAGCTCGCCACCGGATGCCCACAGGAACGGGAGCATCGCGTAGGTGTACTTGCCACCGACCGAGATCCCGTACATATCCGGTTTCGCGCTCCGGATCCTGCGCGCGGCCTCGGTCAGCTCGGCGAGCGTCTTGGGCGGCTGGATGCCGAGTTCGGTGAAGACGTCGGTGCGGTAGTACAGCGCGCGGATACCGGTGAACCACGGCAGGCCGTAGGTCTTCCCGCCGGATTTCGCGGTGTCCAGCACGGACGGGATGAGATCCTTGCCCTCCGGCCACGACGCGAGATCCGCGCCGAGGTCCGACAACGCGCCCGTGGTCGCGTAGCTGGCCACGTCGGTGTTGCCGAACTCGGCGACGTCGGGCGCGTTCGACGGATCGTTGAACGCGCCGGAGAACTTGTCCGCCCGTCCCTCGACCGGGACCCACTGCACGTCGACCTCGACGTTCGCGTGCGCGGCCTTGAACTCCGCGATCGCCTCCTTGACCGCGGCCTCCTTGGGCGCCCGGTTGGCCTCGTCGAAGAGCCAGACCCGTACGGTGCCGGTCTTCTCGTCCCCGCCCGAACCGGCGGGACCGGACTGCGCGGGTGCGCAGCCGGCGAGCAGGCCGACGGCGGCCAGCCCGGTGAGGGTACGGCGGAATCTCATCAATCCTCCAGAAAATCAGCGGCGTTGCTGGATCGGAAAGCCGGATCAGACGAAGAACACCGAGTTCACCGACGGAACGGCCAGTGAACCGGCGACCGCGCCCGGCAGGCCGGTCGCCGGGTCACGGGGGAGCCAGGTGACGGTGCCGGAGCGCTGGTTCGAGACGTAGAACCATTTTTCGGTCGCGTCGAGTGCGACGTGGCGTGGCCAGTTGCCCCCACTGACCACAGTGGACACGAGCTTCAAGGTCTTCCCGCCGTCGGCGGTGGTGAAGGTGGCGAGCGTGTTCGGCCCGCGGACGGTGGCGTAGACGAACCGGCCGTCCCGCGAGGTGATGATCTCGCCGGGGTACAGGTCGCCGGTGCTGCCCGGCGGCACGGCCGGGACCACCGACAACGCGGTGAGCTTGCCCGCGGCGGCGTCCCAGCTCGCGACCGTGGCCTCGGGACGCAGCTCGCCGACGATGTAGGCGTAGCGGCCGTTCGGGTGAAACACCAGATGCCGCGGCCCGGCCCCGGAGGGCAGCTTGAGCTGCTGGTTCAGCGTCAGCTTCCCGGTGCCGAGGTTCAGCTTGTAGACGTAGACCGAATCGGCGCCGAGGTCCACCGAGAGCACCCACCGCCCGGTCGGATCGCTGATCACCTGGTGGGCGTGCGCTTCCCGCTCCGCGCCGACGTGCTTCACCAGATCGGTCGCCTCGCCGAGCTTGCCTCCGGCGAGGATCGGCAGCACCACGACGGTTCCGGTCCCGTAGTTGGCCGCCAGCACGTACTTCTGGCTCGGGTGCACGGAAAGGTGGGTGGGCGCGCTGCCCTTCGACGACACGGCGCCCAGCAACCGGGGCTTCGCCGGGTTGTCGACGTTCAGCGCGGAGACCTTGCCGTTCGGTTCGCCCTCGTTGGTCACGTAGAGCGTGCGCCGGTCCCTGCTCAGGTCGAACCACGACGCGTCCGGGACACCCGGCACGGTCTTGACCGGCTTGAGCGCGGGCGCGGTGCCGGCGCGGCCCGAGACGTCGAGCCCGTGCCCGGCCGGCGAAGCGCTGGTGTAGCTGCCGATATACGCCGTCGGGTCGGCGACGCAGGCGTCGGCCGTCGTGGTCGTCGCGCTCGCCGTGTTCGCGAACTGCGCGCCGAGGACGGTGCCGAGTCCGGCGGCGCCGACGCCGCCGAGGAAGGTACGTCGAGAAAGCCCAGCCATCGTGTCGTCTCCCAGTGGTAGGTGTGCACCTGGCGTGAGTGGTTTAGACCACGGCCATGAGCAATGCTGCCACGCCGAAACCCGAAACGGAAAGGACTGTTTCCAAGGCCGTCCACGTCTTGAGGGTGTCGGCCACGGACAGCCCGAAGTACCGCGAAACGATCCAGAAACCGCCATCGTTGACGTGCGAGGCGATGATGGACCCCGCCGAGATCGCGACGACGAGCAGTGCGAGCTGGGCCTGGGAGTAGTGCAGTTCGGCCACCGTCGGGGCGATGATCCCGCCGGTCGTCACGATCGCGACGGTCGCGGAACCCTGCGCGATCCGCAGGCCGCAGCTGATCACGTACGCGGACAGGATCACCGGCAGCCCCGCGTCGCCGAGCGAACCGGCCACGGCCTTGCCGATGCCCGTCGCGGACAGCACCGCGCCGAAGAACGCGCCGGCGCCGATCACGAGCAGGATCATCGCGACGGGCCGCAGGGACGCCGAAGACAGCTCGGCCAGCGCCTTGCCGGTCATGCCGCGGCGCGTCCCGAGAAGCCACGACGCCAGCAGTACCGCGATGGTCAGCGCGACAGCGGGTGTGCCGGCGAACGCGGCGATCCCGGCCGCGACAGAGCCCTTCGGCAGCCAGATGCTCCCGAACGTGCCGATCAGGATCAGCACCATAGGCACCGCGATGATGGAGCTGACGAGCCCGAGCGACGGCGGGTTTTCGACCTCCTCGCCCTCGCCCGCGAGCTTCGCGAAGTCCTCCGCGAGCGGGACGTCGACCTTCTTGCCGATCCAGCTCGAATACAGGACACCGCCGATGAACCATGCCGGGATCCCGCAGACCGCGCCCATCAGGATGACCCAGCCGAGATCGACGTGCAGCAGCCCGGCGGCCGCGACCGGGCCGGGGTGCGGTGGCAGGAAAGCGTGCGTGATGGAAAGCCCGGCCAGCAGCGGCATGCAGTACAGCACGATCGAGCGGCCGCCCTGCTTCGCGGCGGCGTAGACCAGCGGCGCCAGCACGAAGATCCCGATGTCGAAGAAGACCGGGATACCGAAGATGAGCCCGGCGATGCCCATCGCGAGCGGCGCCCGCTTCTCGCCGAAGGACCGCAGCAGCGCGGTGGTCAGCACCCGCGCGCCCCCGGATTTCTCCAGGATCGCGCCGAGCAATGTGCCCAGCCCGACGATCGCGGTGATATGGCCGAGAATCCCGCCAAAACCCTTCTCCAGCAAGGAATCCGACGTCTTCTGCGCGGTACCTACCAGTGTCCCCACCGGGACGCCCGCGGCGAGCGCGGTCAGCAGGCCGACCACGATCAGCGCGATGAACGGTTCCACCTTGAACCGGATGATGAGCACGAGCAGGACCGCGATGGACGCGGCGGCCAGGGTCAGCAGACCGGGGGTGGTGGCTTGGAGCCAGTGGATCATCGGCGTCTCCCGGGATTGCGCAGTGAATGACCGGCGAGCGCGCCGGTGGGGTGACCGTCGTCGATGGCGGCGACGCCGTTGACGAAGACGTGGGGGATTCCGGCGGCGGGCTGCCGCGGGTCGTCGAAGGTCGCGGTGTCCTGAACGGACTCGGGGTCGAACAGCACCAGGTCGGCGGCGTAGCCGGCGCGGACCAGCCCGCGATCGGTCAGCCGCAGCCGTTGCGCCGCGCGCCCGGTCAGGTGCGCCACGCACTCGGCGAGGTCGAGCACGCCCAGTTCGCGGACGTAGCGGGCGAGGTAACGGGGGAAGGTGCCCCAGGCACGCGGGTGTGGCCGGGCGCCGACGAGCAGGCCGTCGCTTCCGCCGGTGTGCGTGCGGTGCCGCATGATCGCCTGGACGTTCTCCTCGTGCCCGACGTGCATCAGGCACGACGTGCCGAGCCGTTCGTCGAGCAGGACGTCGAAGTACAGCTCCGCCGGAGGTTTTCCCGCGGCGCGAGCCGAAGTGGCGACACTGTGCCCGACGAGGAAAGCGTTTTCCGCGCGTCGCACGCCGTTGATCTCGATGCTGTCCCAGTCGATCGGCACGCCGTGCGCACCGTCCGAACCGGACTCCTCGATCTCCGCGCGGATCCGCTCCCGGATGTCCACATCGGACAGGCGAGCGATCGTCGCGTCCAAGCCGCCTTCGGTGGCCCAGCTCGGCAGCAGTGCGGAAAGGTAGGTGGCGCCAGGAAGATACGGGTAGGTGTCGAGGGTGATGTCGCAGCCGTCGTCGAGCGCTTCGTCCAAAAGGGACAGCAGCTGCGGCGCCTTGCCCTTGTTCACCGAGAAGTTCATCGTCGCGTGCGCCAGGTGCAGTGGGCACCCCGACCGCCGCGAGACGTCGATCATCTCCGCGAACGCCTCCAGCGCGCCCCGGCCGTAGCTGCGGTGGTGCGGGCTGTAGAACCCGCCCAGCTCACCGACGACACGGCACAGTTCGACCAGTTCCTCCGTGTCCGCGTACATGCCCGGCGTGTAGGTCAGCCCGGAGGACATCCCGGCCGCGCCCTCGTCGAGGCCGGTCGCGACCAGTTCTTTCATCCGGTTCAGCTCCGCCTCGGTGGCGGGCCGGTCCGCCCAGCCGAGCGCGAGCATCCGCACCGTGCCCTGGGGGACCAGGTAGGCGGCGTTGACGGCGACGCCCTGGTCGAGCCGGTCGAGGTACTCGCCGACCGATCGCCAGTTCCAGTCGAACCCGGCCGGGTCGTCGTTCCAGCCCGCGAGCTGCTGGCGCAGCGCTTCGAGCGTCGCGTCGTCGACCGGGGCGTAGGAGAGCCCGTCCTGGCCGAGGACCTCGGTGGTCACCCCTTGCGACAGCTTCGCCAGATGATCCGGGTTGGCCAGCAATTGCAGGTCGGAGTGCGAGTGCATGTCGATGAACCCGGGCGCGAGGACGAGCCCGTCGGCGTCGATGTGCCGCCGCCCGGCCAGCGACCCGGCCTCGGCGACACTCGCGATCCGGCCGCCGGTGATGCCGACGTCGTGGCGGGTGAGCGGGTCGCCGGTGCCGTCGGCGACGAGCGCCCCGCGGATGACGATGTCCATTGCCCCGCCTCAGAAGTGGGTGCGGACGAAGTCGATGACCGTCTCGCCGTCGGTGTCCACCACCGGAAGCAGCGGCCACTTGTCGAACACCGTGCACGGATGCGAAAGCCCCAGCGCGACCCAGTCGCCGACCTCGATCCCGGACCCCGCGGGCAGAGCGAGGAACGCGTGCTGGTCGTTGAGCTTGGTGACGGTGTGCCCGGTCAGCTCGGCGATCTTGCCGTCCGCAGTCCGGTGCAACTGCGGTTCGGGCATGCCCTCGTCGAAGGAGGCGTCGCGCTTGCCGATCGTCAGCAGCGCCAGCTCGTCCGACGGCTTCGACGTCACCTGCGCCCAGGCACGCAGCGCGGGGCGGAACGGCGGGACGTCCGCGATGCGCGGATGGCCGCCGAGTGGGGAGATCTCGCGATAGAACCCGTCGTCGTGCGTCACGTACGCGCCGCTGCGCAACACCGGGAGCACGTCGAGCCCGTCCGGCCAGGGTTTCGTCAGCTCGTCGGCGACCCTGTCGAAGTACGCGCTCCCACCGGCGGTGACGATCACCTGTCCGGCTCCGTCGAGCAAACCCTTGTCCGCGAAGGAGATCACCGCGTCGCGGAGAGTGTCCACATAGGAACTGATCTTGGCCAGCGACGCGTCGTCCGTGCCGTGCGACAACGCGCCCTCGTAGCCACCGGTGCCGCGCAGCCGCAACACGGGGCTCGCGTGCACGGCTTCGGCCACCGCGAGTGCGGTTTCCTGGTCCCGCACGCCGGTCCTGCCGCCATCCGCGCCCAGCTCGACCAGCACGTCCACCGGACGCTTCGTCCCGGCGAGCGCCTCGGTCATCAGCTCGACGCCGCGCACCGAATCGACCCAGCACACGAACTCGAACGCCGGATCGGCGGCGAGCTCGGCGGCGACCCAGCGGAGCCCGGCGGGGTCGAGCAGCTGGTTGGCCAGCAGGATGCGGGACACGCCGAACGCGCGGTAGATCCGGATGTGCCCGGCGTTCGCCGCGGTGATGCCCCAGGCGCCGTGCGCGATCTGACGCGCGAACAGCTGCGGCGCCATGGTCGTCTTCCCGTGCGGTGCCAGGACGACTCCGCGTGCGGCGCACCAGTCCGCCATCGTGGCGAGGTTGTGTTCCAGCGCTTCGGCGCCGAGCACCACGAACGGGCCGAAGAAGCCGTCGTCGAACAACCGCGCGCGGCGTTGGGCCGCTTCGGCGAGAGTGAGTCCGGCGAGCGCGGGGGACACCGAGCGGAACCGCCAGTCGATCCGCTCCTCGGCCACGGCCGCCAGCGCGGCGGCGTCCATGGTGCAGGCGGGGTTCTCGGGGGACATCAGTGACCACCTCGGTTGTCCGTGCCGTTGCGTACCTTGCAACGAGCGTTGCGCAGAATGCGTGGGTTAGGTGTAGCATCCGTCCCGCGAGAGGTCAACGGCGGAAGAACGACAGGAGATCAGGACGTGACATGCGCGCCGGACGTGCTGTGCATTGGCGAGTCGATGGCGCTGTTCGTGCCCGCCGAACCCGGGCCGCCCGAGGACGTGCGCACCTGGCTGCGCACGATCGGCGGCGCCGAGTCCAATGTGGCCTGTCATCTGCCCGGCCTCGGCGTGTCCAGTGGCTGGGTGAGCGCGGTCGGTGACGATCCGTTCGGCCGCGCGATGGTGCGGGAGATCGCGGCCGCGGGGGTCGACGTCAGCGGCGTCGCCGTCGATCCGGCGCGCCCGACCGGGCTCTACCTCAAGGAATCCGGCGCGCAGGGCAGCCCGGTGCGGTACTACCGCGCGGGCTCGGCCGCCTCGGCGATGGGCCTCGACGTGCTCGACCGCGTCGACCTCGCCGACGTCCGGGTGCTGCACCTGTCCGGGATCACCCCGGCGCTGTCGGACTCCTGCCTCGAACTGGTGCGTGCGCTGCTTGCCGCGCCGCGCGGGGACACGCGCGTTTCCTTCGACGTCAACTACCGGCCCGCGCTGTGGGCGGCGGGCCGGGACGTGTCGCTGCTCGCGGAGCTGGCAGGCTCCGCCGACATCGTGCTCACCGGGGATGACGAGGCACGAAAGGTCTGGGGCACGGGCGATCCGGCCCAGCTGCGAGCCCTGCTGCCGGGGCCGGACACGCTGGTCGTCAAGCACGGCGAGCGCGGCGCGACACTGGTCGAGCGCGACGCCGAGCCGTTGTTCTCCCCGGCGTTGCGGGTGGACGTAGTCGAACCGGTCGGCGCGGGTGACGCCTTCGCCGCCGGATTCCTTGCCGCGACACTCGCCGGGGCCGATCCGCTGACCCGGTTGCGGCGCGGGCATCTGCAGGCGGCGGCTACCTTGCTGACACACGACGACGTCGGCGCGCCGCTCGAAGCGTCCGTTGTGGACAGTCTGCTCACCGCCGACGCCGAGAGCTGGGCCGCGGCGCGGCTGACGGGTACGGGGGTGATGGCGTGAGTCAGAGTCTGGATAGGGCGTTGACGTTGTTGCGCGAGCTGACGAAGGAACCGAGGACGCTCGATCAGCTCGCCGAGGAGATCGGCGTGCACAAGTCGACCGTGTTGCGGCTGCTGCGCACGCTGGAGTCGCACCACTTCGTCCGGCGGGAGGGCGCGCGGCACTACCGGCTGGGCAGCGCGCTGTTCGACCTCGCGAACCAGGCGCTGGAGAGCAACGACGTGCGACGCAGCGCGCAGTCCGCGCTCGCGGCGTTGAACGAGCGCACCGGGCACACCGTGCACCTCGCCAGCTACGAGGACGGCGAGGTCGTCTACATCGACAAGTACGAGGGCAGGCATTCGGTCCGGATGTATTCGCGGATCGGGAAGCGCGCGCCGCTGCACTGCACGGCCGTGGGTAAGGTGTTGGTGGCGGCCATGCCCGCGGCGCGGCGGGAGGAGATCGCGCGGTCGATCGACTACGTCGTGCTCACGCCGAACACGATCGCCTCGCCCGAGGCGTTCCTGGCCGAGCTGGCCCGCGTCGCCGAGCGCGGGTACGCGGTGGACGACGCCGAGCACGAGGACTTCATCCACTGCGTCGCCGCGCCGATCCGGGGAGCGGACGGCGAAGTGCTCGCCGCGGCGTCGATGTCGGTGCCCAAGGTGCTGCTCGACTTCGACGGCCTGCTCGCGCTCGTGCCGGAACTGCTGGCCGCCACCGAAGAAGCTTCCGTCCACAGTGGATGGACGGGGAACCGAAAGGGGCACTGATGAGCAAGACGGCAGTTTCCACGGAGAACGCGCCGAAGCCGCCGGCGAAGTTCTCGCAGGCCGTCCGCAAGGGAAACATCCTGCAGGTCGCCGGCCAGGTCGGGTTCGACCCCGCCACCGGCGCGGTCGTCGGTGAGGACGTCGTCGGCCAGACCCGGCAGACGTTCAAGAACATCGAAGCCGTGCTCGAGGCGGCCGGTTCGAGCCTCGCCGACGCGGTGATGGTGCGTGTCTACCTCACCGACACCGCGCACTTCGCGCCGTTCAACGAGGTCTACAACGAACTCATCGGCGAAGGACCGCACCCGGCGCGCACGACTGTCTACGTCGGACTCCCGGGCGAACTGCTCGTCGAGATCGACGTGCTCTGCGTACTGGACTGACGCTCTAGAGTGCCAAGCCGCGCTCGATGTGGGCGAGACCCGCGTCGAGCGCGGCCAGTGCGTCGAGGTCCGGGTCCTCGGCCCACCGGAGCCAGACCTCCAGCAGGACGCCGAACACGGCACCGGCGAAGCTGTGGATCTCCTCGTCGCCGGGGTCGCGTCCGGTGCGTTCGGCGACGAGTTCGGCCAGCAGCCGCTGGGTGGCGCGGATGTGGCCGAGGCTCGCCGTCCAGAGTTCGGGCACGGCGAGCACGAGCGTCTGCCGCTGCCGCCGCTCGGCGGTTTCCGCGGCCGGGAGATCGGCGAAGGCCTGCCGGATCGCGCCCCGCACCGCCCGCAGCGGGCTCAGCTGGAGTGGCTGAGCCCGGAACGCCGCGGCGAGTTCCGGGCTGCCACCGTCGGAGACGACGAGCTGTTCCTTGGCAGGGAAGTAGCGGAACAGGGTGCTGGGCGACACCTCGGCGGCGGCCGCGATCTGGTCCATTGTGGTCACTTCGTAGCCCTGCTCGGCGAACAACCGCAGCGCGTGCCGCTGGATCAGCGCCCGTGTCCGCGCCTTTTTGCGGGCCCGCAGTCCGTCAGTGGTCATGGACCTTCTCCTTGGCAAGCGGGATGACGGGCCGGAACTTCCCGCCCACGCCCTGCTCGGGCGGTTCGGGGGCCCGGTCGAGCACGACGTCCGGGCCGAGCGCCTTGGCCAGCCCCGCTTGCACTTCCCGCCAGACCCGCTCGATATCGGCTCCGGGGCCGTAGGCGAGCCGGACCCGCAGCTCCGCCGGGGCGGTCTGCACGAGCTGGAACTGCCGGACGCCGGGAACCCGGTCGACCACCGTGTTCAGCAGCAACGGCGGGATCGTCACGCCCCCGACGGTGAGCAGGTCGGCGACACGGCCCTGCACGCGGAACGCGGGCAGTGGATTGCCGCAGGGGCAAGGGTCCGGCCGCTGCCGGACGCGATCACCGAGGTCGTAGCGCAGGATCGGCTGCACCCGGTTGGCGAGGTTGGTGATCAGCACGGTGTGCGACAGCTCGCCCGGGGGCACCGGCCGATGGTCCGCGTCGACGGGCTCGGCGATCGCCCAGTCGGTGTTGACGTGGTACCAGCCCGCCGCGCAGCCGTCGGTGAGGAACGGGCATTCGGTCGAGCCATAGGTGTCGCGGACCTTCGCCGCGAAGCTCGTGCCGAGCCGCGCGCGTTCGGCAGGGCTCAGCGCTTCGCCCGCCGGTTCGACGAGGACGGGGCCGATTCGCAGCCGCCCGGCCTCCTGTTCCCTGGCGAGCAACGAAAGCACGCTCGCGTAGCCGATCAGGATCGCCGGGCGGAACGCGTTCAGCCCGGCCACCAGCTCGTCGATCGGGGCGTGGGCGGAGAAAGTACGCACGGCCTTCGCCGTCCACGAGTGGTCGAAGACGCGCTGGGAGCCCGCCGCGACGAGGAAGTGCCCGCCGGTCGCGACGACCATCGCCATCCGCGCGCCCCGCGCGAGGACCTTCGCCACGTCCGCGGCGCCGAGCCAGGACGCGCGCATCCGCCCGGCCAGCGCGACGTTCACCGCCAGCGCGTGCTCGTCCACCACGAAGATGCCTGGCGTCCCGGTGGTGCCCGAGGTGGTCACCAGTGTGTAGCGGTCCGCGAACTTCTCCCCGGCGGTGGCCGGGTCCGCCGCGAACGCCCTGGCTCGTTCGGCCGTGATCGCCCGGTCGGTGACCCAGTCGCCGAACTCCGGCATGAGCGTCTTCTTGCTCGTCACCGGCAGCAGCGCGGGATCGGTGACCCGGTCCGGAAGATCACGGTAGAGCCGTTGGTAGAGCGGCGAATTCCGGCGCGCGAACCCGACCTGCGCCGCGAGCCGCTCGCGTTGCCGCGCGGCCATCGCGGCCGGGCCCGCCCGGCGGATCCGGTTCGCTTCCCACAGTCGTCCAGCGACGCTCTCGTGCATCACGCCCCCCTTGCTCGGATATTGACAGCCTACTCCCAAGTGAAAGTGAACTGTCAAATTCTGTCAGAGGACGCTGGTGTAGCCGCTGAGCGCGGGCTGGCCGCCGAGGTGGGCGTAGAGCACGTTCGCGTCGCGCGGGATCTCGCCGGTGCGGACCAGATCGATGAGTCCCGCCATCGACTTGCCCTCGTACACCGGGTCGGTGATGACGCCTTCGAGCCGCGCCAGCGTCCGGATGGCGTCCACGGTGGACTCGTCGGGAATGCCGTACACCCCGGCGTGATAGCGCTCGTCGAGCAGGACGTCGGCGTCTTCGATCGTCCGGGCCCCGATCAGCTCCGCGGTGTTCCGGGCGATCCGCGTCACCGCGTCCCGGGTTTCGGCCGGTTTCGCGGTGATGTCGATGCCGAGGATCCGCCGCGGCCGGTCGTCCAGCGCGGCGCCGGCGATCATCCCGGCCTGCGTGCTCCCGGTGCCCGACGCGACGACGATCGTGTCGAAGAAGATCCCGAGCTCGGCCTCCTGGCGTTGCAACTCGACGACCCAGTTGGCGAAGCCGAGCCCGCCCAGCCGATGATCCGACGCGCCCGCCGGGATCGGGTACGGCCGTCCGCCCGCTGCCTCGACCTCCGCGACCGCGTTCTCCCAGCTCTCCTTGAAGCCGATCCCGAACTCCGCGTCGACCAGCCGCACGTCGGCACCGAGGATCCGCGACAGCTGGATGTTGCCCACCCTGTCGTAGAGCGGGTCGTGCCAGTCGACCCAGCTTTCCTGTACCAGCACGGCTTTCAGCCCGGCTCGCGCGGCCGCGGCGGCGACCTGCCGGGTGTGGTTGGACTGCACGCCACCGATCGAGATGAGCGTGTCGGCCCCGGCGGCCAGCGCGTCGGCGACGAGGAACTCGAGCTTGCGGGTCTTGTTGCCGCCGAACGCGATCCCGGAGTTCACGTCCTCGCGCTTCGCCCAGATCGACGCGCCGCCGAGCCGGGCGGTGAGCCGTTCGAGCGGATGGACGGGGGAGGGGCCGAACAGGAGCGGGAATCGCGGGAACTTGGCGAACGGCATCAGTCCTCCAGGAGTGGTTCGAGGTCGGTCCAGATGGTCGAGACGATGGCGGCGGCGCGGTCGACGTCACCGGCTTCGATCGCGTCGATGAGTTCGGTGTGCCTGCGGACGGAGCGCTGCGCGGGCAGGGAAGCGAACCGCGCGTACTCCAGCCGTCGCAGGAGCGGGGTGTAGCGGTCGATCGTCGCGGCGACCGCGCGGTTGCCGCAGGCACGCACCGCGACGTCGTGCAGTTCGTCGTCGGCGGCGACGGCGGCCGCGACGTCGCCCGCCGCGATGGCCTCGGCGAACCGGTCGTTCGCGGCGCGCATCTCGGCGACCTCGCTCGCGCCGAGGCGCGGCATCGCCCGGCGCACCGCCAGTTCGTGCAGCACACGGGTCAGTTCGAGTGCCTCGCGGACGTCGTCCGGCACGAAGCCGGCGACCCGGGTGTAACTCTGCGGCTTCGAATCGACGAGGCCTTCCTCGGTGAGCCGGGTGAGCGCCTGCCGGACGGGCGCGCGGGAAAGGCCGAGCTGCTCGGCGAGGTCGGCGTCGCGCAACGCGGTACCCGGCGGCAGGCTGCCGTCGATGATCGCGTTGCGGATGCGTTCGTAGGCCTCGTCGCGCAGCAGGGAGCGCGACACCTTGCTCAACCCCGGGGGACTCACATCTAACATGTTAGCTTCCACAGGGCTCCTGCGGAAGCGACTCGGTCCGTGAAGGCCTCCTTCACGGCGCTCAACGCCGGTAAGGAGGCCTTCACGGACCTGAGGTGTCAGTAGACGGGGCCGGTGTACTTTTCGCCGGGGCCCTGGCCGGGCGCGTCGGGCACCGCGGAGGCCTCGCGGAACGCCTTCTGCAGGGATTGGAGTCCATCGCGCAGCGGGCCGGCGTGCAGGCCGAGGTACTCTGCCGAGGCGGTGACGAGCCCGGCGAGCGCGGTGATCAGCCGGCGGGCTTCGTCGAGGTCGCGGTGCGGCGAGTTCGCCGGATCGGCGTCGGCGAGGCCGAGGCGTTCGGCGCCCGCCGAGAGCAGCATGACGGCCGCCCTGCTGATCACCTCGACGCTCGGGATGTCCTCCAGGTCGCGGACGTCCGGGGAATACGGGGGCTGCTGAGATGGTTGTTCCGACACGTCTGGTACCCTTCCACGAGCGACCAGCCCCCGAGCGATCGGGGGCCAGCAAGTGGAGCCCCGCTCCCACCCGTGTCACCGTACAGGTGGCCGGGTCCGGTCCCGCTCGGCAGCGCTGCTGTTCGAGTGGAGTGCCCGGCGTCAGCCGGGTGCGATCGGGAAAGAGTGGGCCCCGCACGTCGAAAACGGCGTCGGGGCCTTCGCTATGTGGGCACCAGGTCGGCACGAGAGAACAGTCACCTGACCAAGGAGGCCCCATCAGCTCCGAGACACGCATCAACGACCGCATCCGGGTGCCGGAGGTCCGACTCGTCGGGCCGGCCGGTGAGCAGGTCGGCATCGTCCGGATCGAGGACGCGTTGCGGCTCGCGCAGGAAAACGATCTCGACCTCGTCGAGGTCGCGCCACAGGCACGGCCGCCGGTGTGCAAGCTCATGGACTTCGGCAAGTTCAAGTACGAAAGTGCGCAGAAGGCCCGTGAGTCACGCCGCAACCAGCAGCTGACCGTCATCAAGGAACAGAAGCTGCGCCCCAAGATCGACCAGCACGACTACGAGACCAAGAAGGGTCACGTGTCGCGCTTCCTCGCGGCGGGCAACAAGGTCAAAGTCACGATCATGTTCCGCGGTCGCGAGCAGTCGCGCCCGGAGCTCGGGTTCCGGCTGCTGCAGAAGCTCGCCGACGACGTCACCGAACTGGGTTTCGTCGAGTCGTCGCCCAAGCAGGACGGGCGCAACATGATCATGGTGCTGGCCCCGCACAAGAACGTGAAGCCGAAGACGGCGAAGGCCGAACCGGCTCCTGAGGGCTGACACCGCCCGGCACGGTCTGAAACCGGGAGGAGTCTCACGGCTCCGCCCAGCACATGTCAGCGGCACACCGGGCGAACCGGTGTGCCGCCGCACGGAAGAGGACACAACGAACATGCCGAAGATGAAGACGCACAGCGGGACGTCCAAGCGAGTCCGCGTCACGGGCACGGGCAAGCTGCGCCGCCAGAAGGCCGGCCGTCGCCACCTGCTGGAGAAGAAGTCCAGCCGCCTCACCCGGCGCCTCGAAGGCACCACCGAGGTCGCGAAGAACGACGTGGGCCGCGTCAAGCGCCTGCTCGGCCGCTGACCTCAATGCATTTGCTCTGAACACCCCGGGGCGTGGGTGCGCCCCCCGAGATTGACAGGATGGACCCGTGGCACGCGTCAAGCGGGCGGTCAACGCCCAGAAGAAGCGTCGCGCAACTCTCGAACTGGCCAGCGGTTACCGCGGCCAGCGTTCGCGGCTGTACCGCAAGGCCAAGGAGCAGACGCTCCACTCGCTCAACTACGCCTACCGGGACCGCCGCGCCCGCAAGGGTGACTTCCGCCAGCTGTGGATCACCCGGATCAACGCGGCGGCCCGTGCCAACGGCGTGACCTACAACCGCTTCATCCAGGGCCTCAAGGCCGCCGGTGTCGAGGTGGACCGCAAGATCCTCGCCGACCTGGCGGTCAACGACGCCGCCGCGTTCACCGCGCTGGCCGAGCTGGCCAAGGCGAACGTGACGACCGGCGAAGCGAAGTCGGCCTGAGCAGCCCGTTTTCCCGGCCCGGGGCGGCTCCGTTCACCGAACGGACCCCCCGGGTCGTTGCTGCGCGCAAGCTGACCCGGCGCGCGGAACGCGACAAGACCGGCCGGTTCCTCGCCGAGGGCGCCAACGCGGTCGAAGCCGCGCTCGCACACGCCTGGGACGGTGGCGGCACGGTCCACGAACTGTTCGTCACCGAACGAGCGGCGGCGCAGCACGGGAACCTGCTCGCGGTGGCGGACGAGGCCGGTGTCCCGGTCTCGCCGATCACCGACCGCGCCGCCGACGGACTCTCCGAAACCGTGACCCCGCAAGGGATCGTCGCCGTCTGCGCCCTCGTCGACCGTCCACTCGAGACGGTCGTGGCGGCCGGTGCGCGGCTGGTCGTCGTCCTCGTCGACGTCGCCGACCCCGGCAACGCGGGCACGGTGATCCGCGTCGCCGACGCCGCCGGTGCCGACGCGGTGGTCCTCGCGGGCGACAGCGTCGACCCGCACAACGGCAAATGCGTCCGCGCCGCCGCGGGCAGCCTCTTCCACCCGGCCATCGCGCGGGTCCGCGACGTCTCCGCCGCGCTGGAGGCATGCTCGTCAGCCGGGCTGCGCACCCTCGCCGCGCACGGCTACGCCGAGACCGAGCTGGACCGCGTCGACCTCGCACCGCCGACCGCGTGGGTGTTCGGCAACGAGGCGCACGGCCTGCCCGCCGAAGTTCTCGGTGCCACCGATCTCGCCGTGCGGATTCCGTTGTACGGGCGGGCGGAGAGCCTGAATCTGGCGACGGCGGCCGCGGTGTGCGTCTACACCACGGCGATGGCCTCGCGTCAGCCGAACGGGTAGCACCCGGCGGTGTGCCCCCGGTGCTATCCGACCGGTGTGTTCATCCCTTGGTGACCACCGAGGGGCCTGCCAAGGGCGACGGGCCGGTCACCGATGGGATCCCATAGAATTCCCCCGCTTGAAGATTCAGCGTGTGCGGCGGGGCCGTCGCCACACGGCCCGACCAGTCCAGCCGGACGCCGAGGAGTTATGTCCGAAGCCAACGACAAGCAGGATGCCCAGCCCGTGGCTGCGCTCGCCCCGGAGACCTTGCGGGGGGCCGTCGAGCGCGCCGAGACGGAGTTCGCGGCCGCGGCCGGGCTCGACGAGCTGGCCGCCGTGAAGCCTGCGCACCTCGGTGACCAGTCACCGCTGCTGCTCGCCCGCCGGGAGATCGGCGCCCTGCCCAAGACCGAGAAGGCCGAGGCGGGCAAGCGCGTGAACGAAGCGCGCCAGGCCATCCAGGCCGCCTTCGACAAGCGCCGCGCCGAATTGCAGGCCGAGCGCGACGAGCGCGTGCTGCGCGAGGAAGCGGTCGACGTCACGTTGCCGTGGGACCGGATCCCGCGCGGTGCCCGGCACCCCATCAGCACCGTCTCCGAGCGGGTCGCCGACGCCTTCGTCGCGATGGGCTACGAGGTCGCCGAGGGCCCGGAACTGGAGGCCGAGTGGTTCAACTTCGACGCGTTGAACTTCGGCAAGGACCACCCGGCACGGCAGCTGCAGGACACGTTCTACGTCGGTGACGAGGACTCCGGGCTGGTGCTGCGCACGCACACCTCGCCGGTGCAGGCCCGCACGCTGCTGCACCGCGATCTGCCGGTGTACGTCGTCTGCCCTGGCCGCACCTACCGCACCGACGAACTGGACGCCACGCACACCCCGGTGTTCACCCAGGTCGAGGGCCTCGCCGTGGACAAGGGCATCACGATGGCCCATCTGAAGGGCACCCTCGACGCCTTCGCCCGCGCGATGTTCGGCGAGAGCTCGAAGACCCGGCTGCGGCCGCATTTCTTCCCGTTCACCGAGCCCTCGGCCGAGGTGGACGTCTGGTTCGAGGAGAAGAAGGGCGGGCCCGGCTGGGTCGAATGGGGTGGCTGCGGCATGGTCAACCCGAACGTCCTGCGTGCCTGCGGGGTCGACCCCGAGGTGTACTCGGGCTTCGCGTTCGGCATGGGCATCGAGCGCACCCTGCAGTTCCGCAACGGCATCCCCGACATGCGGGACATGGTCGAGGGCGACGTTCGGTTCACCCTTCCCTTCGGAACGGAGGCGTAAGTGCGAGTTCCGGTGAGCTGGCTGACGGAGCACCTCGACGTCAGCGAGGAAGTGACGCCCCAGGATCTGGTCGACGCGTTCGTGCGGATCGGCATCGAGGTCGACGACGTCAGCGGGCTCGGCCCGGTGACCGGCCCCCTGGTGGTCGGCCGGGTGGCCGAGATCGAGGAGCTGACCGAGTTCAAGAAGCCGATCCGGTTCTGCCGGGTCGAGGTCGGCGAATCCGCCGACGAGACCGCCGCCGACGAGACCGCGCTCGGCGCCGAAGACGAGGACGACGACGAGGACGGCCCCTTCGAGCACGAGGGCCCGCACGGGCTGAAGACCCGCGGGATCATTTGCGGCGCCAGCAACTTCGACGAGGGCGACCTCGTCGTGGTCGCGCTGCCCGGTGCCGTGCTGCCCGGCGACTTCGCCATCACCGCGCGGCAGACCTACGGCCGCACCAGCGACGGCATGATCTGCTCGGCGCGTGAACTCGGCATCGGCGACGACCACGCCGGCATCCTCGTGCTGCCGCCGGGGACCGCGAGCCCCGGCGACGACGCGCGGGAGCTGCTCGGGCTGGACGACACGGTCATCGAGGTGACACCGACCCCGGACCGCGGCTACGCGCTGTCGATTCGCGGGTTGGCCAGGGAGTTGTCGAACGCGCTGGACGTGCCCTTCGGTGACCCCGGTCAGCGGGAGGTCCCGGAGGCCGACCGCGACGCCTGGCCGGTGCGCGTCGAGGACACCGAGGGCTGCCGCCGGTTCGTCCTGCGCCGCGTCAAGGACCTCGACGCCACCGCCCCGACCCCGTGGTGGATGCGTCGCAGGCTGATGCTGTCCGGGATCCGGTCGATCTCGCTCGCGGTCGACGTCACCAACTACGTCATGCTCGAGCTCGGGCATCCGCTGCACGCGTTCGCGACCGGTTCGGTCCAGGGCGAACTGGTGGTGCGCAAGGCGAAACCGGGCGAGAAACTGACCACTTTGGACGATGCCGAGCGCGTGCTCGACGCCGACGACGTGGTGATCGCCGACGACTCCGGCGTCATCTCGCTGGCGGGCACCATGGGCGGGGCGAGCACCGAGATCACGCCGGAGAGCACCGACGTGCTGCTCGAGGCGGCGCACTGGGATCCCGCGTCGATCAGCCGCACCGCGCGGCGGCACAAGCTCTTCTCCGAAGCCGCCAAGCGGTTCGAGCGGTTCACCGACCCGCAGCTGTGCGCCGTCGCGGTCGAACTGGCCGCGAAGCTTCTGCGCCAGTACGGCGACGGTTCGATTCAGCCGGGTCGCACCGATGAGGGCGGCGTCGAGCCGAACCCGCCGGTGACCATGCCGATCAACTTGCCCGATCAGGTGGCCGGGGTCCGGTACGACCGGGGCGTGACGGTCCGCAGGCTGGCCCAGATCGGCTGCAAGGTCGCCGTCAGCACCAGTGACGACGGGGTCGCGCTCGTCACCGCGATCCCGCCGAGCTGGCGCGGTGACCTCGTGCAGCCCGCGGACCTCGTCGAAGAGGTCCTGCGGCTGGAAGGTTACGAGAGCATCCCGTCCACGCTGCCCGCCGCGCCGGCAGGCCGCGGGCTCACCGAACGGCAGCGTCGCCGCCGTGGTGTGGCGCGTGCGCTGGCCGAGTCCGGGTACGTCGAGGTACTGCCGTTCCCGTTCGTCGGCGCGGCGGTGTGGGATGCGTTCGGGCTGTCCGCCGAGGACGTGCGCCGCAAGACCGTGCGGGTGCGCAATCCGCTGGAGGCCGACCGCGACCAGCTGGCGACGACGTTGCTGCCCGGCCTGCTGGACACCTTGCAGCGCAACGTTTCCCGCGGCATGAAGGACGTCGCGCTGTTCCACATCGGGCAAGTCGTGCTGCAGGCGCCGAACCCGGTGAAGGTGCCGGAACTGGGTGTCGACCGGCGGCCCTCCGACGAGGAACTCGCTGTGCTCGAAGCCGCGGTGCCGATGCAGCCGCTGCACGTCGGCGTGGTGCTGGCCGGACAGCGGCAGCGAGCGGGCTGGTGGGGCAAGGGCGAGCAGGCGAACTGGGCCGACGCGGTGCAGGCCGCGCGGACGGTCGCCGAGGCGGCCGGGGTCGAGCTGACCGTGGCCGCCGCCGATCTGCCGCCGTTCCACCCCGGCCGCTGCGCTCAGCTGAAGGTGGGGGAGTGGCCCGTCGGGCACGCCGGCGAGCTGCACCCGAAGGTGGTCGAGGCACTGGGCCTGCCGCCGCGCACCGTCGCGATGGAACTCGATCTCGACGCGATCCCGCTGCCGGACTCGCGCCCGGCGCCGAGCGTGTCGAGCTATCCGCCGGTACTGCTCGACGTCGCGCTGGTCGCCGCCGAGGACGTGCCCTCGGCCGATCTCGCCGAGGCGTTGCGCACCGGGGCGGGTGAACTGCTCGAGGACATCACCCTGTTCGACGCCTACACCGGCGAGCAGGTCGGCGAGGGAAACCGTTCGCTGGCCTACAACCTGAGGTTCCGGGCACCGGACCGGACGCTGACCGTCGAGGAGGCCACCAAAGCGCGCGATGCCGCCGTGGCCGCGGCGGGCGAGCGGTTCGGCGCCACCATCCGCGCCTGAGTGCCCGGCCCGTGGGGAGGACGGTCGTGTCGTCCTCCCCACGGGCGGGATGATCGTCCCGGGCCTCAGTCGGATTCGAGGGTCAGGTCGTACCGGTCGAGTACTTCCCTGACCGGCTGGAAGTACGTGGCGCCGCCGTCGGAGCAGTTACCGGAACCGCCCGAGAGCATTCCCTGGGCTGTCACGTGCTTCGTGCCCGAACCCGAGGACGGCCGGCTGACGAACGACCCGCCGGAGTCACCGGGCTCCGCGCAGACGTCCGTCCGGGTCAGGCCGTACACGATGTTGCCGTGGCCGTAGTTCGCGGTCTGGCCCGTCGCTTCCACGTGGCCGCAGTGCCAGCCGGTGGTGGAGCCGGACCGGCAGACCCGGCCGCCGACGCCGACCACGGCGCTACCGTCGATCCGCACGTCCGAGCCTGCTCCGTAGCGGTCGACTCGCGGTGGGGTCGAAACGTCGTCCTCGGTCACCTTCACGGTGCCGTAGTCGTTGCCGGGGAAGGAGGACTTGGCGACCTTGCCGATGGTCCCGCCGGTGCCCTTGACCGTGCCGCCGAGATTGGTGCAGTGCCCGGCGGTGATCACGAACAGGTCGTCATGGGCGTCGTGGGCGGTGAAGCCCACCGAACACCGGCCCTTGGCGAAGTACAACGCCTGGCCGCCGATGACGGCCCACAGGGGACGTGGTGCCTGAGCGACCGGCCGGACACGCAGCGAGGACGCGCCGGCGGCGGCGACCCAGGCCAAGCCCGCGGCATCGTTGTCCAGCACGTCGACCACCACCTCGTTGCGCGGAACATCGACGTACCATCCGGTCACCGAGGCGGGCACCGCGGTGGCGGTGTCCGCTGCTCTTCGATCCAATGTGGACTGAATGTCCGTCAGTTCCGCGGCACTGTGCCGTACCACTTTCGGTACCCCGCCACCGGCGCGGACCTGATCCGCGCGCGTGGCGTCGGTGATGCCCACGACGAAGACGCCGGTCGCCGGATCCAGCCAGGAACCGGCGAAACCGGCGCCGAGCGAAGCGCGCAGCGACGTCTGCGCGGCGGCGAGCGCGGCCGGACCGGACGTCTCGGTCAGGTCCGGAGCGGTGGCGGCCGCCGGTGTCGCGAAGGCGGCCGCGGCGATCGCGGCGCCGAACAGTGCGGCAACGGTGCGAAGCGGAAACCGATTCACAAAATCCTCCGAGAGAAACAGGAATCGAGAAAACGGGCGGAGCAGAACTGCGAGCGCTCAACGACGTTACGCCGGTCCTCTTCCGCTCGAATAGCGCCGTTTGAGCATATTCGGGCCCCTCGAATGCCGCGTCGATAAGTCATAACCGGCCCGCTCGATCCCTCACAGGAGTGACGCGTGGCCTCTTTTGCTCCAGCGCCTGGCAGTGGTGCGGCCCCCGGATTTTCCCCGTGCTGCTGGATCGTCGCACCGCAATTGTCACCGGATCGGGCAAGTAAGGGAACCCGGACAGCGCAGTCTCTTCGCGAAACAACGCTCACCGGGCACGGCCTGCCTCCTCGCCGGTGCCGAGGTGCTTGAGCGCTTCCCG
Organism: Amycolatopsis sp. NPDC058986; assembly: GCF_042741125.1. Lineage (NCBI taxonomy): Bacteria > Bacillati > Actinomycetota > Actinomycetes > Pseudonocardiales > Pseudonocardiaceae > Amycolatopsis > Amycolatopsis sp. NPDC058986. Next base: position 13,984 of record NZ_JBHYJW010000023.1, on the reverse strand, counting down.
GCGGGACAGCCCGGACAGCTCGGGATGATCGTCCACAAAGGATCGTACCCAGCCGGGCGCGGTCTTCGCGTAGTCCCGCAGTGCCCAGCCGATGCCCTTGCGGAGGAAGAACTCCTTCTCGCCGATCGAGGCCTCGACGGCGCGGGCGAGGAGTTCGGTGTCGGTGGCCTCCTTCGCGCCGAGCTGGCAGATGATCGCGGTGCGTCTGCGCCACAGGTCCGGATCGATCGCCCAGGCGCGCAGCACCGGGGTGACCGCCGCGGGAGCGCCACGCAGGATCGGGCCGACGCGGCGGGCGGCCAGTTCGTCGACGTAGTCCCACCACGCCCCGGTCACGATCATCTCCTCGTACAGCCCGAGCAGCTCCGGGCCCTGCCAGTGCCGGTAGGCGCGATGGCCGGTGAGATCGATGGCGGCATACCGCTCCTCGCGGTATTCGGCCTCGTGCCACAACGCGCGGACCGTCGCCGCGAACGTTTCCCGGTCGGGAAGGACGTGCTCGGCGAGAATCCGTTTCAGCAAACCGGCGCGCGGTGGCTTCGGCACCCCGCGGTACGGCATCGCCGACTTCATATACGCCCGCATGGCGGGTGCCTTCACCGGATCGGCCAACGCGGCCAGCCCGTTCCGGACGGCCGAGATCAGCCGCTGGTCCGCGCCCATGTGTGCTCCTTTCGAACCCGGTGCCCGGTCGTCGTCCGCGACGGTAGGCGAAGGGGCCGACAATTTCGGAACGCGGTCGGGTGTGCGCCGAGGGTGAGCGAAAATTGTCGGGGGTGCGCGCTAGCTTCACGGCATGACGATCATCGACGAACACCGGACCGAGGTCCGGCAGGGCAACACCACGTATCAGATCGCGGTCGCGACGCGTAGCGGCGACCGTGCCGAACCCCGGGTGACGATCACCGTGGGCGCGACGGGGCCGGAAGGAGAACAGGTCGCCGACGGGCGGCTCGAGCTCGACGTCGAAGCCGTGCCCGCGGTGGCGGATCTCCTCGCCACGAGCCTGTATGCCTTCGGCGGGGCGGGCGGTCCGCCGCGCCGAAGAGTGCGGGACCGGCCCGCCCGGCAGGGCAGGCCGTGGACCGAAGAGCAGGACGCGGAACTGGAAAACCGGTGGCTGGCGGGCGAAAGCGTCGAAGACATCGCCCGGCACTTCGAGCGGACGCCGGGCGGGATTCGCGCACGGCTGCCCCGGGTCGGCTGCGATCCGGAGCATCCTGGCGAATATCTCCCGGCTCCGCCCAGCCGCCGTAGCGAGTCCGAGGGAGGCGCTGTGGACTAGAGCGCGACGCCGCGGATCGGGCCGGTACCAGCCCGATCCGCGGGCGTCCCGCCGATGCTGCCCTCCCACGGGCTCCAGGCGCTGGGCGCGCCTGCCGTCAGCGGTAGCCGATCACCGCCTCACACCGCCGTTTCCTCCGACGGTGCGGCCGGGATGGCGGACGCCGCACGGGTGGCGAGGTCACGGAGGTGGGTGCTCAGCTCGGGTGGTTCGTGCACGGTGAACGCGCAGCCGAGGCTCAGCAGCCGGAACGCGAGCCACTCCAGCGTGTCGGCGGTGCTGCGCAACCGGCAGCTCCGCTCGTCCAGTGGTTCGAGATCGCCGAACTGCGCACCGAGCCGTGCCCGCGCCTGCTCGATCGGGAGTGCCAGCGTGATGGTCGCTTGATAAGAGGGCAGGAGGCTGTACATCCGCTCGATCACCCAGGCTGCCATGTCCTCGGCCGGTGGCTGCCGCGGTGTGACGCGGCCGCCGGTCGCGATCGCGTCGCGGACCCGGTCCGCGCGGAAGGTCCGCCAGTCCTTCCGGTCGACGTCGTAGGCGACGAGGTACCAGCGGCGTCCGGTCGCCACGAGGCGGTGCGGTTCGACGAACCTGCGGGATTCCGTATCGTCGCCCGCGCGGTAGCGGAAGCGGACGGTCTCGTTGTTCGTGATCGCCGCGGCGAACACGGTCAGCTGCGCCGGATCGACGGCCGGGCCGCCACCGGGCACGGTGACCGTCGCGTTGCCGAGCGCCCCGACGCGGTAGCGCAGCCGGGAGGGAAGCACCTGCTCGAGTTTCGCGAGCGCCCGCACGGACGCCTCGTCGATGCCTTCGACGGTCTGCGCCGCGGCGGTGCGCAGGCCGACGGCGATCGCGACCGCCTCCTCGTCGTCGAGCAGCAGCGGGGGCATCGCGGTGCCGGCGACGAGCCGGTAGCCGCCCGCCGCGCCTCGGGTCGCCTCGACGGGATAGCCGAGTTCGCGGAGCCGGTCGATGTCCCGCCGGATGGTGCGGGCGCTGACGTCGAGCCGTTCGGCGAGTTCGCTGCCCGGCCACTCCCGGGGTGTCTGGAGCAGAGACAGCAGATTGAGCAGGCGGGCAGGCGTGTCGGTCACCGAGTCAGCATCCCACCGAACCCGGTTTGATTGGATTTGCAAGATGGTGCATAATCATTCGTATGACGGTGAAGATCGCGGTCGCCGGAGCGAGCGGCTACGCCGGGGGAGAACTCCTTCGCCTCCTGCTCACCCACCCCTACGTCGAGATCGGCGCACTCACGGCGGCCAGCAGCGCAGGGACACCGCTGGGCGCGCACCAGCCGCATCTGGCCCCGTTGGCGGACCGCATGCTCGCTGAAACGACGCCGGAAACCCTTGCCGGGCACGACGTCGTGTTCCTGGCGCTGCCGCACGGGCACTCCGCCGAGATCGCCGCGCGGCTCGGGCCGGACGTGCTCGTCGTCGACCTCGGCGCCGATCACCGGCTCGCCGACGCCGCCGACTGGCAGCGCTGGTACGGCGGTGAGCACGCGGGTCAGTGGCCGTACGGCCTGCCCGAACTGCCCGGGGCACGAGAGAAGCTCACCGGCACCAAGCGGATCGCCGTCCCCGGCTGCTTCCCGACCGGGGGCTCGCTGGCGCTCGCCCCGGCGCTGGCCGCCGGGCTGATCGTCCCCGACGTCACGATCGTGTCGGTGACCGGGACGTCCGGTGCGGGCAAGAGCCTCAAGCCGAATCTGCTCGGCTCCGAGGTGATGGGCTCGGCCAGCCCGTACGGGGTCGGCGGCGCGCACCGGCACACGCCGGAGTTCGTCCAGAACCTTTCCGCGGTGGCGGGGACTCGTGTCTCGGTGTCGTTCACGCCCGTGCTGGCGCCGATGTCCCGCGGCATCCTCACCACGGCGAGCGCGCCGCTGACGGGTGAGCCGGACGAGGCCGCCGCGCGCGCCGCGTACGAAAAGGCCTACGACGCCGAGCCGTTCGTCCAGTTGCTCCCGGCGGGCAGGTGGCCGGCGACGGCCTCGACGCTCGGGTCGAACAACGTGCAGCTCCAGGTCACCGTCGACGCCGACGCGAAGCGCCTGGTCGTCGTGGCCGCGATCGACAACCTGACCAAGGGCACCGCGGGCGGTGCCGTCCAGTCGATGAACCTCGCGCTCGGCTTCCCCGAGCACACCGGACTTTCCGCCGTAGGAGTAGCACCGTGACGATCACCGGTCCGCAGGGTTTCCGTGCCGCGGGCGTCGCCGCAGGGATCAAGGCCTCCGGCGCGCTCGACCTCACCCTGGTCGTCAACGACGGCCCGCTCGACGTGGCCGCGGGCGTGTTCACCCGCAACGTGATCAAGGCCGCCCCGGTGCTCTGGTCGCAGGAAGTCCTGAAGCGGCGGCGGCTCAAGGCCGTCGTGCTGAACTCCGGCGGCGCGAACGCGGCGACCGGCCCCGGCGGGTTCCAGGACACGCACGCCACCGCGGAAAAGGTCGCGGAGGTGCTCGGCACCGGCGCGATCGAGGTCGCGGTCTGCTCGACCGGACTCATCGGCGAGCGGCTGCCGATGAACGCAGTACTGTCCGGAGTGGACACCGCGGCCAAGGCGCTGGAAGCGAGCCCGAGGGCGAGCCTGAACGCGGCCACCGGTGTCATGACCACCGACACCAAGCCGAAGCAGGCCTACGCACAGCACGAAAACGGCTGGAGCGTCGGCGGATTCGCCAAGGGCGCCGGGATGCTCGCGCCGAATCTGGCCACGATGCTCTCGGTGCTCACCACCGACGCGGTCGTGAGCCCGGACGTCCTCGACCGCGCGCTGCGCGCGGCCACGGAGGTCACTTACGACAGGCTCGACGTCGACGGCGGCACGTCCACCAACGACACCGTGCTCGTGCTCGCTTCGGGCGCGAGCGGGTCCGAGCCGTCCGAAGCCGAGCTGACCGAGGTGCTGACCACGGTCGCGCTCGACCTCGTCCTCCAGCTGCGCGCGGACTCCGAGGGCGCGACGAAGGACGTCGACGTCGTGGTGAAGGGCGCCGCCACCAAGGAGGACGCCGTCACCGTGGCCCGCACCGTCGCCGAGGACAACCTGGTCAAGACCGCGTTGTTCGGCTCGGACCCGAACTGGGGCCGCGTCGCGATGGCGCTGGGCCGTGCCCATGCCCGGATCGAGCCGGAACAGGTGTCGATCGCGATCAACGGCGTCACGCTGTTCGCGCACGGCACCACCGCCGAGGACCGGTCGGCGGCCGATCTGTCCGGGCGCGCCATCGAAATCGTCATCGACCTCGGTGTCGGTGACCACACCGTCACCGTCTTCACCACCGACCTTTCCCATGGTTACGTCGAAGAGAACAGTGCTTATTCCTCATGAACAGGGAGGCTCTGATTTCCGCGGACGAGAGGCTGGAGACGGCGGCCGAGAAGGCCGGGGTGCTCATCGAGGCGCTGCCCTGGCTGCAGCGGTTCCACGGGGCGACGGTGGTGGTGAAGTACGGCGGCAACGCGATGGTCGACGACCGGCTCAAGCAGGCGTTCGCCGAGGACATGGTGTTCCTGCGGCTGGCCGGGCTGCGCCCGGTGGTCGTGCACGGCGGCGGCCCGCAGATCAGCGCGATGCTGGGCAGGCTCGGCATGACCGGGGAGTTCAAGGGCGGTCTCCGGGTGACCACACCGGAGACGATGGACGTCGTCCGGATGGTGCTGGTCGGTCAGGTCAGCCGCGAGCTGGTCGGGCTGATCAACGCGCACGGGCCGTACGCGGTCGGTATCTCCGGCGAGGACGCCCGGCTGTTCACCGCCGAGCGCAAACAGGCCACTGTGGACGGTGAGCCGGTCGATATCGGCCTGGTCGGCGAGGTCGCCGAGGTCAACCCGGACGCGGTGCTCGACATCGTCAACGCCGGGCGCATCCCGGTGGTGTCGACGGTGGCCCCGGACATCGACGGCGTGGTGCACAACGTCAACGCCGACACCGCCGCGGGCGCGCTCGCCGCGGCGCTCGGCGCGGAGAAACTGGTCGTGCTGACCGATGTCGAGGGGCTGTACGCGAACTGGCCGGACCGGTCCTCGCTGATCGACCGCCTCGACGTCCGCCGCCTCGAACAACTGCTGCCCGGCCTGGCCAGCGGCATGATCCCCAAGATGGAGGCGTGTGTCCGCGCGGTCCGCGGCGGGGTCCGCCGCGCCCACGTGATCGACGGCCGAATAGCCCACTCGGTGCTGCTGGAGGTCTTCACCTCGCGCGGCATCGGCACGATGGTCTTCCCCGAAACGGAGCAACCGTGACCCTACAGTCCAATGTAGACGGCCAGGAGCACTGGAAGTCCGCGCTGATGGACAACTACGGCACCCCGGCGCTGACCCTGGTCCGCGGCGAGGGCGCCACGGTGTGGGACGCCGACGGGCGCGAGTACGTCGACCTCGTCGGCGGCATCGCGGTCAACGCGCTCGGCCACGCCCATCCCGAGGTGGTGCGCGCGGTCAGCGAGCAGATCGCGAAGATCGGCCACACCTCGAACCTCTACGTCAACCCGGTCGCGGTCGAACTGGCCGAGGCGCTGCTCGACGTCGCCGGTCTCGCCGGCAACGGCAAGGTGCTGTTCGTCAACTCCGGCGCCGAGGCCAACGAGGCCGCGCTCAAGATCAGCAGGCTCACCGGCCGGACGAAGATCGTCGCCGCGGAGGGAGCGTTCCACGGCCGGACCATGGGCTCGCTGACGCTCACCGGCCAGCCTGCGAAGCGCGAGCCGTTCGCCCCGCTCGTACCCGGTGTCACGCACGTCCCGTTCGGCGACGTCGAAGCGCTGCGCGCGGCCGTCGACGGCGAGACCGCGGCGGTGTTCCTCGAGCCGGTCCTCGGCGAGGGCGGCGTCGTCCCGGCACCCGCCGGTTACCTGCACGCCGCGCGCGAGATCACCAAGGCCACCGGCGCGCTGCTCGTCCTCGACGAGGTGCAGACCGGCATCGGCAGGCTCGGCACCTGGTTCGCCTTCCAGCAGGCCGGGATCGTGCCGGACGTCATCACGCTGGCCAAGGGCCTCGGCGGCGGGTTGCCGCTCGGCGCGGTCATCGGCGTCGGCGCGGCGGGCGAACTGCTCAAGCCGGGCCAGCACGGCACCACGTTCGGGGGAAACCCGGTGTGCTGCGCGGCCGGGCTCGCGGTGCTGCGCACCCTCATCGAGGACGATCTGCTCGACCATGTCGCCGCGCTGGGCAAGGACATCGCGGCCGGGGTCGAGGCGCTGCACCATCCGCTGGTGGCCGGTGTGCGCGGCAGCGGCCTGCTGCTCGGGATCGCGCTGCGCAAGCCGGTTTCCGCCGCGCTGCAACAGGCGGCGCAAGAGTCCGGCTATCTCGTCAACGCCGTCGCGCCGGACACCGTCCGGCTGGCGCCGCCGCTCGTGCTCACCGACGAGCAGGCCGAAGGTTTCGTCGCCGCGCTTCCCGCGGCACTCGATTCGATCACCCCGAAGGACGACTGATGCCCCGCCACTTCCTCCGCGACGACGACGTCAGCCCGGCCGAGCAGGCCGGGCTGCTGGACCTCGCCGACGCGCTCAAGGCCGACCCGCTCGGCAGCAAGGCGCTGGCAGGCAAGTCCGTCGCCGCGATCTTCGAGAAGAACTCCACCCGGACCCGCCTGTCCTTCGACGTCGGGATCTCGCAGCTCGGCGGGCATTCGGTGATAGTGGACGGACGCTCGATGCAGCTCGGTCGCGAGGAGACCATCGAGGACACCTCGCGGGTGCTGTCCCGCTACGTCGACGCCGTGGTGTGGCGGACGTTCGCGCAGAAGCGCATCGACGCGATGGCGTCGGTGTCGCGGATCCCGGTGATCAACGCGCTGACCGACGAGTTCCACCCGTGCCAGGTGCTCACCGACCTGATGACGATCCGGGAGCGCAAGGGCAAGCTCGCCGGGCTGACCATGGTGTACCTGGGCGACGGCGCGAACAACATGGCCCATTCGCTGCTGCTCGGTGGCACCACCGCCGGGATGCACGTGCGGGTCGTCTCCCCGGAGGGCTTCCAGCCCGACCAGCAGGTCATGCTCGACGCCAAGCACCGGGGGACCGAAACCGGTGGCAGCGCCACGGTGTTCGCCGACCCGTACGCCGCGGTCGACGGCGCCGACGTCCTGGTCACCGACACCTGGACGTCGATGGGACAGGAGAACGACGGTCTCGACAGGGTCGGCCCGTTCCGCGCGTTGCAGGTCAACACCGAGCTGCTGAAGCGCGCCGCCGACGAGGCGATCGTGCTGCACTGCCTGCCCGCGCACCGGGGCTGGGAGATCACCGACGAGGTGCTCGACGGCCCGGCCAGCGCGGTGTGGGACGAGGCCGAAAACCGGCTGCACGCGCAGAAGGCGCTTCTCGTCTGGCTGCTCGGCCAGGAGGCATCGTGAGTGAAAATGGCGGAGCCCCGCTCGCGAATGCCGACCGGGTGCGGGTGTCCCGCAGGACACAGGAGCGACGTAAGTGACCAGCAGCAGGGCCGGGCGCCAGGCGCGGATCACCGAACTGGTGTCCACGATGGCCATCCGCAGCCAGACCGAGCTCGCGAAGCTCCTCGCGGCCGAAGGCATCGAGGTCACCCAGGCCACGTTGTCCCGGGATCTCGACGAGCTGGGCGCGGTCAAGCTGCGGGGCGCCGACTCGGGGGCGCCGGTGTACGTCATCCCCGAGGACGGCAGTCCGGTGCGCGGGGTGCAGGGTGGTACCTCACGGCTGTCCCGGCTGCTGGCCGAGCTGCTGGTCTCGGTGGACTCGTCGGGGAATCTCACGGTGCTGCGCACGCCTCCGGGCGCGGCGCAGTTCCTGGCCAGCGCGATCGACCGGTCGGCGCTGGAGGAGGTCGTCGGTTCGATCGCGGGCGACGACACGGTGGCGGTGATCGCCAGGGAACCGCTGTCCGGCAAGGATCTCGCCGAACGGTTCGCCGCGCTCGCGCGGCGATCGTCTACTTTGGACGCGGAGGACGAAGGAGGAGGATCGTGACCGAGCGGATCGTGCTCGCCTATTCGGGCGGGCTGGACACGTCGGTGGGCATCGGCTGGATAGCCGAGGAAACCGGCGCCGAGGTCGTGGCCGTGGCCGTCGATCTCGGCCAGGGTGGCGAAGACCTCGAAACGATCCGGCAGCGCGCGCTCGACTGCGGTGCCGTCGAGGCCGTCGTGGCCGACGCCCGCGCGGAGTTCGCGGACGAGTACTGCCTGCCCGCGCTGCAGGCGAACGCCCTCTACATGGACCGCTACCCGCTGGTCTCGGCGCTTTCCCGGCCGGTGATCGTCAAGCACCTCGCGGAGGCGGCGAAGTACCACGGCGCGACCACCGTCGCGCACGGCTGCACCGGCAAGGGCAACGACCAGGTCCGCTTCGAAGTCGGCATCGGCGCGCTCGCGCCGGACCTCAAGGTGATCGCCCCGGTCCGTGATTTCGCGTGGACCCGCGAGAAGGCCATCGCCTACGCCGAGGAACGCGACCTCCCGATCGACGTCACCAAGAAATCGCCGTTCTCGATCGACCAGAACGTGTGGGGCCGCGCGGTGGAGACCGGGTACCTCGAGGACCTGTGGAACGCCCCGACCCAGGACGTCTACTCCTACACCGAGGACCCGGCGGCCAACTTCGAGGCGCCCGACGAACTGGTGATCACCTTCGACAAGGGTGTCCCGGTCGCGATCGACGGCGAGACCGTGACGGTGCTGGAGGCCATCCAGCAGCTCAACCGGCGGGCCGGCGCGCACGGCGTCGGCCGGCTGGACATGGTCGAGGACCGGCTCGTCGGCATCAAGAGCCGTGAGATCTACGAGGCGCCGGGCGCGATCGCGCTGATCACCGCGCACCAGGAGCTGGAGAACGTCACCGTCGAGCGGGACCTCGCCCGGTTCAAGCGGCAGGTCGAGCAGCGCTGGGGCGAGCTGGTGTACGACGGCCTGTGGTTCTCGCCGTTGAAGGACGCGCTGGACACCTTCATCCAGAAGTCGCAGGAGCACGTCTCCGGCGAAATCCGGATGGTGCTGCACGGCGGCGCCGCGGTCGTCAACGGCAGGCGCAGCGAGGAGTCGTTGTACGACTTCAATCTCGCCACCTACGACGAGGGCGACACCTTCGACCAGTCGCTGGCCAAGGGTTTCGTGCAGTTGTGGGGCCTGCCCAGCAAGATCGCCGCCAAGCGGAACCTCCAGAAGTAACACCTCCCAGGAAAGGCAGAACGTGAGCAGTAACGAGCAACCGGTGCAGTTGTGGGGCGGCCGGTTCGCCAGCGGACCGGCGGAAGCGATGGCGGCGCTGAGCGCGTCGACCCATTTCGACTGGCGCCTCGCGCCGTACGACATCGCCGGCTCGCGTGCGCATGCCCGCGTGCTGCGCAAGGCCGGGCTGCTCACCGAGGACGAGCTCACCGGGATGCTCTCCGCGCTCGACACGCTCGCCGAGGACGTCGCGTCCGGCGCGTTCACCCCGACGATCGCCGACGAGGACGTGCACACCGCCCTCGAACGCGGTCTGCTGGAACGCGCGGGCACCGAGCTGGGCGGCAAACTGCGGGCGGGTCGCTCGCGCAACGACCAGGTCGCGACGTTGTTCCGCATGTGGCTGCGCGACGCCGGGCGCCGGGTCGTCGCCGGCACGCTGGACGTCGTCGACGCGCTGGTCTCGCAGGCGCGGCGGCATCCGGACGCGATCCTGCCCGGCCGCACGCATCTGCAGCACGCCCAGCCGGTGCTGCTGGCGCATCACCTGCTCGCGCACGGCCAGTCGCTGCTGCGGGACGTCTCGCGGTTGCGGGACTGGGACGCCCGCACCGCCGAATCGCCGTACGGTTCGGGCGCGCTCGCCGGTTCGTCGCTCGGTCTCGACCCCGAAGCGGTCGCGGCCGAACTCGGCTTCGATGCCAGTGTCGAGAATTCCATCGACGGCACGGCTTCGCGGGACTTCGTCGCCGAGTTCGCGTTCGCCGTCGCGATGCTCGCGGTCAACCTGTCCCGGATCGCCGAAGAGGTGATCATCTGGAACACCGCCGAATTCGGCTACGTCACCCTCGACGACGCCTGGGCCACCGGCAGCTCGATCATGCCGCAGAAGAAGAACCCCGACGTCGCCGAGCTGACCCGTGGCAAGGCGGGACGGCTGATCGGCAACCTCACCGGGCTGCTGGCGACGCTCAAGGCGCAGCCGCTGGCGTACAACCGGGATCTGCAGGAGGACAAGGAGCCGGTCTTCGACTCCGTCGAGCAGCTGGAACTGCTGTTCCCGGCGATCGCGGGCATGCTCGGCACCCTGACCTTCCACACCGAGCGTCTCGCCGAACTCGCCCCTGCCGGTTTCACGCTCGCGACCGACATCGCGGAATGGCTTGTGCGCCAAGGGGTTCCGTTCCGGGTCGCGCACGAGGCGGCGGGGGAGAGCGTCCGTGTCGCGGAAGCCCGCGGTGTCGGTCTCGACGAGCTGACCGACGAGGAGTTCGCGAAGATCGACCCCGCGCTGACCCCGGCCGTCCGCGAGGTCCTCACCGTCGAAGGTTCCGTGCGGTCCCGGAACGCGCGCGGTGGTACCGCGCCCGAGCGGGTCGCCGAACAGCGGGAGCGCCTGGTCGAGCGAGTCGCCGAGCACCGGGCGTGGCTGCGGTAGCTCACCCGACGAACCTTCGGTTAACGGTGGCCGTTCTTGCGCAGCCGCGCCTTGACAGCGCGGCTGGCCACCGGGCCGAGGCCCTCCACGACGTCCACGAGCGTCGCCAGCTGAGCCAGCGCCGCGAGCGCCTGTTCGCCGCCGTCGGGATCGACCGAGTCGAACAGTGTCAGGCCCAGAAAACCCGCGGACACCGCATGGGCGAGGCCCGAGGGATCCGCGAACCCGGTCAGCGGCGAATCGGCCAGCACCCTGGTCAACGTCGTCCGTACCTCGGCGATCCACTTGTCGAGGGCTTCGCGGGTCGCCTCGGCGAGCCTGCCGCCGCCCTGCGACCCGGCGAGGGTCTGGGCCAGCACGGCCATATTGCCCTCGGCTCGCTCCTCGGCGTGGATCCGCTGCCCGAGTTCCAGCAGTTCGCCGACGGTACGGACTTCGGCGAAACGGGGGCGGTACAGCGCGACGCGGGACTCGGTGGCCACGATGCACGCCTGCGCGACGAGTTCGTCGACGCTGCCGAAGTGGTAGAAGATCAGTGCCTGGTTCACGTTCGCCGCGGTCGCGACCGCGCGCGCGGACACCGCCGTGATGCCGTGGTTCCGGATCGTCGTCAGCACGCCGTCGATCAGCCGCTGCTTGGTGCTCGGCGGCTCGGCGGTGGTCTTCCGGTGGGCGGTCATCGGCTCCCCTGGGATTGAGCGTCTGCTCAATCGAGACTGTAGCTCACCGCGTTCGTGATCGCGGGTGCCTCTACGATGCGTACTGGGAGCGGGCGCGAGAAGGGGAGCGGGACATCACTGCGGAAACGACGACGCACGGCCGGATCTTCACGCGCGCCGAGCTGGCACTCGATCCGGTCGACCTCGCCGAACTACTGCTGGGCGCGGTGATCGAATCCACCGGCCCGGACGGCACGGTCGCGGTCCGGCTGGTCGAGGTCGAGGCGTACCGGGGGCTCGACGATCCGGCGTCGCACTGCTACCGCGGCCGCACCCCGCGCAACGCCGTGATGTGGGGCCCGGCCGGTCACCTGTACGTGTACTTCGTGTACGGCATGCACTTCTGCGCGAACGTCGTTGGCACCGAAGACGGTCAGCCGGGCGCGGTCCTGTTGCGGGCGGGGGAGATCGTGTCCGGCACCGAGATCGCCCGCGCCCGCAAGCCGGCGGCCCGCGGGAGCGGCGAACTCGCGAAGGGGCCCGCGATCCTGACGTCGGTGCTCGGGATCGACCGCGAGCAGAACGGCGTCGACCTGACCGATCCGGACTCGCCCGTGCGGTTGCTGACCGGGGAGCGGGTGCCGCCGGAGCTGATCCGCACCGGTCCGCGGGTCGGCGTCGCGATGGCCATGGAAACTCCGTGGCGGTTCTGGATCGACGGCTCACCCGCCGTCTCGACCTATCGCAGGGGCGGTCGCAAACGCCCGCGCTGACGCCACGGGCGACCCCGTACCAAACGGCTTGACCTGGTGCGGGAAGATCTACAGGTGTGAGTGAGCACATCCTTGACGAGTTGACCTGGCGCGGCCTGATCGCGCAATCCACCGACGCCGGCGCGTTGCGGCGAGAACTCGACCAGGGGCCAGTCACGCTGTATTGCGGGTTCGACCCGACCGCGCCGAGCCTGCATGCCGGCAACCTCGTCCCGCTGCTCATGCTGTCGCGGTTCCAGCGGGCCGGGCACCGGCCGATCGTGCTGGCGGGCGGCGCGACCGGAATGATCGGCGACCCCCGTGACACGGGGGAGCGCACGCTGAACTCGCTCGACGTCGTCGCCGAGTGGGCGGGCCGGATCCGCGGGCAGCTGGAGCGGTTCGTCGACTTCGACGATTCGCCGACCGGCGCGATCGTGGAGAACAACCTGAACTGGACCGGGCAGCAGAACGTGCTGGAGTTCCTGCGTGACGTCGGCAAGCACTTCCCGGTCAACACCATGCTCAACCGGGAGACGGTGAAGCGCCGCCTCGAGACCGATGGCATGTCCTACACCGAGTTCAGCTACCTGCTGCTCCAGTCGCAGGACTACCTGCATCTCTACCGCAGGCACGGCTGCAAGCTGCAGGTCGGCGGCTCCGACCAGTGGGGCAACCTCGTCGGCGGGGTCGATCTGATCCGGCGCACCGAGTCGGCGGGCGTGCACGCGCTGACCGCGCCGCTGGTCACCGACTCGGAGGGGCGGAAGTTCGGGAAGTCCACCGGAGGCGGGAACCTCTGGCTCGACCCGGAGATGACCTCGCCCTACGCGTGGTACCAGTACTTCGTCAATGTGGGTGACGCGGACGTGGTCGGCTACCTGCGGATGTTCAGCTTCCTGAGCCAGGAGGAGATCGCCGCGCTGGCCGAGGACACCGAGCAGCGCCCGCATCTGCGGGCGGCGCAGCGGCGGCTGGCCGAGGAGTTCACGACCCTGGTCCACGGCGAAGAGCAGACACGTCAGGTGATCGCCGCGAGCCAGGCCCTGTTCGGGCGTGGTGAGCTGCGAGAACTCGACGCGCGGACGCTCGACGCCGCGATGGCGGAGGTTCCGACCGGCAAGGTCGAGCCCGCCGGGGACGCCACGATCGTGGACCTGCTGATCGCCGGCGGCCTGGTGGACAGCAAGGGCGCCGCCCGCCGCACCGTGAAGGAGGGCGGCGCGTACGTCAACAACGTGAAGGTCTCCGACGAGGAGTGGAAGCCGTCCACCGAGGACGCCTTGCACGGCCGCTGGCTCGTCGTCCGGAAGGGCAAGCGGAACGTCGCGGGCGTCAGCTTCGGCGGCTGATCGGCCGCTCGGCCCGAAACAGGGGCTTGACCTGCGGAAACGCGGTTAAGGTACCCCCCTGTTTCGGGCCGTTCGGAGGCGTGTAAAGTTCTTCAAGTCGCCAGGGAGACCGGGCGGCCGACCGGGACACGAACCAAGCTCTCGCCTAGGGCGATTGAGTGGGTGTTCCACCAAAAACTGCTAGGAATGACCGCCTCGATGACGGCCGTGTGTTGTGTGGCTGGGGTTGTGGTGTGTTGCTTGAGAACTCAACAGTGTGCTAGTGAACTAAGCCAGTAGAGCTTATTGTTTGAACCCCTCCTCGTGGGGGTTCCTTTGAGGATATG
>NZ_JBHYJW010000022.1:0-133947 GCF_042741125.1 Amycolatopsis sp. NPDC058986 | reverse complement strand
CCGCTCCGCGAGGGTCCTTTAAGCCAACATTGAGCCACTCTGTGGCCCTAATTGTGGCATTCACGGACAACGGCTGGGTGGGCCCCGGACGCTCGGTGTGGCGGCCCCGGGGGGAGCGTCCCGGTGAACAGAGGTGAAAATCCTTCACATGGTGGCTGTCCTGTGCGGTGACGACTGGTAGAAGTACTGGCCAGTCCCTCCCGCATGGACGGAGCCATCATGCGCAGAACCGCGATCCTGCTCGCCCTGCTCGCCCTGGTCGCCCTCCTCGCCACCGCCGCGCCTTCGCTCGCCCAGGCCGTCACCGGCTGGAAGGAAGTCGGATCCGACCGGGCGCGGCCGCTCGACGAGAGCCAGGGCCTGGCCACCATCGTGCGGCCTTCGGGCACCACGATCCGCTACACCGGAGTCGGCACGATCCCCGCCGACCTGTCGTCGAAGGGCTGGAACCACGTCGGCGACCCCGGTTCGGCGCAGGGCTGGTACGTCGAGCCGTACCAGCGGGACGATCGCGGCGCGAAGCTGTTCCGCGTGCAGGCTCCGGACGGTTCGTGGGCCAACTACCAGCACGCGCTGGAATCCTGGGAGGCGAACAACAACTCCTTCGCCGCCGTGTCGCCCGACGCGCGCTGGATGGTCGCGGGGGAGTGGGGCACGATGGACCGCCTGCTCGTGCACCCGATGCCCGGCGCGGCCTTCCCCGACGCGTCGAAGAACCTGCCGTACGCCTCGGCGATCCGCCTCGACCACTCCGTGCGGGACGTCCAGGGCTGCGACTTCCTCACCGCGACCCGGCTGCTCTGCGCGTCCGACGATCCCGACGGCAGCCTCTTCGGCACCACGAAACCGCTGCTGCAGGTCGACCTCGCGGGCCCGCTGTCCGGCTCGGACGTCACCGGGCACGTGACCTCGCTCGGTCAGCTGCCGCTGCGCAGCACGTGCGGTGGGAACTTCGAGGTCGAGGGCATCGACTTCGACGAGCGGGACGGCACCCTGCGCGTCATCGTCATGTCGCCGAGCATCTGCATCGCCTTCGACAGCAAAACCTACCGCTTCCAGCGCTCCTGACCCCGCGGCGCACTTCTGTCCACTGTGGAGGGAGAACCTGGAGTGCCGGGGCTTGTGCTCAGTCGGTGCGGGGGACGCGGGTCGGGCCCGGGGTCCTCGCCTGTTCTGGCGCCTGATCGTCTTTCGTGGATGGTGGCGGCGCCGGGGTGTCGCCACCGTGGTCCGCAGAGCCGGTGGCGGCGGGCGGTACCGGCGGCGACTTGGGGCGGCGCAGCGGGAGCGTGATGCGGTCCGAATAGGGCTTCGCCTCGTCGGCGCGGATGCTCTCGCTGACCCGCTCCATCTCCAGCCGGCGCCACTTCCGGCGCTGCCGCCGGGTCGGCTTCGCCGGCCACAGCTCCTGGATCGCGCTGTTGAAATACGCGCCGCCGACCACCGCGAGCCCGATGAAGAACATCAGCAGCAGGAAGGCGATCGGAGCGGCGAGCGCGCCGTAGGTGTAGCCGGTCTTGGTGATCCAGTTCAGGTAGATCCGCAGCCCGATACTCGACAGCAGGAACACCACCATCGCGAGCACCGCGCCCGGCAGCCCGCGATGCCACGGCAGCCGTCGCGGCAGCGAGAGCTTGTACAGCGTCGTGAGCGCCAGGACGATCATCACCCCGAGCACCGGGTAGTACAGCGTGCTGACCCAGCTGGTCACCGTGTCGCGCCAGCTGACCGGGAAGAACTGCGGCAGCAGGTCCGGCCCGATCGCCAGCAGCGGCAGCCCGACCACCAGGATGACCAGCCCGCACAGGTACAGCAGCAGCGCGAAGATCCGCTGCCAGACGTCGTTGCGGACCCCGTACTGGCCGTGCGCCACGGTGATGGCGTCGACGAAGGACGACATCGCCGACGAACCGGCCCACAGGGAGATCAGGAAGCCGACCGAGACGATCTCGCCCTTCCCGACCGTCAGGATGCTGTTGACCGTCGGTTCGATGATCTCCCGCACCGCGTTGTCGCTGAAGATCGTGTGGCAGAAGGTGATGATCTTGTCGTGGACGGCGGACACCACGCCCTGGCCGAACCACTCGCCGACGAAGCCGAGGCTGCCGAGCAGCCCGAGCAGCAGCGGCGGCAGCGACAGCGTCTGCCAGAACGCGGCTTCGGCGGCCTCGGAGAAGATGTTGCCGTCCCACGCCTTGGCGAACGTACGTGCGATCAGGCGCAGCGGGCCCTTGCGGCGCACCTTGCCGCCCTCGCCGGGCACGGCGTTCACCTCGTCGCTCATGACATGTCCAGCATGGTCCATTCGCGCGAATTTGGCTCGTCACCACGACGATGCCCGGGCGTGTCGGCCGACACCACCCGTGCCGGTGCCCTGCGCCGCCGGACCCGGAAGGTAAGCTCCTGGAAGTGCCCTCACCGCCGTAACCGGCATCGAAGCCGGTAGCACAGTGGGGGTTTTCGCACGTCACGGCCGATGAACGGCCTATCGGAGGGGGTGAACCGGACTTGTCGGAGACCGCGGAGCGCACATCAGGGTTCGGCGCCCCACCGGCCGCCGAGGATTCGACCGCGCGGCCGCTGCGGGCCTGGCAGCGCCGCGCGCTGACGAAGTACCTGACGCGGAAACCGCAGGACTTCCTTGCCGTGGCGACCCCCGGCGCGGGCAAGACGGTGTTCGGGCTGCGGATCGCGGCCGAGCTGCTGTCGGATCGCACGATCGAGGCCGTCACGATCGTCACACCCACCGAGCACCTCAAGCACCAGTGGGCCGCCTCGGCCGCCGCCGCCGGGATCGACATCGACTCGAACTTCCGCAACACCACCGGCGTCACGTCCTCGGACTACCGCGGGGTCGCGGTCACCTACGCGCAGGTCGCGGCGCATCCGACGCTGCACCGTGTCCGCACCGAGAACCGCAAGACACTGGTCATCCTCGACGAGATCCACCACGGTGGCGACGCGAAGTCCTGGGGTGACGCGGTCCGCGAGGCCTTCACCCCCGCCGTGCGGCGCCTGGCGCTGACCGGGACGCCGTTCCGCAGCGACGACTCGCAGATCCCGTTCGTCACCTACGAGCCCGACGGCTCCGGTTTCCAGCGCAGCAAGGCCGACCACTCCTACGGCTACGCCGACGCGCTCGCCGACGGCGTCGTCCGGCCGGTCGTCTTCCTCGCCTACTCCGGCGAGGCGTCCTGGCGCACCAGCGCGGGCGAGGAGTTCACCGCCCGGCTGGGGGAGCCGCTCACCGCGGAGCAGAACGCCCGCGCCTGGCGCACCGCGCTGGATCCGGCGGGCGAGTGGATCCCGGCGGTGCTGCAGGCCGCCGACACCCGGCTCACCCAGGTGCGTCAGGGCGTGCCGGACGCGGGCGGCCTGGTGATCGCCACCGACCAGGAGACCGCGCGCGCCTACGCCAAGATCCTGCAGCGGATCTCCGGCGAGATGCCGACACTCGTGCTGTCCGACGACCCGAAGGCGTCCGGGCGGATCAAGGAGTTCTCCGAGTCCTCGGAACGCTGGATCGTCGCGGTCCGGATGGTCTCCGAAGGCGTCGACGTGCCGCGGCTGGCGGTCGGCGTCTACGCGACCAGTGCGTCCACTCCGCTGTTCTTCGCCCAGGCCATCGGCCGTTACGTGCGGGCGCGGAAGAAGGGCGAGACGGCGAGCATCTTCCTGCCCAGCGTCCCGGTGCTGCTGGAGCTGGCGAGCGAGCTGGAAGCACAGCGTGACCACGTGCTCGGCAAGCCGCATCGCGAGAAGGAAGGCTGGGACGACGAACTGCTCGCCCAGGCCAACCGCACCGAGGACGAGCCGGGCGAGGAGGAGAAGGCGTTCACCTCGCTGCACGCCTCGGCCGAGCTCGACCAGGTCATCTACGACGGCAACTCGTTCGGCACCGCGGTCTTCTCCGGCTCCGACGAGGAACAGGAGTACCTCGGCCTGCCGGGCCTGCTGGAGCCGGACCAGGTGCGGGCGCTGCTGCGCAAGCGCCAGGAGGACCAGCTCGCGGACGAGAAGCGCCGCAAGCCCAAGGAAGCCGAGCAGCCCGCCGCGCCACCCGTCCGGCAGACGGTGAGTGAGCGTCTCGGCGCGTTGCGCAAGGAACTCAACGCGCTGGTCGGGATGTACCACCACCGCACGAAGAAACCGCACGGCGCGATCCACAACGAGCTGCGCCGCGTGTGTGGCGGGCCGCCCACCGCGATGGCCACCGTCGAGCAGCTCGAAGAACGGATCGTCACGCTCCGTTCCTGGTAGCGATCACATCGTTGCCTGCCTGGGCGCGGTTCCGGACGCGTTGCCAAACCGTGTCCGTTCTCGGGTACTTAATCGATCCAGCTATCTTCCGCGACGCCGGTCAGCGACATATGTTGTCGGCCACAACATATGCGCGACGGTGCGCCGGCCATCTCCGGACCGCCGCCCCGCGAGCAGGATCGGAGAACGAACGAGGATGCGCAGCAGAACCCTAACCCTCCTCGCCGCCACGGCGGCTTCCGCGCTGGTGCTGACCGCCTGCGGCGCCAACAGCGCCGCTCCCGGCGGCTCGGGCAGTTCCACCGTGTCCGCCCCGTCCTCGGGCGGCGCGAACGGGAAGATCGGGGTCATCCTGCCCGAGACCGCGACCTCCGCGCGGTGGGAAGCCTTCGACAAGCCGAT
This sequence comes from Amycolatopsis sp. NPDC058986, assembly GCF_042741125.1. Lineage (NCBI taxonomy): Bacteria > Bacillati > Actinomycetota > Actinomycetes > Pseudonocardiales > Pseudonocardiaceae > Amycolatopsis > Amycolatopsis sp. NPDC058986. The sequence goes on along the minus strand of NZ_JBHYJW010000022.1, from coordinate 129,285 downwards.
GCTCACCGAGGCGCTCAAGGCACAGGGTTTCGACGTCGACGTGCAGAACGCGCAGGGCGACGTCCAGAAGTTCACGACGCTCGCCGACGGCATGATCGCGCAGAACGTCAAGGTGCTCGTCATCGCCGCGATCAACGGCGAACTCGGGGCCGCGGTCGCCAAGAAGGCGCAGAACGCGGGCATCCCGACGATCGACTACGACCGGCTCAACCTCGGCGGCAGCTCGGACTACTACGTCTCGTTCGACAACGAGAAGGTCGGCGCGCTGCAGGGCCAGGGCCTGGCCGACGCCTTGAAGGACAAGAAGGGCGCGCAGGTCATCCAGATCGAGGGCGCCCCGACCGACAACAACGCCACGCTGTTCGCCAACGGCCAGAAGAGCGTGCTGCAGCCGAAGTACGACAGCAACGACCTGAAACTGGTGCAGTCGCAGGCGATCGAGGACTGGAACAACCAGAAGGGCGGCCAGGTCTTCGAGCAGATCCTCACCGCCAACAACGGCAAGGTCGACGGCGTCGTCGCGGCGAACGACGGCCTCGCCGGCGCGGTGATCACCGTGCTGAAGAAGGTCGGCCTCAACGGCAAGGTCCCGGTCACCGGTCAGGACGCCACCGCGGACGGCCTCCGGGCCATCCTGCGCGGTGACCAGTACATGACGGTGTTCAAGCCGGTCAAGGAAGAGGCGGAGGCCACCGCCAAGCTCGTCACCGCGCTGGCCAAGGGCGACAAGGCCGCCGCCGACGCGATCGCCACCGGCAAGAGCAACGACCCGAAGGGCAACCGTCAGGTCAAGTCGGTGTTGCTGCAGCCGAAGCTGACCACCAAGGACGGCGTGAAGGACGTCATCGCCCAGGGCTACGTCAAGGCGTCCGAGGTGTGCGCGGGCGACCTCGCCGCGGCGTGCGCCCAGCTCGGCATCTCCTAGGCCGGAAAGTCCCCCGCAGACAGCCGGGCCGGGACGCGCGCCCCGACCGCGTGTCCCGGCCCGGTCACCACGCCGGAAAGAAAAGCGATGAGCGAACCCATCCTCGAACTGCACCAGGTGAACAAGAGCTTCGGGCCGGTCCACGTCCTGCACGACGTCGACTTCAACGTCCGGGCCGGTGAGGTCACCGCACTGGTCGGCGACAACGGCGCCGGAAAGTCCACATTGGTCAAATGCATCGCCGGGATCCACGGCACCGACTCGGGAACCGTGCGCTTCCACGGCGAACCGGTGCACATCCACGGCCCGCGCGACGCCGCCGCGCTCGGCATCGAGGTCGTGTACCAGGACCTCGCGCTGGCCGACAACCTCGACATCGTGCAGAACATGTTCCTCGGCAGGGAACGCGGCAGCCGGTGGCTGCTCGACGAGGCGAGCATGGAGAAGGCCGCCCGCGAAACACTGGCTTCGCTGTCGGTCCGCACGGTGAAGTCGGTGCGCACGCCCGTTTCCGCGCTGTCCGGCGGGCAGCGGCAGACCGTCGCGATCGCCAAGTCCGTGCTGTGGGACTCGAAGGTCGTCCTGCTGGACGAGCCGACCGCCGCGCTCGGCGTCGCGCAGACCCGGCAGGTGCTCGACCTGGTCCGCAGGCTCGCCGAGCAGGGGCTCGGCGTCGTGCTGATCAGCCACAACATGGCCGACGTGTTCGAGGTCGCCGACCGCATCGCGGTGCTCTACCTCGGCAGGCTCGTCGCCGAGGTACACACCAAGGACGTCACCCACGGCCAGGTCGTGGAGCTCATCACCGCCGGGCGTTCCGGCGAACTCGGCCTCGCCCGGCCCGAAGCCGCGGTCCTGTGAGCGGGAAGAAAGAACCGGAAATGACTGAGACACCCCAGAAACTGGCGGCGGACGAGCCGAAGCTCGCCGACAAGCTCTCCCCGTCCGCGGCGATCACCGACTTCGGCATCGACACGACGTCGATGTCGACCTCGGAGGCGATCCGCGACTACTTCTCCCGGCTCAAGGCGGGCCAGCTGGGCTCGCTGCCCGCGCTGCTCGGCCTCGTCGTGCTGGTGATCCTGTTCTCCGCGCTGTCGGACTTCTTCTTCACCCTCAACAACATCGCGAACCTGCTCGCGCAGGGCGCCGGGCAGACCATCATCGCGATGGGCATCGTCTACGTCCTGCTGCTCGGCGAGATCGACCTGTCCGCGGGCACCGCCTCCGGTGTCGCCGGATCCGTGATGGCACTGCATTTCGTGCGCAACGGCAACCTGCTCGGTTCGCTGGGCGGCACGGTGTTCTTCATCTTCGTCGCCATTCTCGCGGTGGCCGCGCTGCTCGCGCTGTTCCTGCGGATCTGGGCGGGCGCGGCGCTTTCCGTCGGGGCACTGGCGATCGTGCTGTCCGGGGTCACCGCGAACCCGTGGATCGAGATGCTGTTCGCGATCTGCGTCGGCGCCGCGATCGGCTGTATCACCGGGTTCCTGGTGTCGAAGATCGGCATGCCGTCGTTCGTGGTGACGCTCGCGCTGTTCATCGTGTGGCAGGGCGTGATCCTGCAGTTCATCGGCGAGGGCGGCACGCTGAACATCAGCAACTCGGACGTGCTCAACAAGGTGGCCAACGGGAACCTGTCCATCGCGGGCAGCTGGGCGCTGGCGATCGTCGGGGCCGGTGGCTTCGCCGGGGTGACGCTCGGCAGGCATTTCTCCCGGCTCAGGCGCGGACTCGTCGTCCAGCCGACCCCGCTCGCGCTGGCCAAGGTCGGTGCGGTGGCGGTGATCGCCGCGGTGTCGACGTATCTGTTCACGCTCAACCGCGCGGCGAACTCGAACATCGTCATCCAGGGCGTGCCGTACGTGGTGCCGATCGTGCTGGTGCTACTGACGATCGGGACCTACGTGCTCAACCGGACCCGCTACGGCAGGCACATCTACGCCGTCGGCGGCAACCGCGAGGCCGCCCGGCGCGCGGGGATCAACGTGGACAAGATCCGCGCGAGCGTGTTCGTGATCTGCTCCACCGTCGCCGCGATCGGCGCGATCGTCTACTCGTCGAAGGTCGGTTCGGTGGACCCTCAGGCCGGCGGGCTGAACACCCTGTTGTTCGCGGTGGGCGGCGCGGTGATCGGCGGGACCTCGCTGTTCGGCGGCAAGGGCAGGCTCTTCGACGCGGTCATCGGCGGCATGGTGCTGGCCGTCGTCGCGAACGGGCTCGGCCTGCTCAAGCAGCCGGTCGCGGTGCAGAACATCATCACCGGGCTGGTGCTGCTGCTCGCGGCCACAGTGGACGCCTTGTCCCGCCGTCGCGCGGCGGTGTCGGCGCGGTGACCCACCGCGTGGAAAGATGACCCCGTGACCAGCACGCCCGTTGCTCGACCCGACGAGGTGCGCAGGCACAACCGCACGACGCTGCTGCGGCTGCTGCACGTCAGCGGGCCGAGCACACGGGCGACGCTGGCCGCGGAACTCGGGCTCAACCGGAGCACCATCAAGACCCTCGTCGACGGGCTGGCCGAGGCCGGCGTCGTCGAGGAGCGGGTGCCGCGGCCGGGGCGGGGCGCGGGCCGTCCCTCGCTGCTCGTCCTGCCGCAGCCGCACGCGGCGGTGGTGCTCGCAGTGGACCTCCAGGTCGAGCACGTCGCCATCGCGCTGGTCGGGCTCGGCGGGCAGATCCTCGGCCGCAACAGCTGGAACCTGCGCGGCCGCATGCGCGAGCCCGACGAGGTCATCACGCACGTCCTCGAGTCCACCGCCATGCTCGCCGGGGACCTCGGCGTGTCCCCGGTCGCGGCCGGGGTGTCGGTCCCCGGCGTCGTCCGGCGCTCGGACGGCCACGTGCACGAGGCGCCCAACCTGCGCTGGACCGACGTCGCGCTGGGGGAGCGGCTCGGCAGCGTGCTGCGGATCCCGATCCTGGTCGGCAACGACGCCGAGCTCGGCGCGGTCGCCGAGCATCTGCGCGGTGCCGCGCGGGGCTCGTCGGACGCGGTCTACATCTCGGCGGACGTCGGGGTCGGCGGCGGTGTCATCGCCGAGGGCTCCTCGCTGCGCGGCGGTGCCGGGTACGTCGGCGAGGTCGGCCACATGGTGGTCCGGCCCGGCGGGCGGGCCTGCTACTGCGGCAGCAGCGGCTGCTGGGAGACCGAGGTCGGCGAGGCCGCGCTGTGCCGCGCGCTCGGCCTGCCCGAGGACACCCCGCGCGGGGCCATCCTGTTCGAACTGCGGGAGCTGGGACAGGACCCCGCGGAGGCCGCGCGGCGGCTCGGGGAGTTCGTCGAATGGCTCACGCTCGGCCTGGTCAACGTGGTGAACCTGCTCGGCCCGCAGCTGGTGGTGCTCGGTGACCTGCTGACCGTGCTGCCGGAGGAGATCGTCCGCTCGGTGGCCGCGGACGTCCGGCGGCGGAGCCTGGTGAGCCGGGCGGTCGGCGGGACGCGGATCGTCGGCTCGGCGCTGGGCGCCGACGTCAAACTGCTCGGCGCCGCCGAAGTCGCCTTCGAATCCGCCCTCGACCGGGTCTGACCCGCGTCCCGGTTCGACGTGGGCCGGTCACCGAGGGACGCCCTGGGTGCGTCCACCGCACCGAGGGACGCCCCTGTCGCACTGAACGCACCGAAGGCGTCCCTCGGCACGGGGCTCGGCACCGCACGCCATGTCGCGAACGCGTCGTTCGCGACGTCGAACGTCCCGAACGCGTCGTTGGGGACGTTGAACGTCCCCAACGCGTCGTTCGAGACATCCGGGGGCCGCGGGTCGCGACCGGTCCACTCGCGACGGCCGGGATGCGCTGAAGGCGCCCTTCAGCGCGTCTGGCGCACTGAAGGTGCCCTTCAGCGCGTCCAACGCACTGAAAGCGCCCTTCAGCTCACGTCCCTCAGCACGGGACAGCACGGGAAAAGAAGGAGGGCGGCGGACGCTCGCGCGCCTGCCGCCCTCGAACGGATCGTGGGGCCCGGGACTACCGGATGATCTCGGCAGCGAGTTCCTTGAGCTTGGACTCGTGCTCGCGGGCGTGGTGGCCGCAGAAGAGCAGCTCGCCACCGGTGGAGAGGACGGCACGTACCTGTGCCGCGGCTCCGCACCGGTCGCAACGGTCGGCGGCGGTCAATTCGGGGCGGGTGAGCGTCGGCGTTGTCATGGGGGTCTCCCTCCGTCCCGGCATCGGTGGCCCGATGCCCTCGATCCAGCTACGCCCACTCCGGTGGTGACTCCGGTGCGAGGATCGCGCCGGCTCCGTTGTGTTCGTGCTTCCACTCTTGCAGACGTTTCGGGGCCCGCAAGTGTTCCCGCGCCGGTGGGAGCTGCGTCACGCCGAATTACCCCGGATGCCGTAACGGATTCCCGCAAGCCGGGAGATGCGCCCCCGCCGGACGGTGTTTCGCGTGGTCAGGCACCATGCGGGAGTGGCTTCGGTGATCTCGGCAAAACGTCTCGGCGCGATACCCGCGCCGATCTTGTTCGTTCTCAGCGGAATTTCCCTGTACGCCGGGGCGGCCATCGCGGTCGGACTTTTCGGACATGCGACGCCTGCCGGGGTCGCCTGGCTGCGCTGTCTCGGGGCGGCGATCGTGCTGATCGCCTGGCGCCGTCCGCCCGCCTCGGCCTGGCGGGGCCGTCCGCTGCTGCTCGCGGCCACGTTCGGCGTGGTCACGGCCGGGATGAACGTGCTGTTCTACGAGGCGATCGCGCGGCTGCCACTGGGCACGGCGGTCGCGCTGGAGTTCGCCGGACCGGTCGCGGTCGCGGCGTTCGGCTCGCGCACCGTGCGTGACTTCCTCGCGGTGGCGCTGGTGGCCGCCGGGGTGGTCGCGATCGCCGACGTGCGGCTGGAGGGCGCCGCGCTGGGGGTGGTGTTCGCGCTGGGCGCCGCGGCGGCCTGGGCGGCCTACATCGTGCTCGGCAAGCGGGTCGCGGAGGCCGGCGCGGGGATCGACGGGCTCGCGATCGGGTTCGTGATCGCCACGGTGCTGCTCTCCCCACTGGCGCTCGGTACCGGCGAGGTGTGGTCTTCGCCACGTCTGCTGGTCCTGGGCATCGGGGTCGGCGTGCTCTCGACCGTCGTGCCCTACGCGCTCGACCAGGTCGTGCTGCGCCGCGCCGGGCGGGCCCGGTTCGCGTTGCTGCTGGCCCTGCTGCCGGTCACCGCCGGGGTGACCGGGTTCGTGGTGCTCGGCCAGGTGCCCGGTCCCGTCGAGGCGCTCGGCACGCTGGCGGTCGTGGCGGGGGTCGCGCTGCGCGGGCGGGAGACAGGGCAGAAGCCGGTGCCGGAACCGCCCGGTTAGATAGCCGCGATCGCGCTGAGCGGTGATACTGGCCGGATGACGAAGGCGGCGTCGGCCGCGGCCAAGGACCTGGCCGCCGCGGGGGTGAGCGGGGTCCATGTCGCCTGGGCGGACAACAACGGCATCCCGCGGTCGCGGATCGTGCCGATCACCGGACTCGCCGACGCGGCGACCCACGGTGTCGGGACCACCTCGCTGTTCGCCGTCTTCGACAGCCACGACGCGATCACCTACGGCCACCGCGGCCTCGCCACGCCGTCCGGCGACATCCGGCTCGTGCCCGTCATCGAGCGGCTGCGGCGGCTCGCGGGGCAGCCCGCGCTGGCCTGGGCGCCGGGCCGCCAGCTCGCCGCGGACGGATCCCCGTGGCCGTACTGCCAGCGAGCCGTCCTCGAACGCCAGGTGGCCGAGGCCGATCGCCGGGGCCTCGAATTCCGCGCCGGATACGAACTGGAGTTCGCCGTCGCCCCGGCGGGGAGCGCGGACATCGTGTCGGCACCGGGCCATCCCGGGCCCGCCTACAGCCCGCACGCGCTGATCGGCCTCGACGACTTCGTCGCCGGGCTGCTGCACGACTTCGACGCCAACGGCCTGCGAATCGGCCAGCTGCACGCCGAATACGGCCTCGCACAGCTGGAACTCTCCCTCGGCGTCACGGATCCGGTGTCGGCGGCCGACGACCAGCTGCTCGCCCGCCAGACCATCCACGCCGCCGCGCACGCCCACGGGCTCGTGGTCAGCTTCGCCCCGATGATCGGGCCCGGCGCCGCGGGCAACGGCTGGCACCTGCACACCTCGGTGCGCCGCAAGGGCCGGAACCTCCTGGCGGGCGAAGACGTCCCCGGTGAGGACGGCGCCGCCTACCTCGGTGGCCTGTTGCGGGATCTGCCCGCGCTGACGGCGATCACCGCGCCGAGCGTGCCGTCCACGATGCGGCTGCGGCCGGGATTCTTCGCCGGTGCGTATGCCTTCTGGGGCGTGGAAAACCGGGAAGCGCCGCTGCGGTACGTCCCCGGATCTTCGTTGCTCGGCGCCGATCACGCGAACGTCGAGCTGAAGACGTCCGACGCCTCGGCCAATCCGTATCTCGCCCTCGCGGTCGTCCTGGCGGCGGGGATGGCCGGGATCGCCGACGGCGTCGTCCCGCCCGAGCCGATCGCCGAGGACCCGGGGACGTGGAGCGCCGGGGACCGCGAAACCCGCGGTGTCGCAAGGCTTCCGGAGGACCCGGCCGCGCAGGACGCCGCGCTTCTGGCATCGTCGCGAGTGGCCGGGGTACTCGGCGACGAGCTGCTCGGCGCGTTCCGCGCGGTTCGGGCCTCCGACGCGACGTGGGCGGAGGGGAAGTCCGCGGACGAGATCATCGCCGCCCATCTGTGGCGGTACTGACGAACAAAGGCTGAAGGGGGAACGACTTCTGATGTCCTCGGGAGTCGACGGCGGCCACACCGACCTGTCCGACGTGCGCTGGCTGCCCGGCGGGGCCCGGCTGGCCGCCGAGGCGCGGGCCGAGCTGCCGCAGAAGGACGGCCTCGACGCGGCGTTCGTCGCGCTCGCCGCGCTGCGTGCCGCGGGCGTCGACGTGGCCGACCAGGACGAGGTCGCCCGTGCGGCCGGGACGATCCGCGGTCCCGCGCAGGCCCCGCCGGGGAGCGCGCCGCGCCTGGATTTCCGGCTCGGTCTCCCGGAAACCCCCGACCCCGCCGCCGCGGGTACGTCGGCGGCCGGGCTGGCGGCGGCGATCGACGAGTTGTCCGGCGCTCGCCTGGCCACTGTTCCCGTGACCGGGGAGTGGAGCACGGACGCGCTGTTCGATCTGCTGGTCTCGCTGTGGGAACTGCCGCGCGTGGCGGTAGTCGCCCAGCTCGACGCGGCCGAGCTGGGCGCGGACGACACCCCGGAACGGGCCCTGCTCGACTACCTCGACACCGGAGTCCCTCCACTGTGGACGGCGCGCTGGCGGCCCGCCGCCCGGCACTTCGTGCTGCTCGCCGGAATCCGGATCGGCGCCGAGGGGACCCTGGTGTCCGTTGTGGACACTTACCCTTCCTTGGGGGACAACGGAGTGCACGACCAGCCGCTGGAATGGGTGACCGCGGCGCTGCGGAGCGGCCCGTCCGGCGTGCTGCTCGTCGCCGACGCCGACCAGGCGCTGGTGGCGGGCGCCGCCGTCGACGTCGCCCGCCTCACCCCGCGCTTCTGGGACTCCTGACCGCTCGGCTGTCCGGGGTGTTGAGGCGGGAGTGCTTGCGGCCGTAGGTGAAGTAGATGAGCAGGCCGACCGCCAGCCACACCGCGAACCGGACCCAGGTGAGCACGTCCAGGTTCAGCATCAGGTAGAAGCAGGCGAGCGCGGCCACGATCGGCAGCACCGGTGAGAACGGCACGGTGAACGGGCGCGGCAGTTCGGGACGGCGGCGGCGCAGGACCGGCACCGCGACCGCGACGATGATCATCGCGGACAGGGCGCCGATGCTGACCATGTCGGCCAGTTCCGAGATCGGCACGAACGCGGCCAGCACCGCGATGAGCACGGCGCCGCCGATCGTCATCCGGTGCGGCGTGCCCCACTTCGGATGCGTCGTACCGAGTTTCCTCGGCAGCAGCCCGTCGCGGCCCATCGCGAAGCCGATCCGCCCGATGGTGACGAGCTCGACCATCATCACCGACGTCAGCCCGGTGACCGCGCCGAGCGAGATCAGCGCGCCGACCCAGTGCTGGCCGACGCGGTCGAACGCGTCCGCCAGCGGTGCGCCGGTGTCGATGTCGGTGAACGGGACCATGCCGGTGAGCACGATCGACACCCCGATGTAGAGGATCGCGCAGACGCCGAGCGCGCCGAGGATGCCGACGCGCAGATCCTTGCGCGGGTTCATGGTTTCCTCACCGAGGTTCGCCAGCGCCTCGAACCCGGTGTAGGCGAAGAACACCACCGCGGCCGCGGTGAGCATCCCGGCGACGCCGTACAACGACGGGCTCAGCCCCAGCGCCGCCTGCACCACGGGCTGGTGCAGCGCGCTCGTCCCGGCCTCGGCGGGTTCCGAGGGCGGGATGAACGGGACGAGGTTCGACGCCTTCACGAAGAACACGCCGACCACCAGGATCAGCACGCAGACCGCGACCTTGACCACGACGAGCAGGTTCGTCAGCCAGGCCGACTGTTTGATGCCGACCACCGCGACCACGGTCAGCACGGCGATGATCAGCACCGCGCCGATGTTCACCGTCGCCTTCTCGCCGAACAGCTCGGGGGACAGGCCCAGCAGGTTCGCCAGGTACCCCGACCAGCCGCGGGACACCACTGCCGCGCCGAGCGCGAACTCCAGCAGCAGGTCCCAGCCGATGATCCAGGCGAACACCTCGCCGAGCGTGGCGAAGGCGTAGGTGTAGGCACTCCCGGCAGTCGGAACACTGGAGGCCAATTCGGCGTAGCACAGCGCCGCGAGCCCGGCGACCACCGCGCCGAGCACGAACGACAACGTCACCGACGGGCCGGCGTGCGTCTTGGCCTGGACGCCGGCGAGGGTGAAGATGCCGGTCCCGATGATGATCCCGACGCCGAAGCCGATCAGATCCCGGCCCCGCAGCCGCCGCTTCAGCTCGCCCGAGTCCTGCCTGCCGAGAACCTCGTCCACGTCCAAAGTCCGCCGCACACTCATGCGACGACGTTAGAAGATCGCACCGGGCCGCGCAGATCGGCCATTCGGGGTGATCCGGCGCGGAACTCGCGTGATCAGGGGCGGAACTCGCGTGATCAGAGGGAGATCTCGCGTGATCAGGGGGCGGGGACGCCGTTTTCCTGGGCGAGGATGGCGGCCTGGACGCGGGAGCGGAGGCCGAGCTTGGTCAGCACGCGGGAGACGTGGGTTTTGACCGTGGTCTCGCCGATGTGCAGGCGGGTGCCGATCTGGGCGTTGGAGAGGCCGGCGCCGAGACAGCCCAGCACCTCGCGCTCGCGGTCGGTCAGCTCGCCGAGGCCGCTCGGCACGGGCGCGGGTTCCCGGCTGCTCGCCGCGAACGCCGCGATCAGCTTGCGGGTCACCTGCGGGGCCAGCACGCCTTCCCCGGCGGCGACGAGCTTGACGGCCTCGATCAGCCGGGCCGCTTCGACCGATTTGAGCAGGAACCCCGCCGCCCCGGCGCGGAGCGCGGCGTGCACGTACTCGTCGAGGTCGAAAGTGGTGAGCACGAGGACCTCGCCCAGGTTCTCGGCGATCACCTGCCGGGTGGCGGCGATGCCGTCGGTGCCCGGCATCCGCACGTCCATCAGCACGACGTCGGGGCGCAGCGCCCTGGCCTGCCGCACCGCGGCGGCACCGTCCGCCGCCTCGCCGACGACCTCGATCTCCGGGTCGTTGCCGAGCATGAGCATCAGCCCCGCCCGGATCGCCCCGTGGTCGTCGGCCACCAGAACCCGGACCGTCACTCAACCCTCCACCGGTAACTCGGCGCGGACGAGCCAGTCCGTGCCGGACGGCCCCGCGCTCAGCGTGCCACCGACCGCCGCCGCGCGCTCGCGCATGTTCAGCAGGCCCAGCCCGGCCCCGGTGCCCTCCGCCGTGGGCCTGTCCCGGCGCAGCCCGTTGCTGACCTCGATGGTCAGGACGCCGCCGTCGCGCCGGATGCCCAGGACGACCCGGCCGCCCGGCGCGTGCTTGACGGCGTTGGTCAGCGCCTCCTGCGCGATCCGGTACGCGGTGAGATCGACCGCGGCGGGCAGCCCTTGTCCGTCCATTGTGGAGCGTACCTCGACGCGCAGCCCGCTCGCCCGCGCCGATTCGACCAGTTTGGACAGTTCGGCCAGCCGCGGCGGCGCGGTGGTCTCCATTTCCGCGTCACCCTGTGCCGAACGCAGCAGGCCGATCATCGCCCGCATCTCCTCCAGCGCGCTGACACTGTTCTCCCGCACCGATTCCAGCACACCGTGGGCCAGCGCCGGGTTGGTGCCCGAGCTGGACAGCACGGCCTCGGACTGGATCGCGATGGCCGAGAGGTGCCCGGCGACGACGTCGTGCAGGTCCCGCGCCATCCGCGCGCGCTCCGCCCCGACCGCGGCCTGGCGGTCCAGCTCGGCGATCTTCGCCAGCTGCTCGCCGTTCGCCCGCTCCGTGTCGGCGATGTCGCGCTGCTGACGGACGTTGGCCGCCCACCACACCGGGGTGATCAGGAAAGGCAGGCAGCCCAGCGCCGCGAGCACCGCCTGCCGCCACTGCGCCGACAGCGCGGCCACCGCGACGACCACCGCGGCCGTGGCCGCGACGGCGATGCCGATCATGACCCGGCTCGTCCGCCGCGAGCCGTACAGCGTGGCGGCGTACAGGAAGTCGGTGAAGACGATGAGCACCGGCAGCGACGGCCCGAGCGTGATGTCCGCCGCGAGCACGCCGCAGGCGAGCAGCAGCCCGCCGGGCACCCAGCGGCGCAGCAGCTCCAGACCACAGAGGACGGTCAGCTCGGTCAGCCGGATCCACAGTGGATTCGCGTCGATGCCGCCCAGCAGCTGGTGGATCCCGGCGACGTAGACCAGCAGGCCGATAAGCCACGTGCCCAGCGCGATGACGGTGTCCTGCTGCCACACCGGCAGGGTCCGCAACCGGGGGAGAGCTCGCAGGGGCACGGCACCATCCCAGCACATCCGCGCGGCGTCCGCGTCCTACGAACTGATGACGGTGATCTCGTGCCCTCCGCCGACGCGCTGACCTGTCCGCGCGGGTGAGGCTTCAGCGGTGAACGACATCGGGAAATTCTTCGCGGACAACCCCATGGCCGCGGTGATCGCCGCGGGCGAGATCGCCTTCTGGGTGTTCATCGTGGCCGGGCTCGTCGCCCGCTATCCGCTGCGGCTCAAGCGGACCGGCGGCGTGCTGCTGGCCATGACGCCGGTGATCGACGTCGTCGTGCTCGTGCTGACGGTCGTCGACCTGGCGGGCGGGGCCAAGGCGAACTTCGTGCACGGCCTCGCCGCGGTGTACCTCGGCTTCAGCGTGGTGTTCGGGCCGGGCATGATCCGCTGGGCCGACGTCCGCTTCGCGCACCGGTTCGCCGGCGGCCCGCCGCCCCCGCCCAAGCCGGCGGGCAGGGAGAGGGCCCGCAAGGAATGGCGTGACTGGGGCAAATGCGTGCTGGCCAGCGCGATCGCCGCCGTGCTGCTGCTCGCCGCGATCCTGGTCATCGGGACGCCGGAGCAGGTCGCGCCGCTGTGGGGCTGGCTGCCGAGGCTGGGCGTCCTCACCGCGATCTGGTTCGCCACCGGCCCGCTCTGGCAGGAGATCTTCGGTGAGCGCGCGGAAACCACACCGGAAAGGGCGAACCGATGATCGAACTGCTGGGCATCCTGCTCGTCGTCCAAGGGGTCGGCGGGCTCATCAACCGCCTCGCCGACGCGTCCTCGCGGAGCTGGTTCGTGCAACTGCACCTGCTGCCGCCGGAACTGCACATCGCGGCGAGCGTCGTCATGGCACTGGCGGGCGCGGCGCTGTTGTTCGCAGAACGGGGGCGCAAGCGCCGCAACTCGGGGTGAGGCTCACATCGAGACGGTTCACATCGAGACGAGGACCTGCAGCACGCCGAGCACGATCGTGACGACAGTCAGCAGCACCGTCACCCTGGTCAGCCGGGTGACGCGGGCGCTCACGGTGCTCTCGTAGGAGTACCTCGTCTCCTCGTCCATCGCCTGTGCCTGCCGGTCGAGCTGCCGGATGATCCGTTCGACGCCCATGCTGGTCACCAGCCGCCGTTCCAGGGAGTCGACCTCCGCGGGCAGCACCGAGTTGAGCATTTCGAGGATGTCGTCGAGCGAGCCGCGCAGCAGGCGGGTGCGGCTCGCCGGGTCCCCGCCCTCCTCGTGCGCGCGCTGCGCGCGGCGCAGCCACTGGTCGGCCAGCGCCATCCGGATCAGCACCCGCTCCAGCACGAACAGCATCCCGTGGTCGAGACCGGCGACCGAGCTGTCGATGCCGAAGTACGGCTCCGGCGCGCCGAATCGGCGGACCGCGAGTTCCCGCTGGTTGTCGATGTACTCCTCGTCCTTGCTGTTGAGGCAGACGATCCCGGTCGCCATCGCGTACGCGGCGACGAACGACCGGGTGCCCCACGACGGCCCGAGCGCGTCGCGTGCGACCTCGCGGGGCACGAACCGCCAGCCCTCGTCGCTCGTGGCGAGCCCGTAGTACGGCCGGGGATCGGCGGCGACGACCGGCGCGGGCGGACGGCCGTCGTAGCCCCGCAGTTCGACGCACCAGCCCTTGCGTCGCAAGCCGTCCGTCTCACAGCTCCGGGTGAGTTCGTCGAACGCCTTGGTCACCGCGGCGAGCAGCGAGGGTTGTTTCTCGCCGCGATAACAGCCATACAGTCCCTGATCGCCCAGCGCGGTCCGGCCCTGCAGACTCTGCAGCAGCGCGATGGCCAGGTCGACGTCGGCGGCGGGCGCGTCGCGTTCCGGCGCCCGCACGGTGGTGGTGAACACGAACGTCATCGCGTGGTACGCCGGATGCCAGGTGACCACGGTGCGGCAGGGGAGCGGGTGCGGGCCGACCGCGATGGACAGCGCTTCGCCGTCGCCCGGCGCGCACAGCAGCCTGCGGTCCGGCTCCTCGCTGTAGGTGGCGAGGAACCGTTCGGCGGCGGTCCATTCGTCGTGCAGCGCGCCGGACAGCGGGGCGAGCAGGCTTCGGGAGGCGCCGTCGTCGAAGATCCGCGCGGCCTCGTCCTTCTCCAGCGGGACGGCCCAGGCGAACGACAGCAGCAGCGTGGGGCCGCGGCTCATCGGGCGGTGCGCCGCAGCACGGCGAGCTGGTCGCGGCCGAGGTGACGGCGCAGCGGCGGGGACGCGTTGACCAGCTCGTCGCGGTCGATGTGCCGATCGGCGGGGCCGAGGTCGTCGAGCACGTGGTAGGTCCACTCCCAGGTCGTCCGCCAGCCCGCGGCGGCGGCTTCGGCGGCGACGTCGGCGGGGTCGAGCAGCCGGATCGGGAGCGTGGTGCTCTTCGCGGTGCGCAGCGCGTGGTCGAACTCGGCTCGCCCGACGCGTCGCGAGTGGACGGTGCCGGGTGCCGCGTCGTCGACGCTGTCCAGGCTGAACCCGCCCCGGCCCAGCGGCGCGCGGCTGTAGGCGAGGACGAGGACGGCGTCCGGCGTGGTCAGCTCGTGCAGGCGGCGCAGCAGCGGGGTCACGTCGCCGGTCGGGACGTGCTGGATCACGTGACTGCACAGCACCAGGTCGTACGGGCCCCCGTCCAGTTCGACGACCGGGGCGACGGCGAACTCCAGCGCGGTGTCCGGCGGCGGGGTGACCGCGCGCGCCTCGGCGAGACGTCCGGGGTCGGGATCGGCTGCGGTGACGGTGGCGGCGAACCGGGAGAGCCAGCCGAGCAACCTGCCGCCGCCACAGCCCGCGTCGAGCGCGCGCACGTCCGCACGGGGGCCGAGGACACCGGTCAGCTCGGCGGCGAGCCGGTCGAGCGCGCGTTCCTCGCTGCGCGCCCAGTAACCCGGGTACGGCTCGTGCCCGCTGATGAAGGTCCCCGTGACGCGGTCGCCGGTGTCCGGGTAACGGTAGGTGTCCGTCAGCACCCGGTGAATATACCCGCGCGAAACTGGCCGCCGGGGCGCTTTCCCGGCGTTACCATGGTGTTCATGCCCGCCGCGACCGGCAGCGTTGCCGGGCCTCTGGTGCTCTACGCCGTGGTCACCGTCGCCCCCTCGGCGTTGTTCTGGTGCGCCCTGCGTGTCCCCGGGCTGCTGCGGTGGTGGCGCGAGCGGCGCCGCCCGCCCGTCCCGGCGGGGCCGCCGATCGAACGGCTCGCGGCGGACCTGCGCCGGGTCCACCGTGATCTGGCGCGCTGCTCGCCCGGCACGTCCGCGGCCCGGCGGATCGGCGCGCGGCAGGCGTACGACACGCTGCTCGATCAGGCCTGCCGGCAGATCGAGGTCCCGCACCGGCTGGCGGAACTGCCCGAGGGCCTCGACCGTGACCTCGAACGACTGCGGATCGAGGAATCGTTGCGCTCGCGCGGGCTCGTCGTGCCCTGAGCGGTTGTATCGAACGTGTACGCCGCCCGGGCACGGTGGCGCGTATGAGACGTGGACTTCTGACGGGCCTGGTGGCGGCGGTGCTGCTGGCGGTGGTGACCCCGGCCGCGAACGCGGCGGCGGCCTTCCCCCGGCTGAGCGCGGCGGCCGTCGACGGCTTCCGGCTGACCGCCGGAGAGACTTTCGAGAACTACGGTGCCCGGATCGCGGAGCTGGAAAAGCAAGCCCAGCTCAAACCCCGTGGTATGGCCGAGATCCTGAGCACGGCGAACCGCAAGGCCCGCCCGCTCTGTCACCCCACGCACCTCGCCGCCGCACTGAACCCGGCGGGCTTCTGCTGGGAGGACGCGAACGACGAGAAGACCAACGACTGGGTCCCGCAGGGCCTGACCGGTTCCGGCGACGCGAACCCGGAAACCGGGACGGTGGCGGGCAAACGCGTCGTCGCCGCGTCCTGGCACGCCAGGGAGGACGCCATGGTCCGGCTGTCCTTTGTGGACGCGTCGGGCCTCGGCTACCGGCACGTACTGCTCGTGGAACCCACCTCCGGCACCGATTTTCAGGTCGTGACCGGCCATGGGCACGGGATGATCTGGTCGGGCAACCTGCTCTACGTCGCGACGAGCGGCGGCGTGATCCGGGTCTTCGACACGACACACTTCTGGAAGGTGGACGACAGCGCGGGCAACGTCGGCCTCGGCGGTGACGGCAAGTACCACGCCGCGTTCTACGACTACGCCCTGCCGCAGGTGGGTGCGTACTGGTACGCCGACGGCAAGGGCTGCACCACGGCGACGGGGACGAACCCGTGCCTGTCGACGCTTTCGCTGGACCACAGCGATTCCTCGTTCGTCTCCGCCGAACACGCGGCCGAGTCGGGCGGCCGCGTCGTGCGCTGGCCGTTCGACCGCGCCACCGGGAAGCTCGTCACCGGTTCCGACGGTCTGGTGCACGCGAAGGAGGGCTTCTCGTCGCCGGTGTGGGGCGTGCAGGGCGCGGTGTCGCGCAATGGCTACTTCGTGCTCACCGGCGTGTGTCCCGAGAACGCGGGCAAACCCGTGGACCTGCCTTCCTGCCTGCACGGCGGCGTCGGCGGCGAGACGACGTCCCGGCTGAGCGGTCAGGCCCCGGTCAACAGCCAGAACCTCTCGTACTGGCCCAAAACCGGAGAACTGTGGCTGATCAACGAACAACTGCGGGAACGCGTCACGGTGCACGTCCCGTGGACCAAACTCACCGGCCGCGCCTGAAAACGAGGGGCGAACTCGCGTACCCAGAGGGTCGGCCGACGTACCCAGGGAGTCGGCCGGTGAACCGACTGTCTGGGTACGCGAGCCGACGGCGTGGGTAGGCGGGCGCTACAGCACGAGGTCGGCGAGGCGGGGGAGGTCGTCGAGGTTTTCGGTGGCGGGGTTGAAGATCAGCTCCTCGGCGCCGATGTCGGCGAACGCCTTCACCGCGTCCCGGATCTCTTCCGGCGTCGTCCGCACCCCGGAGGCGATGAAATCGGCCCGCTCGCCCATGTTGCTGTAGTAGTCCCGGACCTTCCCACGGCCCGTGTCGGGCTCACCCAGTGCGAAGTAGGTGATCGCGACGAGCCGCGGCTCGCCCTCGCGGCCTGCCTCGCGCCACGCGGCGCGGGCGTGCTCGAACGATTCGGCGACCATCTCCGGCGGCATCGAACCCCCGACGTAGCCCTGGCCCCACTTCGCCATCCGCGCGAGCGCCGCGGGCGCGAAACCGCCGAACAGCAACGGAACTTCGCGCGTCCCCGGCGGCACGGCGGCGTTTTCGCCGCCCCCGACCGGCTCTCCGCGCCATACGTTCCGGTAGACCTCTAGATCGGCGTCGATCCGCTTGCCGAGACCCTTCGGGCCGAGACCGTCGGTGACGAAGTCGTCCTCGCGCCCGCCGATCCCGATGCCGAGCGAGAGCCGTCCGCCGGAAACGCCGTCGATCCCGGCGACCTCCTTCGCCAGCAACACCGGCGGCCACACCGTGCCGAGCAGGACATTGCTGAGCAGGCCGATCCGGCGGGTCGCCCCGGCCGCGGCGGCGAGCGCGACGGTGTCCATCACGCCCGGGTAGGCGATCCGGCCGACCGTGCCGAGCGTCGAGAACCCGGCCTCTTCGGCGCGGCCGGCCCATTCGGGGATGACCGTGGGACGGACGTCGCGGACCTGGTTCGGCAGGCCGATACCGATCTTCATTAAGGCTCCTCGCGGGAATCGGCGATGTCGTCTCCACGTTCCCGGAAACGGGAGAACCCCGCCACCACTCGCGTGGCGGCGGGGTTCCCTTTGCCCGTAGGGGAAATCAGTCGAGGTAGTCGCGCAGCACCTGCGACCGCGACGGGTGACGCAGCTTCGACATCGTCTTCGACTCGATCTGCCGGATGCGTTCCCGGGTCACCCCGTACACCTGGCCGATCTCGTCGAGCGTGCGCGGCTGGCCGTCGGTGAGGCCGAACCGCAGCCGGACGACGCCCGCCTCGCGCTCGGACAGCGTCTGCAGCACCGACTGGAGCTGGTCCTGCAGCAGCGTGAACGACACCGCGTCGACCGCGACGACCGCTTCGGAGTCCTCGATGAAGTCGCCGAGCTGCGAGTCGCCCTCGTCGCCGATGGTCTGGTCGAGCGAGATCGGCTCACGCGCGTACTGCTGGATCTCCAGGACCTTCTCCGGGGAGATGTCCATCTCCTTCGCGAGCTCCTCGGGAGTGGGCTCGCGGCCGAGGTCCTGCAGCAGCTCACGCTGTATACGGCCGAGCTTGTTGATGACCTCGACCATGTGCACCGGGATACGGATGGTGCGGGCCTGGTCGGCCATCGCGCGGGTGATCGCCTGGCGGATCCACCACGTGGCGTACGTCGAGAACTTGTAGCCCTTGGTGTAGTCGAACTTCTCCACCGCGCGGATCAGGCCGAGGTTGCCCTCCTGGATCAGGTCCAGGAACGCCATGCCGCGGCCGGTGTAGCGCTTGGCCAGCGACACCACCAGCCGGAGGTTCGCCTCCAGCAGATGGTTCTTGGCGCGCTCGCCGTCACGCACGATCCACTTGAGATCGCGGCGCATCTGGGTGACGAGCTTCTCGCCCTCCTCCTCGGCGTTGCGCACGCGCTCGGCGGCGTAGAGCCCGGCCTCGATGCGCTTGGCGAGCTCCACCTCCTCCTCGGCGTTGAGCAGCGCCACCTTGCCGATCTGCTTGAGGTAGGCACGCACCGAGTCGGCGGAGGCGGTGAGCTCGGCGTCCTTGCGCGCCTGGCGCAGCGCCTCGGACTCCTCCTCGTCCCACACGAAGTCCGGGTTGTCGGAGGACTTCCCGCCCTTGTCGGAAGCCGTGCTGCGGCGGCCCTTCGGGGTCTCCTCGGACTCCTCGTCGTCGTCCTCGGATTCGACCTCGTCGTTGACCGTCTCGTCGACCACGTCGACCTCGACCTCTTCCAGATCCGACAGATCCGGCGACTCGAGATCGGCCTCGTCGAGCTCGCCGGGACCGTCGGGCTCGCCGTCCTCGGTCTTCGGGCCCTTGGTGGCGGCCTTCTTGGCGGCAGGAGCTTTCTTCGCGGGGGCCTTCTTGGCCGGAGCCTTCTTGGCGCCCGCAGACCTGGTGGTGGTCTTGCGCGCCGCGGTCTCCGCGGTGGTCACCTCGTCGGCCGGCTCACCGGCTGCTGCGGTCGCTGTCTTCGTCCCGCTTCGGGTTGCGGTTCTTGCGGCTGCCACTTACGCCCTTTCGCAGCGGTCGATCGTGACGAGCCGGACCATGCGGCCACAGCTCGCTCAAATTCGGGGAACACGCCTCGGCCTGCGGTTTTGTCCTCCGCAGCCGTGGGCCGTGTTCCATTGTAACGACGGTACGCGGGTGCGGCGCGCGCCGATCACCCTCCGGCACCGCGCACGTGACATTCGTGGCGGGTCTGTCAGTGCCCGCGTGCCACCCGGATCAGTGCTCGATACCCTCCGCCGCGGCCACCGCCGCGCCGACGATCCCGGCGTTGTTCTGCAGCGACGCCACGAGGACCGGAGTGCGGATGTCCAGCAGCGGAACCCATTTCTCGGACTTCTTGCTGACCCCGCCGCCGACGATGAACAGATCCGGCCAGACCAGGTTTTCGAGCACGGTCAGATAACGATGCACCCGCTTGGCCCACTGGGGATAGGACAGGCCCTCGTTGTCCTTCACCGACGCGGCCGCGCGTTTCTCCGCGTCGTGCCCGTCGACCTCCAGATGGCCGAACTCGGTGTTGGGGACCAGTTTCCCGTCGTGGAACACCGCGCTGCCGATCCCGGTGCCGAAGGTCAGCAGCGCCGTCACGCCGGTCCTCGCGGACGGCTCGCCGAAGCGGATCTCGGCCATCCCGGCGGCGTCGGCGTCGTTGAGCATCGCGATGTCGTCGATGTCGCGGCCGAGGCGCTTGGCGAACAGCGCGTCGGCGTCCGTGCCGATCCACGCGTGGTCGATGTTCGCGGCGGTGTGCGCGACACCCTTCTTCACCACGGCGGGCAGCGTGACCCCGACCGGGCCGTCCCAGTCCGCGGTGGCGATGATCTCGGCGACGACCTCCGCGACCGCTTCGGGAGTGGAGGGCTTCGGCGTGTCGATCCGGATGCGGTCGCCGATGAGCTGACCCCGCTCCAGGTCGACGAGGGCGCCCTTGATGCCACTGCCGCCGATGTCGATTCCGAAACCTCGGGTCGCGGTCACAGACGTGGTCCCTTCTCGCACGATTCAGAAGCCTGCTGCGGAGACTTTAACCGGATGTGGTGACATGGCGGACGTGGGAGCTGACGAGTCGTTGCTGAAGAGTGTCGCCGAGCGTATCGCCGTCGAGGCCGCCGAGCTGGTCAAGAGCGCATGGGAGGAGATGGGGCGGGGTGGCCGCGTGCGCGTGGACACCAAGTCCGCGGACACGGACGTGGTCACCGCGGTCGACCACGAGTCCGAGCGGCTGGTGCGGTCCCGGCTGGCCGAGCTGCGCCCCGGCGAGCCGGTGCTGGGCGAGGAGGGCGGTGGCTCGGAGGCGGCCTCCGGCGGGGTCACCTGGGTGGTCGACCCGATCGACGGGACGGTCAACTTCCTCTACGGGCTGCCGTGGTTCGCGGTGTCGGTCGCCGCGCAGATCGACGGCGTTTCGGTCGCCGGCGCGGTGGTCGAGCCGGTGAGCGGCCGCCGATGGACCGCCGCGCGCGGCCATGGCGCGTGGCTCGACGGCCGCCCGCTCGCGGTGTCGGCCCCGGAACGGCTGGAGCTGACCCTCGTCGGCACCGGGTTCGCCTACGTCGAAGAACGCCGGAAGCGGCAGGCGCGGTTCGCCTCGGAGCTGCTGGGGCGGGTGCGGGACATCCGGCGCAACGGGGCCGCGTCGCTCGACCTGTGCGCGGTCGGCGCCGGCTGGCTGGACGCCTACGTCGAGCACGGCCTGCACCGCTGGGACTGGGCCGCCGGCGCGCTGGTCGCCGCCGAGGCGGGCGCCGTCGTCGCACTGCCCGGATCGGCTCCCGACCTCGGGGCCGACGCCACCTACGCGGCGGCGCCGTCCGTCGCCGCGCCGCTGCGCTCGGCCCTTGCGTCCTGCGGTGCCGCCGAGGTCTGAGGACGCGTGCGGGAACGGCGATCTCGCGTGATCAGGGGGAGAACTCGCGTGATCAGGCGCGGAACTCGCGTGATCAGCAGGTGACGTCGCGGGCGGAGGCGAGCAGGGTCTGGTCGACCACCGGGGCCTGCGCCCCGGCGGCCTGTTCGCCGCCCCCGCCGCCCTGGTGCTGCTGGGACCAGGCGGTGAGCTGCCGCAGGATCTCCCTGGCCTGCGAGGTCGGCCGGAGGTCGCCGAAGCTCTTGCCGGTGACCAGGTCGATGCTGGCGTCCTTGCGGTTGTCCTGGACGAGCTCGGCGCACGGGACCACGAGGCTCATCGTGCGGGCGGCGGCGGTGCCGTTCTCGCCGAACCGGATCTGGCCGCGGCACTTGGCCTCGCGCTTGTCGTAGGCCGGGTCGTTGGCGGGCTCGCCGATGCCGGTGAAGCCGAGGTCCTTGAGACCCGCGGTCGTGATGCTGCCCTGGCCGCGCACGGAGCTGGCGTTGAGCACGCGCACCGCGATCTTGTCCGGCGGCACCGGGGTGCGGTCGTCGAGCGCGTCGTGCGGGAGGCTGGTGAACGCGGTGCCCGGCGGCGGGCTCGCGGCAGGGTCGCAGCGGACCACCGCGTCGACGTCGGCCTTGCTGACCACGGCGTTGACCCAGACGATCACCGCGCCGAGCGCCAGCACACCGATGACGATGAGCGCCGGCAACGGCCGGTGCTTGCGATACGGCCTCGCCTTACGGTCCCCTGAACCGCCCGAGCCGCTCCCCGACGCCACCTGCCCCGTCCCTTCCCGAACCCGGAAACCCGATCGGCGTAGTAGTCACCCGCCGGTGAACACACCCTGCGGTCACAGACACCTTCGCGGCTGATCAGCTTAAGCGTTACAGCCGACACGCGTAGGTTCGGGTCACCTGTGTGGCTCCCGCGCCCATTCTTCTGTTTCGGTCATGCTCCGAGCCGCCCCGGAACCGTGGTCCCCTGTCTTCGGATAGCACCACGCGGGTACCCGCCAGGGCAAGCGGACACGGCCGCCAGGTGAGGTTCCCGACCTGGGGGCAACCCGTTCGGAGGATGCGCGTCCCACCTGCAGGTTCCCCCTGTCGGGTGACGATTATCCGGCATTGCTCGCCTCCGTGCGGAACCCGCCGGGCGGTGAGCTACCCTTCCCGGGCTCCGGCCGCAGGAACAGGCGTAACGCGCCTTCTGAAAAGAAGTTACCTCGGTCACTGCGCAGCCGGGCACAAACAGGGGCGCTGGAACGTTGACCAGCGGCACGACGGACTCACGGGCGCGCCCGTGGGCCGGGCAAGACCGATACAAGCTGATCGCAGGGGTGAGGACACATGGCGACCGACTACGACGCTCCGCGCCGCAGCGAAGCCGACGAGCTGGCCGAAGACTCGTTGGAGGAGCTGAAGGCACGGCGCAACGAGAACCAGTCCGGCGTCGTCGACGTCGACGAGGACGCGACGGCCGAGAACTTCGAACTCCCGGGTGCGGACCTCTCCGGTCTGTCCGGCGAGGATCTCACCGTCAAGGTGGTGCCCAAGCAGGCCGACGAGTTCACCTGCTCGGTCTGTTTCCTGGTGCACCACCGCAGCAGGCTCGCCGAGGACAACGGCGGCCGGCTGATCTGCCGCGACTGCGCCTGAGCACGACGCGTCCGGTCCCGCGCGGCCGGTCGTAAGGGTACGGGGATCTCGTACGGGTTTTCAGGGGACGAACAGACGCGGCGGCGAGTTCGGGGCGGCTCGCACGCGAGCTGGGCTAAGGGGGCCGACCTGCGGGTCGGCCCCCTTCCACATGTCCGGGGCCGGCTCAGCCGTTGGCGCGCAGCAGCTTCGCGATCTTCTCCGGATGCCGGGTGCTGAACAGCCAGTACGGCGTCGGGTCGTCCGGATCGGTGAGCCGGAGCCGCACCGCCGGGCCGACCCAGCCGCGGTGCAGGACGAACGCCGCCGGGTCGCCGTCGCGGCCGAGCGCGGGACGCTTGGCGTTCTTGTCGAGGACCTCGACCTCACCGGCGAACCGCAGTGGCAGATGCGCCTCGCCCACCCACAGCTCGGGTTCGTCGCCGCCGGTGACGCGGATCCGCGACCGGCCGAGCGAGAGCAGCAGCGCCACCACGAGCGGCAGCGTCACGAGGTAGGGCAGCCAGGCACGGATGCCGGGGTAGCCCATGTGCAGTTCGGCGGCCAGCAGGACCGCGCCGAGCACCGGCAGCGGCCAGCCCCACCACGGGACATAGAGCCGTTCGCGATGCTCGACGGCGTTCGTCACGGCCGGGTTCACGGTGTCGCCCACGCGTACAGGGTAATCTCGCCGCCCGTGTCCAGCGTTCAGGTCCTCCTCACCCGTCTCGACCCCGGCGTCCCCGTCCCCGCCTACGCGCGTCCCGGCGACGCGGGCGCCGATCTCGTCACCACCTCGGATATCGTTCTCGGGCCCGGGGAACGCGGCGTTGTCGGCACCGGCATCGCGATCGCGCTCCCGGCCGGGTACGCGGGTTTCGTCCATCCACGATCCGGGCTCGCCGCCAGGGCCGGGCTCTCGGTGGTGAACACGCCCGGCACGATCGACGCGGGTTACCGTGGCGAGATCAAGATCTGCCTGATCAACCACGATCCGGTGCACAAGATCGTGCTCGCCCGCGGCGACCGGATCGCGCAGCTGGTCGTGCAGCGGGTCGAACACGCCGAATTCGTCGAGGTGGCCGAGCTCGACCCGACGGAACGGGGCGAAGGAGGCTACGGCTCCACGGGTGGACACGCCACACTGGGAGCCGACGCGCGCAGCGCGGGGGAAGGAACGGAGAACTAGTGGGGATTTTCGGACGCAAGCGGCGGGCCGGGGAACGGTCCGGTGGGCGGCACGCCGCGCCCGAGGTCGAGGACGACTTCGCCGAGGAGCTGGACGACGACGAGCCGGAGTCGGAGCTGTCCGAGGTGTCCGACGGTCCGTTCGACGTCGCGGATTTCGAGGACGACGGCCTGCCCCGGATAGACCTCGGCTCGGTGAAGGTGCCGGTGCCGGACGGGTCCCAGGTGCAGGTCGAGATGGACCCCGAGGGCGGCGGTGTGCGGGCGGTGCACGTCGTCACCGAGCAGGGGCAGATCACGGTCAGCGCGTACGCGGCGCCGCGCACGGGCGGGCTGTGGCGCGAGGTCAGCGCCGAACTGGCCGACCAGCTGCGCGCCGACGGCGCCAAGGTGACCGTCGGCCGTGGTGAGTGGGGGATGGAGCTGTCGGCCATCGTCGGCGACGTCGCGCTGCGCTTCGTGGGTGTCGACGGCCCGAGGTGGATGCTGCGCGGGGTGATCGCGGGCCCGCAGTCGCAGGCCGCGCACGCGCCCGACGTGCTGCGCGCGATCGTCCGGCGCACGATCGTCGACCGGGGCGACTCGCCGATGCCGGTCCGCACGCCGCTCACCATCACGCTGCCCGACGCCGTCGCCGAGCACATCGCCGCCCAGCAGCAGGGCCAGGCCTGAGCCGAAGGGGACTTTCGTCGCGTCGCACGCGAGGAAAGTCCCCTTCGGCACTCCACCGGATTGGTACGGTCGTGCCATGCCTGACTTCGCCGAGTGGATGATCTTCCTGGGGACGGCGGCGATCTTCGCGGTGACGCCCGGCCCCGGGATTCTGTACGTGCTGGCCCGCAGCCTCAAGGGCGGGCGGGGCGAAGGCGTGCGTTCGGTGCTCGGCAACGGGATCGGCGCGTCGGTGCACGTCGTCGCGGCGGCGCTCGGGCTCTCGGCGCTCCTGGCGACGTCGGCGGTCGCGTTCACCGTCGTGAAGCTGGCGGGCGCGGCGTATCTGGTCTTCCTCGGGCTGCAGGCGATCTTCCGGCGTCATCGCGACGACGAGGTGTCCGGCGACGACGCCGGTCTCGCGGCGCGCTGGGCGCGTTCACCGCTGTTCCAAGGCGTGCTGACCGAGGTGCTCAACCCGAAGACCGCGCTCTACTTCATGGCGCTGCTGCCGCATTTCGTGCACCCGGAGCGGGCGCCGGCCCCGCTGGTGTTCCTCGTGCTCGGGCTCATCGCGCTCGCCATGGCGATGCTGGCCGACCTGCTCGTCGCGGTGTTCGCGGGCAGGCTCGGCGCGCTGATCGACGGCAACGTCCGCTGGCGGGTCCGGCAGCGGGTCGCCTCCGGCGCCACGATGATCGGCCTCGGCGGGTTCGTCGCGCTCTCGGACTAGCGGTGTGGCCGGCTAGCCGCGCGAGGCCCGCAGCCACGCCAGCACGGTCGCCCTGCCGAGTGATTCGCGATCCTCGCCGAGCGCGGTCAGCGTCGTCTCGACGACGGCCGCGCGAGGCAGCGCGCCCGCCCACGCGCGCGCGACTTTCGTCGGGTGTATCGGATCGTCGACACAGGTGGCTATCCCGGCGGGGAAGGACAAATCGCTCAGCGCGGCGAGCGTCGGCGCGGGCCGGGACGCCGCGGTCCGCAGGCTCGCCGCGAGCCCGTCGCCGTGCCGCCGCCACGCCCGCCCGAGTTCGGCGGTGAGCCACGGCGGGCTTCCCTCCGCGGACTTCGCCAGCGCGGCCTCGACGCCGTGTTCGGCCACCAGATCCGCGGAGAGCGTCGCGGCCAGCGACGCGGGTGCCGCGTCCGGCGCGCCGTTCCAGGCCGGGAGCGCGGCCAGCAGGCCCCGGCAACGGCCCGGCTCGCGCACGGCCCACTCCGCGGCGAGGTGCGCGCCGAACGAGATCCCGCCCGCCAGCAACGGACCGTGTGCCGCGGCGAGCCGGTCGAGTTCGGCGAGATACCCCTCGGCCAGCGCGTTTCCCGGCGGTGGGACGGGGGTAACCAGCTCGATGTCCAGCACGGCCAGCGGGCGCGCGAAAACCGCGCGCACGAAGACCTCGTCGGAGCCGGTACCGGGCAGCAGTACCGCCGTTCGCGGGATAGTGGACGTCACGTTGCGATCTTGGCCTAAAGCGGCTTCCCTGGCGGGGTCGCAGTTACGCTGGATCACGCACGGGCCGCAGAACACGTCGGGGGCCCCGGAGCACAGGAGCACCACTATGCCCGCCAAAGACGGCGGCTACTTCAGCCGGTTGGTTCGGAAGCTGACCAGCGACGTCGAGGAGCTCGACGCCGATGATCTGTCCGAAAGGTCCGAAGCGCAGGGCGCGCAGCGCGCCTGCGACTGCCGCTCGGGCGACGAGGTCACGGTGCTCGGCAGACTGCGCAGCGTCGAGCTGTGCCCCACCAACGAAGCGGCGACGCTGCAGGCGGAGCTGTTCGACGGGACACAGGGTGTGACGCTAATCTGGCTGGGCCGTCGCCGGATCCCCGGCATCGAGCCGGGCCGGACCATCAAGGTGCGGGGCAGGCTGGCCGAACGCGACGGCCAGAAAGTGCTGTACAACCCGTATTACGAACTCCAGAGCCCAGTGAGTTGATCAGCTGCCGTGACTGAACCCGCTCCGCGCGCCGAGAAGAGCGAACCCGGGGACAGCGTTCCCGGGGAAGAGGGGCCCAAACCCGAGCCCACCCTGCTCGAGCAGATGGGCGGTGTGTCCGGCCTGATCTACTCGTCGCTGCCGGTGATCGTCTTCGTGCTCGTCAACTCCTTCTTCGGGCTGACCGCCGCGATCTGGAGCGCCATCGGCAGCGCGGTGGCCATCACCGTCCTGCGGATCGTGCGCAAGGAACCGCTGCAGCCGGCGATCTCCGGCTTCTTCGGCGTCGCCATCGCCGCGTTCATCGCCTTCCGCACCGGCTCCGCGAAGGGGTTCTTCCTGTTCGGGATCTGGGCGAGCCTGGTCTACTGCGGCGTCTTCGTGCTCTCGATCGTGGTGCGCTGGCCGATCGCGGGCGTCGTGTGGAACCTGCTCAACGGCACCGGACAGGCCTGGCGCAAGGACAAGTACTCGCGGTTCGGCTACGACATCGCGACGTTCGCGCTGGCGGTCATCTTCGCCGCCCGGTTCGTCGTGCAGCGCTGGCTCTACCAGGAGGACTACACCGGCTGGCTGGCGTTCGCGAAGATCGCCATGGGCTACCCGCTCTACGCGCTGGGCCTGCTCGTCGTGGTGTGGGCGGTCCGGCGCTCGGACAAGCGGCTCAAGGCACTCGCCGAGTCGGCCCCGAAGCCCGAGACGGACGCCGAGGTCGAAGCCCGGCTCCGCGAGAAATACGCCCAGACCCCGCAAACCGAGTCCTGAGCGGGCTGAAGGGGACTTTCCTCTCGTAAGACGCGCTGAAGGGGACTTTCCTCGCATGCCATGCGAGGAAAGTCCCCTTCAGCAGCTTCAGCCGACCGAGATCGCGAGCTGGTGCAGGCCGGGGCCCTCGGCGGTCACCGAGGCCTCGCCGTTGCCGGTCCGGTGCAGCGCGCGGACAGTCCAGTCGCCCGGCGCGGCGTAAAAGCGGAAGTCACCGTCGGCGGAGGAAACCACCTCACCGGTGAAGTCGCCGCCACCGTCCAGCAGCCGGACGAACGCGCCGCCGACGGGACCGGAAGCCCCGGTCACCTTGCCGGCGAGGACGACCTGGCCGTTCGTGTCGAAGTCAGCGGGCGTGGCCACCTGGGCCGGGGCGCCGCAACCGTCATCTGCCATTACTTCGCTCCCAACTCGACCGGCACGCCCACCAGCGAGCCGTATTCCGTCCAAGAACCGTCGTAGTTCTTCACGCCCTGGTAGCCCAGCAGCTCGCGGAGGGCGAACCAGGCGATCGACGAGCGCTCGCCGATCCGGCAGTACGCGATGGTCTCCTTCGCGGGGTCGAGACCCTCGTCGGCGTACAGCTCCTTGATCTCTTCCTCGGTCTTGAAGGTGCCGTCCTCGTTGGCGACCTTCGCCCACGGCACGTTCAGCGCGCCGGGGATGTGGCCGGGGACCTGGGACTGCTCCTGCGGCAGGTGCGCCGGTGCGAGCAGCTTGCCGGAGTACTCGTCGGGCGAACGCACGTCGACGAAGTTCTTCGAGCCGATGGACTGGACGACCTCGTCGCGGAACGCACGCAGCGACAGGTCCTGGTCCTTGGCCTTGTACGAGGTCGGCTCGCGCTTGACGTCGTCGGAGTTCAGCTCGCGCCCGTCGAGCTCCCACTTCTTGCGCCCGCCGTCCAGCAGCTGGACGTTCTCGTGCCCGTACAGCTTGAAGTACCAGTACGCGTACGCGGCGAACCAGTTGTTGTTGCCGCCGTAGAGGATCACGCGGTCGTCGTTCGAGATGCCCTTCTCGGACAGGAGCTTCTCGAAGCCCGCCTTGTCGACGAAGTCGCGGCGCACCCCGTCCTGGAGGTCCTTGCGCCAGTCGAACTTCACCGCGCCGCGGATGTGCCCCGCGTCGTAGGCGGTGGTGTCCTCGTCGACCTCGACGAACACGACGCCGGGGGTGTCCAGGTTCTCCTCGGCCCACTGGGTGGTGACCAGGACGTCTTCACGGCTCATGGAGCTGACTCTCTTTCTGGGTTTCGTACGGGCTGGGGCGGGAGTTTCTACGACGCGCGGGCGGCGGGGGTGAAACGCTTGATGAGCAGGTACATCTCGCAGCCGAGGCAGAAGTTGAACGCGGCGTTGAGGAACGCGGCGAACAACGCGAACGCCGTCGCGATGATGCCGAGCAGGTCGACGCCGGTCGCGAAGCCGATCGTGCCGACCAGTGCGAACACGAAGCCGACGGCCTGGGCGAAGCGCAGCGGCGCCGCGTCCTCCCGTTCGGTCGCCGGGCCGAGGCGCGGGGCGACGAGTGCGCGGTAGAGGATCGAGTACGGCGCGGGTTTGAGCCCGATGAACGCGCCGATCGCGAACACGATCGTCTGCAGCGCGAGCAGCGGCCACCACTGGGTGACGAGCACGACGGCGAGCACGATCGTGGTCAGGATGGCGGCGAACCGCGGTCCCCGCGGGTCGACAGCCGGTCCGGCGGACATGGGATCCTCCTGCTTGGCGAGGCGGAATTGCGTGCGGACGGCACGGCTTCAGCGGTGTTCCGGCAGGCCCAGCACGGGGTCGTGCGTCAGCCCATACCGGCGAAACGCGGACACAGGCTGCTGCGCACGCGGCACAGATCCACTGCGCGGCGTTGCGTCAAGAGCGGGGTGGGCAGCCTGTTCACGGGTGCGAGGGTACCCAGTGCTCCCTCAGAGTGGGAACACCGTTCATACCGTGGGACGACTCCCGGATATTGAGACCGAGGCGTCCTACGGAGTGGTCGCGCCCAGGTGGGGGCGCAGGGCGTCGAGCAGTTCCTCGCCTCGCGGGACGCCGCCGACCCGCAGGAGTTCACGGCCGTCCGGGGTCATCGCGAGCGTCGTCGGGGTGCGCAGGACGGACAGTGCCTGCGCCACCTCCGGCTGGTCGGTGACGTCGAGGTCGACGTGGGTGAGGCCGCCGGTCTTCTCGGCGAGCGAGGACAGCAGCACGCGGGTGTGGCGGCAGGGCGCGCAGAACGTCGTCGAGATCTGCACCAGCGTCACGGCCGCCGCCGGGTCGAGCACCTTGGTCACGGCCTCGGGCAGCGGCCGCGTTTCGGCCGGGTGGGGTGCGCGGACCCGGCCGTTGCGCGCGCGCAGGCCAAGGCCCACGGCGGCGGCTACGACCAGCGTGCCCAGCAGCACCCACAACCCGGCCATCGCTCACTCCTTCGCGGACAGCTGCGCGAACGAGACGTCGTTCGCCTTGCCCTTGATCGTCACCGATCCGCTGTCGACCCGGACGGAGGTCGGCGTGACCGACAGCGGCAGGCTCGCCGTGCTGATCGACGCCCGGAAGTTCGGCAGCAGTGCCTTCTGCACAGCAGCCGGAACGATCGTCGTCTCCTTGTCATTCCCGAACTGCAGCCGGGTCGGGACGATGCTGATCTCCTTGCCGTGCAGTTCGATCATCGCGAAACAGAAGATCTCGACCTTCTGCCCGGCGATCTGGACGTTGCCCGACAGGCGCACACCCGCGGTCGGGCTGTCCTGGCTCTCGCTGTCGGTCGGTGTCGTCGTGGTGGTGGTCGGCGTCGTGCTCTTGCCCGATTCACCGCCGTTGCGGACGTAGTCCTCGGTGGACTGCTCGATGCGCAGGTTTTCGACCTTGTCCAGTGGGGCGTTGCGCGCGAGGTCGGCGGCCTTGATGGTGACCGCCGCGGTCAGGTCGCCGATCTTGATCGACTTGGTGTTGCCGGACGTGAGGTCCGACAGCGGCGCCGTCACGTTCTTCAGGTCGGCGTTGACGGCGACGTCGCGCAGTTTGTCGCCGACCGGCAGCCCGGCGGCCGACAGGGTGATGTGACTGTAGTCACCGGAGAGCGCCTGCGTGAGGAACGGGAAACCGTGGATGGACACCGACGGGTCGTCGGTCAGGCTGAGCTGTGCGCGGGCCTTCTGCGAGATCGTGTGCTCGGCGAACGCCGCGGCCCCGAAATCGGCGCCGACCAGCAGGAGTATCAGGATCCCGAGTGCGATGACCCACCGCCGGATCCGCCGTCCGCGGCGCCCGTTGTCCGGGCGTGGGGCAGGGCGTCCGGGGGCCGTCGTGGGCCTGTTCACCATCGCGTCCGTTCTCCTCTGTTGTCCGGGCTCGTGGCCCCGTCCCCGTCTTTGAGCAGGTGTGATCGATCCAGCAAGGGGAGGTGTTCCGGCCGTTCACCCGCTATTCTCACTCAGCACCGACCGAAGCCACGTTCGAGGCGACGATTTGTGAAGGCGGTGCGGCTCATGAGCCTGGACCTTCTGGTACTCACCGCGGAGGCCGACGCCACCGCGGTGCTGCCCGCGCTGGACCTGCTTCCCCACACCGTACGCGTCCGCGCCCCCGAGGTGACGGCCCTGCTCGACGCGGGCCATCGCGACGTCATCCTTCTCGACGCGCGCAGCGACCTGGCCTCGGCGAAGAGCCTGTGCAGACTGCTGAAGGGCGCCGGTGAGGACGAGGCCACCACCCCGATCATCGCCGTCGTCGGCGAGGGCGGGCTGGTCGCGGTCAGCGCGGAATGGCGGACCGACGACATCCTCCTGCCCACTGCGGGCCCGGCCGAGGTCGACGCCCGGCTGCGGCTGGTGACCACGCGCGACGGCAACAGCGGCCAGGTCGAGGCCGAACTGCGCGTCGGCGACCTCGTCATCGACGAGGCGACCTACACCGCGCGCCTGCGTCGCCGGACGCTCGAGCTGACCTACAAGGAGTTCGAGCTGCTCAAGTACCTCGCGCAGCACGCGGGCCGGGTGTTCACCCGCGCGCAGTTGCTGCAGGAGGTCTGGGGTTACGACTTCTTCGGTGGCACCCGCACGGTCGACGTCCACGTCCGGCGGCTGCGCGCCAAGCTCGGCCCCGAGCACGAGCAGATGATCGGCACCGTGCGCAACGTGGGCTACAAGTTCGAGCGGCCCGCCAAAAGCGTGACGCCGAAGCCCGCCCCGGCTCCGGCCCCCGCGCCCGAGGTGCCCCTCCCCGCCGACCTCTCCACCCACTAGCCGGGGACGGCATTTCGGCGAGAGTTCAGTGGGAGCCATGGAGCTGTCTGGGTGGAGTGAAGAGCGGGACGACGTCGCGGTGCGGGAGATCCTGCTGGCGGCGAAGGAGGCCGACGGGCGGCCCGAGGTCTCCGCGGATGGATCGCTGCCGCGGGAGTTCGAGGGCGGGGAACACCTGCTCGCCCGCATCGACGGCATGCCCGTCGGGTACGTCCACCTCGACACCGACGGCGATGCGCACGGTCGTCAGGTCGCCGAGCTGATCGTCCATCCCGCGCATCGCCGCCATGGTTACGGCCTCGCGCTGGCGCAAGAGGTCAAGAAGCACGCCGCCGAGGGCTTCCGCGTGTGGGCCCACGGTGACCACCCCGGCGCAGCGAAGATCGCCGAGCGGCTGGGACTCGGGCGGACCCGCGAGCTGCTCATCCTGCACGCCGACGTCGCGAAGGCCGACTGGCCCGAGCCGACGCTCCGCGACGGCGTCAAGCTGCGGACGTTCGTCCCCGGCGACGACGAGGATGCGCTGGTCGCGGTCAACGCCCGCGCCTTCGACTGGCACCCCGAGCAGGGCGCGCTCACCGCCGACGAGGTCCGTGCCGAGGAGAAACAGCCGTGGTTCGACGCGGACGGCTTCTTCCTCGCCGAGAACGAAGCCGCCGAGATCATCGGCTTCCATTGGACGAAGGTGCACGAGCCGGTGCCGGGCCGCTTCGGCGGCGAGCCGGTCGGCGAGGTGTACGTCGTCGGCGTCGATCCTGGGGCGCAGGGCGGCGGGCTCGGGAAGGCACTCACGCTGGCCGGACTGCGGTACCTCGCGGCGCGCGGACTGCGTCAGGTGATCTTGTACGTCGAGGGTGACAACGCCCCGGCGCTCGCGGTCTACACGAAGCTCGGGTTCACGCGCTTCGAGACCGACGTCCAGTACGGACTGTGAACAGCAAGAACGCTTTGCGATTAATCCATTACGAAGAGCGGACGCCCAGGTCACGGCTGTGACACGGCACTCACACGGACTAGTAGCACTGCTCACATCGGCGGCGTTGTTCACTTTTCGTTCACCTGGAAAGGACCGCCTGTCCACCGGGGCTGCCTAATGTCCGGATCCGGCGCGGGCGCACCGGCCCGCCGGTTCCGCAAGACTCCTAGTGGAGGAAATGCAGTGAAGATCATGCGGCCCCTGGGTGCGATCGGCATCGTGGCGAGCGCCGCTCTCGTGCTCACCGCGTGTGGTTCCGACCCCGCGGCGAACAAGAGCGGCTCGAACTCGGCTTCGGCGCCTGCCGCCACCGGAACCGCCCAGGTCGACTGCGGCGGGAAGAGCCCGCTGTCCGGTGAGGGCTCGACGGCGCAGGACAAGGCCGTCGAGATCTTCAAGCAGCAGTACGGCAAGAAGTGCTCCGGCCAGCAGGTCAACTACACCGCCAGCGGCTCGGGCGCCGGTGTCAAGCAGTTCAACGCCAACCAGGTCGACTTCGGTGGTTCGGACTCCCCGGTCACCGGCGCCGACGCCGAGGCCGCGCAGAAGCGTTGCGGTGGCGAGGCGTGGAACATCCCGCTCGTGGTCGGGCCGGTCGCGGTCGCCTACAACCTCAAGGGCGTCGACAAGCTGACCCTGACCCCGACGGTCATCGCCAAGATCTTCAACGGTGGCATCAAGAACTGGAACGACCCGGCCATCAAGGCCATCAAGGGCAACGAGAGCCTGAACCTGCCGGACAAGCCTATCCAGGTCGTTTCCCGCTCCGAGGAGTCGGGCACCACCGACAACTTCCAGAAGTACCTCGGCGCGGCCGCCAAGGACGTCTGGAAGCAGGGCGCCGGCAAGACCTTCAAGGGCGGCGTCGGCAACGGGGCGCAGGGCTCGAACGGTGTCGCCACCGCGGTCAAGGCAGGCGACGGCGCCATCACCTACGTCGAGGGCGCGTTCGCCAAGGACGGGCTCACCCCGGCCCTGATCGACAGCGGCTCCGGCGGCGTCGAGCTGAACGCGGCGAACGTGGCGAAGTCGCTGGACGCCGCCAAGTTCCTCAAGGAGGGCAGCAACGACCTCGCGCTCGACCTGAACGCGATCTACGCCAGCAACACCCCGGGTGCCTACCCGCTGCTGCTGACCACCTACGAGATCGTCTGCTCGAAGTACGCGGACGCCAACGTCGCGAAGGCCGTCAAGGCGTTCCTGACCGTGTCGGCCACCGACGGGCAGAAGCCGCTGTCGGAGAAGGGCTACGTGCCGATCCCGCAGAGCCTGCAGGACAAGGTGCTTACCGCCGCCAAGGCGATCGCCTGATCACGGCCGCCGTGCCCGGTGTGACTACTAGACACAGGCTGGACTACCGTGCCGTTCGTTACCAATCCGACCGCAGCCACGGCGGAAATGGGTATCTACGAGCCAGTCGGCTGCGGACCGTGTCCGCCTACTTTCGGTCGGATTGGTAAAACAGTCGATGAGTGACTCGTCTTCGACGCGAACGCCCACCGGTGACCCCGGTGGGCGTTCGTCGTCCCTCCACACGCCTCCGGAGGACCCGATTTCGGACAAATCCGCCCCGCCGGCCAGTGAGCCCGCGGGTACCCCACGCGGCAAGGTGCGGCCCGGTGACCGCATCTTCAAGAACCTGACCACCGGCGCCGGTCTGTTCGTGGTGATCCTGATCGGTCTGATCGGGCTCTTCCTCCTCGTGCAGGCCATCCCGGCGCTGCGGGCCGACAAGGCCAGCTTCCTGTTCTCGAAGGGCTGGACGACCAACGATCCGGCCAACATGTCCTTCGGCATCCTCGATCTGCTCGAGGTGACCATCGCGACGTCGGTGGTCGCGATGATCATCGCGATGCCGGTCTCCCTGGGGATCGCGCTCTTCCTGACGCAGTACGCGCCGAAGAAGCTCGCGCGGCCGTTCGCCTACATCATCGATCTGCTGGCCGCGGTGCCGTCGATCATCTTCGGTCTCTGGGGCATTCTCGTGCTGGCACCGGCGATCGAGCCGTTCGCGCAGTGGGTGAACGACACCTTCTCCTGGATCCCGTTCTTCGCGCCCGGCAACGTCGCGCCGAGCGTGCGCGGCACGATCTTCACCGCGGGCGTGGTGCTCGCGGTGATGTTGCTGCCGATCATCACCTCGCTGACTCGCGAGGTCTTCGAGCGGACTCCGACAGCGCACATCGAGGGCGCGCTCGCGCTCGGCGCCACGCGCTGGGAGGTCATCCGCACCACCGTCCTGCCGTTCGGCAAGGCCGGGTACATCGGCGCCTCGATGCTGGGGCTCGGGCGCGCGCTGGGTGAGACCATCGCGCTCGCCGTCATCCTGCTCATCCCGGTCGGCCGCTTCTTCACCTGGAGCGTGTTCGACGGCGGTGCGACGTTCGCCTCGAAGATCGCGGCGAACTACAGCGAGTTCAACAACGCGACGTCCGCCGGTGCGTACATCGCGGCCGGGCTCGTGTTGTTCCTGCTCACCTTCATCGTCAACTTCGCGGCCCGCGCGATCATCGGGAAGAAGGGGGCATGAGCATGTCGGCTTCCACGCTCGAAAAGCCTGCCACCGCCCCGGCTTTCCAGCAGGTCAGCCTGAAACGCAAGGCGAAGAACGGGTTCGCCACCGTGCTGGTGTGGCTGTCGTTCCTCGTCGCCGTGGTGCCGCTGGTGTGGGTGCTCTACACCGTGATCGCCAACGGCATCAGGCGGATCCCGTTCTCGAACTGGTGGACCCAGGACTTCGGCGAGGTGCTCTCGGACGAGGTCGGCGGCGGTGTGCTGCACGCGATCATCGGCACCCTGCTGCAAGGCGTGGTGTGCGCGATCATCGCGGTGCCGCTGGGCATGCTCGTCGCGATCTACCTCGTCGAGTACGGCCGCGGCAAGCTCGCCAAGATCACCACGTTCATGGTGGACATCCTCTCCGGTGTTCCGTCCATTGTGGCCGCTCTGTTCATCTACGCGCTGTGGGTCACCACGCTCGGCCTGCCGCGCAGCGGGTTCGCGGTGTCGCTCGCCTTGGTGCTGCTGATGATCCCGGTGGTCGTGCGGTCCTCGGAGGAAATGCTGCGGATCGTCCCGGACGATCTGCGTGAGGCCTCGTACGCGCTCGGCGTCCCCAAGTGGAAGACGATCATGAAGATCGTGCTGCCGACCGCGTTGTCCGGCATCATCGGCGGTGTGATGATGGCGCTCGCCCGCGTCATGGGTGAGACCGCGCCCCTGCTGGTGCTGGTCGGTTATTCGGCCTTCGTGCACTGGGACATCTTCAACGGCGAACAGGCTTCGCTGCCGCTGCTGATGAACAACGAGCGCGTCACCAACTCGATGAACCCCGGCAGCGTCGGCTACGACCGGATCTGGGGCGCGGCGCTGACACTGGTGCTCATCATCGCGCTGATCAACCTGCTCGCCACGGTCTTTTCCCGCATCGTCGCCCCGAAGAAGAAGTGAGTCATGGCCAAGCGAATCGACGTCAAGGACCTGGACATCTACTACGGCAAGTTCCATGCCGTGGACAGCGTCACGCTGGCGGTGCCGCCGCGTAACGTCACCGCGTTCATCGGGCCGTCGGGGTGTGGCAAGTCGACCGTGCTGCGCACGCTGAACCGGATGCACGAGGTCATCCCCGGCGCGCGCGTCGACGGCGAAGTGCTGTTGGACGGCGAAAACATCTACGCGTCCTCTGTGGACCCCGTGCAGGTGCGCCGCACCATCGGCATGGTGTTCCAGCGGCCGAACCCGTTCCCCACCATGTCCATCAAGGACAACGTGGTGGCCGGGCTGAAGCTGGCGGGCTCGAACAACCGCAAGCAGCTCGACGAGATCGCCGAGCGGGCACTGCGCGGCGCGAACCTGTGGAACGAGGTCAAGGACCGGCTGAACAAGCCGGGCGGCGGCCTCTCCGGCGGGCAGCAGCAGCGTCTGTGCATCGCGCGGGCGATCGCGGTGCAGCCGGACGTGCTGCTGATGGACGAACCGTGCTCCGCGCTCGACCCGATCTCGACGCTCGCGATCGAGGACCTGATCGGCGAGCTGAAGAAGGACTACACGATCGTCATCGTCACGCACAACATGCAGCAGGCGGCGCGGGTTTCCGACCAGACGGCGTTCTTCAACCTCGCCGGGGTCGGCCAGCCGGGGCGCCTCGTGGAGCTGAACGACACGGAGAAGATCTTCTCCAACCCGAACGAGAAGGCCACCGAGGACTACATCTCGGGTCGCTTCGGCTGATCGTTCTCTTTCGGTCCGTGGGGGCCTCCTCAAGGGATTCTGGATCCCTCGAGGAGGCCCCCACGTCTCTTTACCCCCAACACTTTCCGGCCGCTCCATCGATGTCCCGAAAGCGTAATTGGGGACGTTGAGCGTCGCGAACGGCACGTTCGAGACGTGCGCTCTCCACTCCATGAGCCGTACTCCGGGTCACGCCGAACGCTGCGATCATCCACAAAGGACAGACGGGAGTCCTGGACGCGTCAGGCAGCCGACCTTCCGGGTACCCGAAGTGCCCGGCGAACGGCGTCGCGGAGCCAGCGGTGGGCTCCGTCGGCGGCTTGGCGGGGATGCCAGGCCATCCCGATGGTCACTGGCGGCAACGGCAGAGGGATGTCGAGGAGGCGCAGGCCGAGGGCGGTGGCGTCGGCGGTGAGGGGTGACGGAGTCGCGCCGGAGGGTGCCGCGGGGACCAGGCAGACGACGTCGCTGCGGGCGGCGAG
Organism: Amycolatopsis sp. NPDC058986; assembly: GCF_042741125.1. NCBI lineage: Bacteria > Bacillati > Actinomycetota > Actinomycetes > Pseudonocardiales > Pseudonocardiaceae > Amycolatopsis > Amycolatopsis sp. NPDC058986. The sequence goes on along the minus strand of NZ_JBHYJW010000022.1, from coordinate 92,346 downwards.
GGCCATCGCGGCCAGATGGCTGGGGAGGACGACGGCGACCCGCCGGCGAAGGTCGTGCTCGCCCAGTGCGATGTCGAGGGGGCCGGTGAACCGGCCGCGGCGGCTGACCGCGACGTGGTCGGCGGCAGCGAGCCGGGCCGGGGTCAGGGGCTCCTCGGTCAGGGGATGACCGGGCCGGACGGCGGCCACCATTCGCAGGGTGCACAGCTTTTCGACCTGGGTTTCGGGATCGACGTGGTCGATGGAGCCGATCTCCAGGTCGATCCGGCCGTCGCGCAGCGCCGGTCCGGCCTCCAGCTCCTCGGCCCGGAACCGCAACGAGATCCCCGGCGCTTCTTGCCGGGTCAGTCGCAGCAGACCGCCTGCCAGCGCCGCACCGACCAGGTCGGCGGCCTGGAGGGTGAAGGTGCGGTGCAGGGTGGCGGGGTCGACAACGGCACCGGGGGTGAACAGCGCTCCCAGGCTGCGCACCACCGCGGCGGCTTCGTCGCGCAGGGCCTGCGCACGCGGAGTGGGGACCATGGCCTGCCCGGCCCGGACCAGGAGGGGATCTTGGAGGACGCGGCGCAGGCGGGCGAGGGTGCGGCTCATCGCTGCCGGGGAGGTGCGCAGGCGGGCGGCGGCGCGCGTGACGCTCTGCTCGGTCAGCAGGGCGTCGAGCGCGACGGCGAGATTGGCGTCGATAACCGGATCAGAGCTGTTCACCAGGGTAATTCCATTTCAGGCAATGATTACGTGCCGACATTCCTATTGTGGCATTGCCATGGTCTCAGCAGGATTCATGGCGTACCGACCGGCACGACCTACGAGGTTTTCATGATCGTCATCACTGCTCCCACGGGGAACATCGCCCGTCACCTGCTGCCCCTGCTGCTGGAGGCCGCCCCTGCCCACGGCGAGGAACTGCGGGTGATCGCACGCGACCCCGCCCGGCTCCCTGACGGGGTGCGCGAACGCGTCGAGGTGATCACCGGCTCGCACGGCGACACCGAGGTCGTCGACCGGGCCTTCGAGGGCGCGGACGCCGTCTTCTGGCTCGTCCCGCCGGACTCCTCGCTGACCCCGGCGGACGGCTGGAGCGGCTTCACCCGCCCGGCCGTGAAGGCACTCGCCGCCCACGGCGTCGGGCACGTCGTCGGCGTCTCCGCGCTCGGCCGCGGCACTCCGGTCGCCGACCGCGCCGGTCTCGTCACCGCATCCCTCGCCATGGACGACCTCATCGCGGAAACCGGCGTCGCCTACCGGGCGCTGGCCAACCCCTCCTTCTTCGAAAACCTCCTGGAGGAGGTCGATTCGATCCGCGAGAAGGGCGTCTTCGTCGACGTCGTCGACGCCGACCGCAAGGCACCCCTCGTCGCCGTCGCCGATATCGCCGCCGTCGCCGCCCGGCTGCTGCTGGACCGCTCCTGGACCGGCGTCGACGACGTCCCGGTTCTCGGGCCGCGGGACCTGTCCCCCAACGATCTGGCCCGCATCATGACCGAGCAGCTGGGCCGCCCCGTCCGCTACGAGCGCGAGCCGATCGAGGACATGCGCACCACTCTCGTCGGCTACGGCCTCAACGAAACGTTCGTCCAGGGCATCGCCGACATGAAGCAGGCCAAGGACAACGGCCTCGACGCCGGTGTCACCCGTACCGCGGACACCGCCTCTCCCACCACCTTCGAGCAGTGGTGCGCCGAAACCCTCAAGCCCGCAGTCCTGTCCTGACCCACAGCCGCCGCAGCACCGGAAAAGGAACCACCATGTCCACCGAAGAAGCCGAAGCGCCGGTGACCGCGTTCATGCTCGTCAAGACCACACCCGAATGGCTCGCGATGAGTGTCCGGGAACGAGCGGACGCCTTCACCACTCAGGTTCTCCCCGCGATCGAGGCCAAAACCACCGGTGTCCGGTCGCGCTTCTACGACACCGAGTTCTACTCCGCGCGCGTCACCGACGTCTGGGTCTGGGAAGCCGACGATCACCACGCCTACCAGCTCCTCATCGACGCGCTGCGCGAGACTCCCTTCTGGGACCGCTACTTCGAGGTCGTCGATCTGCTCGTCGGTACCGAGAACGGCTACGCCCGCACCTACGGCCTCGACCCCATGGCCACCGTCACCACCTGACACACTGCCTCGTACATGCAGCCCTTGGATCGGTTTTCCTTCTGTCACAAGGAGAGTCGGCCAAGGGCTGCGTCCATCGGACATGAAAAGGCCCGTACCCCAACGAAAACGGGGTACGGGCCGTGCCGGGAAACGGCGATCAGATGTCGTCGTCGGTGCCGTAGCCGGGCATCTTGCCGGTGACCACGAAGATCATCCGGCGGGCCACGGAAACCGCGTGGTCGGCGAAGCGCTCGTAGAAGCGGCCGAGCAGCGTCACGTCCACCGCCGCGGCGACGCCGTGCGGCCACTCGCGGTCCATCAGCACGGTGAACAGGTGGCGGTGAATGTCGTCGACCTCGTCGTCCTCGGTCTCGAGGTCCTTCGCGGCGGCGACGTCCTTGGTCTTGATGATCTGTTCCACGCGTCGCGCCAGTTTGACGTCGAGCTCGCCCATCTTGGCGAAGTCGTCGCGCACGGCGTCCGGGAGCACCGGCTCCGGGTGACGGCGCCGGGCGGCCTTCGCGACGTGCAGGGCGAGGTCGCCCATGCGCTCCAGGCTTTCCGCCGCGTGGATGGCCGCGAGCACCGTGCGCAGGTCGGTCGCCACCGGGGCCTGCAGCGCGAGCAACGCGTAGGCCTGTTCCTCGCATTCGGCGCGGGCGTCGTCGACCTTGGCGTCGTCGCCGATCACCTGCTCCGCGAGTGCGAGGTCGACCTCCAGCAGCGCACGCGTCGCGCGTTCCATGGCATCGGCCACCTGCAGTGACATTCCGGCCAGGTGATCGGCGAGCTGTTCGAGTTCGACATGGTAAGCCTCACGCATGAGGACACCCTACGGGCAAGACTGTCCGAATACCGCATCGCTGGGTGAACCCGACGTGAACCACGCCTAACGAATCCCTCGGTTCAGCCCGAGTTGCTCGTCCTCTTCGTGCCAGGTTTCGGTGAGGTACCGGACGTTCCGGTGTCCTTGCTTTCGGCCGGTGCCGATGCGTTGGGGTCGGGCAGCGGACTGTTGTCGATCAGCGCCTGGAACAACGACTTAGTCTGGCTCTGCACCAGTACCTCGTTGCCGCGCGAGTTCGCGTTCCCGGTGGTCGGCACGGTCATGAAGGTGATCTTGGACAGGTCCACCCCGCGCATCGACTTCGCCAGCGTCATCATCTGGTCGATACCCAGGTTCTCGCCGAAGGTGGCCTTCGCGAACGCGTTGATGAAGCCGCTCAGCTTCCCGGCGTTGAGCAGGACGTCCGAGGACATGACCTTCTTCAGCAGCGACGCGATGAACGTCTGCTGCCGCTTCATCCGGCCGTAGTCGGACGTCGGGTCGCCCTTGACGTGCCGCGCCCGCACATAGCTCAGCGCCTGGTCCCCGGAGATGTCGATGTCGCCGGTCTGCGAGATGACCATGCCCAGCGTGGTGTCGTCGATCGGCTTGTCGACGTGCACGTTCACGCCGTGCACGGCGTCGACCATGGCCTTGAAGCCGTTGAAGTCGATGCCGACGAAGTGGTTGATCCGCATGCCGGTGATCTGCTGGATCACCCGCGTCACGCACTGCGGGCCGCCGGCGCCGTACGCGGTGTTCAGCTTCGTGATCTTCACCGCGGGCGACTTCTCTTCGCTGTACTTGCTGGTGGCCGGATCCCACTTCGCGCACTCCGGCTGCGAGACCTCCAGGTCGCGCGGGAACGAGACCACGACCACGCGCTTACGGTCGGCGGGGATGTGCGCGATCATCACGGTGTCCGATCGGGCGCCGGGGATCGAGCTCGCGTCGCCGACGTTCTCCTCCGCGGAGGCACCGTCACGGCTGTCCGACCCGACGAGGAGGAAGTTCTCGTCGCCGGTCTGCCCGGCCGCGTTCTGGATGTCCGCCGAGTTCTCGTCGAGCGCGCTGACCTGGTTGAACTTCGCGTCGAACCACGTCTTCGCGCCCCAGGCGATACCGGTGCTGAGGAAGACGAGCAGGGCGACGATGATCGCGGCGATCCGGCCGGCCTTCAGCGTTCGCTCGTTGTGCCGCTGCTTCTTCTCCTGCAACCGGGTCTGCGGCGCTTTTTCCTGCGGGCTCGGCTGTTCCTCCGGCTCGGGCGCCGAGGAGGACGGCGCGACCACCCGCATCAGCGCGGTGCGGGTCTGCTCCAGCAACGCGGTCGGCCGGGCGGTGAGCCGATCGCGGCGTTCCCTGCGCTTGGCTTCCTCCGCCTCGAGTTCGTCGTGCGCGGCGGAGAACCGGGCGAGCGTGTGGTCGATCTTGCGCCGGTACTGCGTGGCCTCGTCGATGGCCTCCATCTCGTCGGTCATCGTCAGCGGATCCAGCGATGCCCGCGGTGGCGCTCCGGTGGCGGTCGCGGCGGCAGCGGCCGGTTTGGCCGCCTTCGTCATCCTCGTCGGCTGTTCCGCGGGTACGGGCCGGGGCCGGCGCGGTGGTGCCGGCTCGGGCGCCTTGCCGTTGGCAACGGGTGGAACGGGCGCCGGAACCACCGCGGTCTTCCCGTTCGCGGGTGGCGGCACCGGCGCCTGGCCCGTGGCGGGCGGCGCCGGGCGCCGGGCACGGCGTGGCTGAGGAGGCGCTTGCTGGGGCGTCGCCCCGTTCGCGGGTGGCCTGCGTTCCGGCGGGGCGCCGGGCACGGGAGCGGCGGCTGTCGGACGCCGCGGGCGGGGCGGCCGCGGCGGACGCGGGGGCTCTGGCTGGGCGGGCGGCTGATCCGGACGTGGCGCGCGAGGCGATGGCGGTGTCTGGGTGACGGCGGGACGGGGTGGTGCGACGCGGCGTCTGCGGGGTTCCGGCTCCGGCTCGGCGGCTTCGGGGCGGTGTGCGGGCGCGTCGTCCCCGGGACGGCTGCCGGGTGCGAAGGTCGGCCGTTCCCCGGTGTGCCGGGCGACCACGTCGGACACGCTGATGCCGCCGTAGGTGTCCATCGACCGGCGCCTGCCTGCCCTGCCCCGGGCGGGAGTGCCTTCCGAACGGCGACCGGTCCCCGGGGTGTTGCGCTCGTCGGGCACACGGTCTCCTTTCACACGTCCCGTAGCGGGTTTTCGTTATCGTACGGATACCCGCCGGTTGTGACGACACCCTCCCGGGAATTTCTTCACCGTCAGTCGTAAAAATGCTGGTAGCAGCGGGCGATCAGGTGAAGGTGAGGAGAGGTAAACGGGGGTAATGACCGGTTTACGTTACTCTGAGTGGGTAATTACCCGAGTGGTTTCATGGTCGCGATAGGCGACCTTATTGCGTCCTGCGCGCTTCGCCGCGTACAGCAACGTGTCCGCGCAGCGCAGTTGACGCTCGGGGGAAACAGGCCTCGCGAGGGCCGTGCCCGGCTCGTGGGCGATGCCGATGCTGACCGTCACCCGCAACCCCGGCTGAACCTCTGACCAGGGGTAACGCGCGACGCGGGCGCGCGCGGCGTCGACGATGCGGACGGCTCGCGGTGCGTCGACGCCGGGCAGCACGAGCGCGAACTCTTCGCCGCCGTAGCGGGCGCAGAACCCGCCGGGTGGCAGCTCCTCCTGCAGAAGATCGGCGACGCGACGCAGCACGCGGTCACCGACGAGGTGACCGTAAGTATCGTTCACATTCTTGAACAGGTCGAGATCGATCAGCGCGACCGCTACTTCGGGCCGCCGGTGCTGTGCGGAAATACCGTGCTGTTCGGAGAGCAGGCCGTCCAGCCACTGGTCGAGGTAGCGGCGGTTGTAGCTCGACGTCAAGGTGTCGCGCAGGCTGCCGGCGCGTGCGATGTCCAGCGCCGACCGGAGGTGCTGGTACGCGCGCCGCCAATCCCCCTGTGTCGCGAGCAGTCCGGCGATCGACTCGTGGAGGCTGAGCAGATCCCCCGGCTCCGGTGACCCCCGGAGCTCGTCCTCGGCCACCGCGCCCACCTCCGCCACCCCATGGTTGTCGACGTATAGGAGGCGGCTCTTGAGGTATCAGTACGGGGCGAAGGTGAATATCGCTCAAGTGGACGACACCCGTCCGGTAATGTCACGCAGTGGAGTTGTCGATCTCGAACGACGAAAACGGTGAGACGGCGCTGAGCTGCTCGAACTGGTCTTTCGCCCAGTAACTCACGTCAGCCTCAGGATCGTGCAGCAACCGTGCGTAGTCGGCCCATGCGAGCCATCGCCAGCCGCCGACCTCCTCGGGATTCGGTTCGGGGTCCCGGTCGGTCCACGCCACGAACACCGGGCAGAACTCGTTCTCGACGATGCCCTGGAACGGCGGTGTGCGGTAGCGGTATGACGGCAGTACGCACTGCAGCCCCGACAGCACCGGCAGGCCGATCTCGTACTCCGCCCGCCGGCGGACGGCGTCCTCGAGCGGCTCGCCCGGTGCGGGGTGACCACACACGCTGTTGGTCCAGACACCCGGCCACACCTTCTTCGACGCCGCTCGCTGGGTCAGCAGCAGCGCCTGGTCGGAGTGCCGCAGGATGTAGCAGGAGAACGCCAGGTGCAGCCGCGTGTGCTCGTGGTGGCTGGCGAGCTTCGGGCCGGTTTCGCCGGTCGGGACGCCGTCTTCGGTGACGAAGACGATCCGCTCGGTCTCCGCCGATGCGTCCTCACCGGTAGCGAGTGCTTCGGACTGGTGCTGAGTCGTCGTGTCCACGATGAACACTGAACACCGCGCCGCGCGCCGCAACCAGGGCCGGACGGGTCGTCCGTGACGTATTTCGCCCCTTCGAGTGGAAGCTGTCAGCGGGCCTTGAGGTGTTCGACGAGCAGTGTTGTCAATGCCTCCGGGGCGTCCTCCGGAACCCAGTGCGTGACGTCCTCCAGCATCTCGAACCGGTACGGCCCGCTGACCCAGTTCGCGGTGTCGAACGCGGCCGTCGAGCCGAAGGAGACGTCCTCGGTACTCCACACGTACATCGTGGGCACGGTGATCTTGCCGATCTTCCCGCCGGGACGCCCGGCGCGGTACCAGTTCAGCGCCGCGGTGAGCGCGCCCGGTTCGGACAGCCGCCGCACGTAGTCGTCGACCTTGCTCTGCGGCACTCGGCGTTCGAAGATCTCCCGCAGCGCGCGGGCGTCGTTCTCCAGCATGCGCCGCTCGGTGAGCGGGGTCTGCCGCCACTCGGTCATGTAGCGCGAGCGCAGATGCTGGTCCTCGTCGGTCTTCATGGCCTCCGCGAGCGCGGCCGGATGCGGGGTCGACACGGCGGTGAGACTGCGGAGCCGCTCCGGGTGCGCGTCGGCGGTCCACCAGGCGACGGCGGCGCCCCAGTCATGCCCCACGAGGTCGAACCGGTTCCAGCCGAGCTGATCCGCGATCGTCACGACGTCGCCGACCAGTGCGTCGATTCCGTACTCGGCGGGCCGCTCCGGCCGGACGTCCGGCGAGTAGCCGCGCTGATCGGGTGCGACCGCGCGATAGCCGAGCACGCCCAGCGTCGCGACCTGGTGTTCCCATTCGACGGCGGCCTCGGGGAATCCGTGCAGCAGCAGGACCGGACGGCCGTCCTCGGGCCCGGCGGCGATGGCGTCGAAGGAGCCGGCAGCGGTGGGGATGCTGAGGTGTTCGATCACCCCTCGAACCTACGCGGCGACGGTGAACGCCGGACGGCTGGTGCCTTACCCGGCTGTCGCCACGGCCGGGCTTTCGCGCCTCATTTCCGGGAGCGCGCCTTGACGAGGGCTCGAGCCCCCGCAGCGACACCACCGGCAGCGGAAAGCAGGCCGGGTGCCCAGGGGCCGACGAGGCAGCCGAGTGCGACAAGCCCGCCGAGAACCAGCGTCAACCAGAGGGTGATCCAAAACGGGACACAGCGACCGGAAAACACCGTGAAGGCGAAACGCCACCCGGGAGGATCCGTGGGGAGCGCGCCGACCTCGCCCGCGCCGGTGCGCTCTGGACGTGTCATGGGAACATAGTGCGCTTCGCGCAAAAGCTTGCGCCAGTCACCTTAACGGTCATCACAAAAGGGTCGTTTCTTGCTACTGCTAAGCATTCTTGTGGAAGCCGGGTGCTTTTTCTGCGGACTTCCGGATCATCGGGACTTAGTGTCGCTTCGGCAGCCTTGACCAGGGGTATTGTGCGAGATCCACTGGCGTGGCGAATTCGGTAAATCGGAGTGTTCACTACTATTTGTGACGCAGATCACGTTCGCCAGTCGTGATCTTCACTGCCGTGAGCTCTGCGACGGCGAAATGGCGAAACGGGTTTCACGAGCCCATTTTCGTCGAGGTATTAACCGCCGGAATGCATGTCTTCGGCTTCGGGGACGCAGTCGTCGTCCGGGTCGTCGAGCCAGCCGTGCGGCAGCGTGACCTTGCCCGGCGAGCCCTGGCGGCCGCGCGGGCCCGCCGCCGCGGTCGGGAACGGCGCGTCGTGGTCGAGCTGGGCGATCAGCTCGTCGAGCCGCTCCATGCTCGAAACCATGGCGAAGCCGCGGCGCAGTTCGGAGCCGACCGGGAAGCCCATCAGGTACCAGGCCATGTGCTTGCGGATGTCGCGCATGGCCTTGTCGTGGCCGTCATGCTCGACGAGCAGTTCGGTGTGCCTGCGCAGCACCCGGGCGACCTCGCCGAGGTTGGGCGGGGTCGGCGCCGGGCGGCCCGCGAAGGCGGCTTCGAGTTCGCCGAACAGCCACGGCCTGCCGAGGCAGCCACGCCCGACGACGACGCCGTCGCAGCCGGTCTCGGCGACCATGCGCAGCGCGTCGCCGGCGCTGAAGATGTCGCCGTTGCCGAGCACCGGGATGCTGGTGACGGCCTCCTTGAGCGCGGCGATCTTCGACCAGTCGGCCTGCCCGGAGTAGCGCTGGGCGGCGGTGCGGGCGTGCAGGCTGACCGCGGCGGCGCCCTCGGCCTCGGCGATTCGGCCCGCGTCGAGGTAGGTGAGGTGGTCGTCGTCGATGCCGACCCGGAACTTCACGGTGAACGGCACGCCGGCTTCGTCGGCCGCCTTCGCGGATTCACGGACGATGTCGGCGAACAGCTTCCGCTTGAACGGCAGCGCCGCGCCGCCGCCCTTGCGGGTCACCTTCGCGACCGGGCAGCCGAAGTTGCTGTCGATGTGGTCGGCGAGACCCTCGCCGGTGATGATCTTGACGGCCTCGCGCATGGTCTTCGGGTCGACGCCGTAGAGCTGCATGGACCTGGGGTGCTCGTCGGCCCCGAAGGTCATCATGTGCATGGTGCCGGGGTGGCGTTCGACGACCGCGCGGGCGGTGATCATCTCGCAGACGTAAATGCCCGCGCCGTACTCCTGGCAGAGCCTGCGGAAGGCGACGTTGGTGATCCCGGCCATCGGCGCGAGCACGACCGGCGGATCGACCTCGTAGGGGCCGATCTTCAGTGCGGGCTTGCTCAGGGTCGCGGTCACGCCCTCCATTGTCGCTGGTGATGTCCATCACCCGCAGGTGGGTCGACCGGTGACCGGGCCAGGCCTTCCCCGCACCACGCGTCGTAGTCGAAGGTCTCGGGGGCGGCCATCAGCGCGCGGGTGCGTTTGGCCCAGGTCGTGAGCCACGGCTCGTCGTACTTCTCCGCCTGCGCCAGTACCGCCAGCAGGTCCCGCTCGGGGGACGCGCGGTATCGCGCGCGAACGGCGTCGCCCGTGTAGATGTAGAGACAGCTCAGCAGGATTTCGCGCTGTGGGCACGACGGGTCGGCGACCAGCTCGAGCAGCAACCCCTTGTCGGTGAGGGCCAGGATGAGATCCCAGTCCTCCATGGGCTGTTCGGCGCCCGGTGTGTAGGCCCAGGCGGTGATCTCGGCCGCGGTCGGGTTCACGACGTCTTCGAATTGTGGCTCGTTTTCCATCGGCTCTCAGTGTCCGGAGTGGACGGTCGAAGGGCAACAGGTTTGCCAGGGGGGTCAGTCCCCGGTCTCCAGGATGCGGGCGCCGGGCAGGGCGATGTCGTGCAGAACCAGCCTGCTGCGCACTTCTCGCACTCCGTGTTCGCCCTTCAAAGTGGCCAGCACGCGCTCGAATTCGTCGGTGCCGGTGCAGGCGAGCCGGATCTGGTAGTCGTACTCGCCCGTGGTGCGGAAGGCCTCGACGACCTGCGGGATGGTCGCCAGGCCCCGGTGGAACTCGGCGTTGTCGTAGCCCTCGCGCAGCCGCAGGTCGCTGATCAGGATCAGTGGCCGCCCGATCGCCGCGTAGTCGAGTGCCGCGTAGTAGCCGCTGATGACGCCGGAGGAGTGCAGCCTGCGGACGCGGTCGGCGGTGGTGTTCGCCGACAGGCGGACCGCCTTGGCCAGCTCCTGATAGGTCAGCCTGCCGTCGTCGAGCAGGAGGGCGACGAGCTTGCGGTCGATGCTGTCCACAGACGTCCTCTCGTGGAAATCTCGGCGTCAAGGTGATATCACCGATAATAACTCGGCGTGCGAGCGGAAACCTCCGTGAATTCCTAGACAAAATCGGCGGGATGTCGAGCAGCATCGGGACATGTGGAAGTTCTGCTGCTGAAGGTCCTGCTCACACCCTCCCTCGTTCTGTTCGTCTCGCTGGTCCAGCGGCGCTGGGGTCATCTGCTCGGCGGTCAGCTCACCGCGCTCCCGCTCACCTCCGGTCCGTTCGTGCTGATCCTCGCCTGCACCGAAGGCGCCGAAGCCGGTCGTGTCGCGGTGCGCGGCATCCTGCTCGGCACGCCTGCCGTGCTCGTTTTCTGCCTTGCTTACGGACTGCTGGCCCGGCGCCGCGGCTGGGTCGTCTGCCTGTCCACGTCGGCGCTCGCGACCGTTGCGACGAGTGGCCTCGTCGTGCTCCTGTCGCCTCCGTTGTGGTGCTCGCTGGTCTTCACCGCGGTCACACTCATCGGCGTGTTCCTCGCACAACGCCGGACAAGGGTGGTGACCGTGCCGCCCACGGGACCGGCCTGGGAACTCGCGGCGCGGGTCGTCATCAGCGCGGTCCTGGTGGGCGCGCTGAGCTGGACGGCGGCGAGGGTCGGCGCGGGACCCGCCGGGGTGCTGGCCACCTTCCCCGTGCTCGCGTGTGTGCTGACCGCGTTCACCCACCGGCTGGACGGCGCCGCCGCCCCCATCCAGCTGACGCGCGGGGTACTGGCCGGGGTGCCCGCGACCGTCTTGTTCTTCCTGTGTCTGCTCGGCACCTTGACCTGGCTGCCGATTGCGCTTGCCTTCGGTCTCGCGGGGCTGGTCGTGGCCGTCGCCGGTGCGCTCCTGCCGAGGTTGGCGACCGCCCGGCGCCCGTCCGTTATGGCAGTGTGAGCCCGATTGAGTAGTGCTACGGATCCGCGGGACACCGTTCGCGAACCATCCTTGCCGCATGACCACCGATCGCGACAGAATCCTCGGCCTCGCCGGGGAGATCGACGACCTGGGGCGCCGGCTGGCAGCGGTCGGTGCCGAACTACGAGCCTTCCAGGCCACCCGGACGGAAGAGCCCGCTCCGCACCAGGCGCCCGCCCCGCCGCCGGTCGCGGCGACACCCCCGATGCCACCGCCCCCGATGTACTGGCCCCCGCAGCCCACGCCGCCACAGCCCGCGTACCGGCCCGTGCCACGGCCGACGTTCATGGAGACGCTCGGCAAACAGGGCGCGGGCAGCAAGATCGTCGCCTGGGTCGGCGGCGCGGTGACCCTGCTCGGCATCGTGCTGCTGCTCGTGCTGGCCGTCCAGCGCGGCTGGCTCGGGCCGCTGCCGCGCGTGCTCGCCGGTGGCGCGTTCGGCCTCGCCCTCGTCGGGACCGGGCTGTGGCTGCACCGCAAGCCGGTCGGCCGCACCGGGGCGTTCGCGCTCGTCGGCACTGGGATCGCGACGCTCTACCTCGACGCCATCGCGGCCACGGTGCTGTACGACTTCCTGCCGTCGATCGCCGGGCTCGCGCTCGGGCTGCTCGTCACGGTCGGCGGGATTCTCGTTGCCGTGCGGTGGAATTCGGCACTGCTGGCGACGGCCGTCGTGCTCGGCTGCGCGGTGTGCGCGCCGATGATCACCCGCGGGTTCACCCCCGAACTGGTGTTGTTCCTGCTGGTCGTCCAGGCCTCGACGGCACCGGTGCAGCTGCGGCGCGAGTGGCCGTCGCTGACCATGTCCGCCGCGTTCCCGCCCATCATCGCCTCGGTGGTGAGCACCGCGCTGATCGGCTCGCCGGGCTCGTGGACGAACACCGGCGCCGCGCTCGGCGTCGCGGCGGTCGGCCTCGTGCTGGCGCTGATCGTGTTGCAGCGCAAGGAAAACGACCCGGGATCGCTGGCCATGCTCGCGACGTCGGCGGCTCCGGCGCTGATCGCGGCGCTACTGCTGCCGAAGACCGGCGCCGTCATCGTGTCGGGCGGGATCGCCTTGGCGTTGCTGGGAATCTGGGCCGCACGCCGCTGGTGGCCGGGGTACGTCGGCGACCTCGCGGGCATGGCCGGGCTGATCGCGCTCATGCAGGCGACGATGACGCAGTTCGACGGGGCCGCACGCGCCGCTGCGCTGCTCGGCGAGGCTTTGTTGCTCGTCTTCCTCGCGCGCTGGAGCCGCAACCGGTTCGCGATGGCCGCGTCGGCCGGCTTCGCCGTCGTCGGCGGGCTGGTCGGGATCGTCCACGATTACTCGCCCGCGTTGCTCATGCTGTTCCGCACCCGGACGACCGGCGAACTCGTCGGCGCGCTCGTCGTGGCGGTGCTGCTGCTCGCGGTCTCGATTCTCTTGCCGTGGACGGCTTTCCGTCTCGAAGTGCTCCGCGCGCCCGCCGCGAACCTGCCGCCGTGGCTGCTCGCCGGAGTCGTCGCGCTCTACGGTGCCGCCGGGGTGGTGCTGTGCGCGACGCTGCTGGCGCTGCCCGGCCGCACCGGGTTCCTCACCGGCCACGTGCTGATCACGGTGTCGTGGACGGTGGCCGCGCTCGTCCTGCTGGTGCGCGGGATCAACGTCGTCGCGTTGCGGGTGATCGGGCTGGTGCTGGTCGGCGCCGCGGTGCTGAAGCTGGTGCTGTTCGACCTCGCGGCACTGGACGGGATGGCCAGGGTGGCGGCGTTCCTCGGCGCGGGCCTGGCGTTGCTGGTCGCCGGGGTGCGGTACGCCCGCGTCGTCCGGGAGTCGTGACCGAGACTCTGCTGCCGGGAAGACTCTGTCATCGGGAAGAAACTGTCGGTGGTGTGTGGTTGGCTCTGGAAGACACCGAGACCAGGGGGTAACGGCATGACCTACCAACCCGACCCACGGCTGGCCGAGCGCGCGGCCGAGCCGATCGGCTGGCTGACCACGGTGACGCCGAAGGGGCGGCCCGCACCACGCCCGGTGTGGTTCGTCCTCGACGGCGACGACATCCTGGTGTTCAGCCAGCCGGACACGGCGAAGCTGCGGCACATCGCGGCCAACCCGGAGGTGAGCTTCCACCTCAACAGTGACAGCGGTGGCGGCGGCATCCTCGTCGTCAACGGCCGAGCCGAGGTGGACGAGGCCAAGGCGTCCGAGGCGCCCGGCTACCTCGACAAGTACGAGTCGACCTACGCCAGGATCGGCTTCGAGAACGCCGCCGCGTTCGACGCGTCGTATTCGGTGCGGATCCGGATCGTGCCCGAACGGTCTTGGGGGTTCTAGGCGGAGGTTCTAGAAGTCGACGTTCAGGCACGCCAGCCGCGCACCGGCGGTACCGGCCTTCCCGGGTTCGGTGTGGGTGTGGGTTTCGTGGATGATGACCGAGTGGGCGCGTTTGTCACCCGTGAATCCCCAGTCCACTGTGGACATGACGTAGGCGATGCCGTCCTCGTCGGTGGTGAAGTCGAGCCAGATCTCGTTCTCCGGGTTGGCGTACTCCGGGTCGACCGAGGGCTGCACCGGGTCCGGGACGTGCTGGTGGTGCGGCCCGGAGTCGGCGGGTGCCGCGCCGCAGGGCTTGGAGTGCGCGTGGGAGCCGTACTCCCGGTTGGGCACCAGGCCCTTGACGACCAGCGCGGTCTTCGTCCTCGACTTGGTGAATCCGTAAACGGTGGCTTTCGCGCCGACGGGGACGAGGTCGGGCTGGTAGGTCACGGCGGTCGCGCCGGGGGTGTAGGGGGCGAAGGTGCCGTGTGCCCGGAAGTGATGGCCATGGCCACCTTTCGCCGGGACGGCGTCGGAGGCGCCGGCGACGCCTGCCGCGGCGGTCAGCAACACGGCGGAAAGGGCAACAGGGAGGATTCGCATGCCCCCTCTTTAGCCATCAGCCGCGGGGCCACACCATGGTCATCACTCGATCGGATGAGGCATTTCTGAAGAATGTACGGTCTTTACCGGGATCCGTACCACTGGTTCCGGACGGCGGTGCCCGGCGGCAGCCCGAACGCCGCGGGAGCGACCGATGCCGGATCTTCCGGTTCCCAGCCCGCGAGAACCTTGCGCGCGTCCAGCCAGGTGAACATCCGCTCGACCGAGCGCTGCAGCCCGGCGCCGTCCTGGGCGAGTTCGATATTCGAGATGTGTAAGGCGCCGTTCGAACGATCGAGTACGTAGACCATGGGCTGTCTCCGATATCCGGAGCCGATCACCAGTTCGTCGCCGATTCTGCTGAGCTTGTCGCAGGAGGCCACCAGTCCGATGCGCAGCCGGTCGCCCTCCTGCCGCGTTTCGATGACCCGTTCGGTGCAGACCCAGTGCGTGCCGGGGGCGGCCGCATCGTGAGCGACCATGCCTTGCCAGCCCTGTCTCAGGTGGGCGTCGATGATCGGCAACGTTTCGCGCGCCACCGCGTCGTCCACCGGCAGTTCGTCGATTGCCCACCAGACGGTCGCGACCACGGCGACGACGCCACCGGCGAGCGCCCACCAGCGGAGTTTCCGTCGCCGCGGCCGGAGCGTCCCGGCGGTATCCGGTTCATCCCCCACCCGTCGACCGTACCGCTGTTCATCCGGAGTTCGGCCCCCGTTGCCGGGATGGACGGCGCTCGACCGCGCGTGGTCCGTACCTTTCCGCTGGTGACAGATTCCTCCCGCCGGACCTTCCTGCGCGGCGCCGGGGTGCTCGGCGCGGGCGCCGCCGTTTCCTCACTGCCCAGCGTTCTCGGCGCCCCGGCCGCCGACGCCGCTCCGCGATCCGGCCGCCGCGACGCGGAGAGCCTCCGCTTCACGGTGGCCGTCATGCCCGACACGCAGTACCTGTTCGACACCGACCGTGGCGACGCCGCACCGGTCGAGGCGGCGCTCCGCTGGGTGCTCGACACGGATGACAACGTTGTCTTCCTTGCGCATCTCGGGGACCTCACCGAGCACGGACAGCCGGATGAGTTCGCGAAGATCAGCCGGGCCTTCGAGATCCTCGACCGCCGCCGGTTCCCGTACAGCACGTTGGCGGGCAACCATGACGTGAATTCCTCGACCGACGATCAGCGCGGTCGCACGCCGTACCTCGACGCGTTCGGGCCGCAGCGGTTCCGCCGGTCACCGGCGTATCGCGGGTCCACAAAGGATGGTTACAACAGCTACCACGTGTTCCGCGCCGCTGGACGGGAGTGGCTGTTGCTCGCGCTGGACTGGCGGCCGTCGGCCGGTGGGCTGGCCTGGGCGCGAGACGTGCTGAAGCAGCATCCGCACGCTCCGGCGATCCTGACGATCCACGAGCTGGTGGACTCCGACGGGAGCGGCGCTGCGCACCTGTCGGAGTTCGGGCAGCGGGTGTGGGACGAGCTGATCTCCGGCAACGATCAGATCTTCCTCAGCCTCAACGGTCACTACTGGCCGCCGGGACGCACGGTCAAGAAGAACGTCGCCGGGCACGACGTGCATCTGCACCTCACCAACTACCAGGACCGCTACTACGGCGGCAGCGCGATGATCCGGCTGTACCAGTTCGACCTGGCGCGTGGCGTGATCGACGTCCGCACGTTCTCGCCGTGGCTGGCGGACCGGGCCGACCGGCTCACCGAGCTGGAGCGCCTGGAGGTCGAGCGCACCGGGGCGGTCGACTACTTCAGCATGGAGATCGACTTCGTCGAGCGCTTCGCCGGGTTCGCCCCGATCCCGGTGCCGCCGGCCCGCCCGCCGCGTCAGGAACTCGTGCCGGGCACCGTCGCGTACTGGCGGTTCGAGGGTGGCGGGGACGGACAGCCGGTGCCCGAGGGCACACCGGTGCGTGACCTGTCGGGGCAGGGCAACGACCTGGTCAGGGCGACGGTGCCGGGCAGTGGCGCAAGCGCGTTGACGTACTCCGCCCGGTTCTCGCCGCGGCAGCCGTCACGGGCGAGCCTGCGCTTCGACGGCGGGCGGAAGCCGGGGCGTGGCGCCTACCTGCGCACGGTCGGCACCGCGCCGATGAACACCGCGACCTTCCAGCGTGGTTACACCATCGAGGCGTTCGTCTGGCTGCCCGAGGACTTCCGGAACGGCGATCACGCGTGGAGCGGGCTCTTCGGCCGAGTGGGTTCGGGCGGGCAGGCGGGGAAGACCGGTGACGACCCGAAGGAGCCGGCGGCCACACTGTCCCTTTCGGACGGTGCGGCGTTCCAGTGGGCGGCCTTCCCGCTGAACCAGAACGCGATCTCGACGAACTGGGGGCACGAGCTGCCGCTCGCGAAGTGGTGGCATGTCGCCGTGGTCAACGACGGCCGCCGGACGACGGTGTACGTCGACGGCTGCGCGGTGCTGCGTAACCCCGAGACGCCCGCGATCGGTATCGCGAACCCAGGTGGCAGCTGGCTCGTCGGCGCCTCCGCCTATGACGGGGTGGTGGGGCAGAGTTTCTACGGCCTGCTCGGCGAGGTCCGGGTGGTGGACCGGCCGCTGCGGGTGCGGGAATTCCTGCTGGACTGAGCACGAAAAAAGAAGGCGCTCCGGGTGGCCGGGGCGCCCTCTTTGTGCCTGGTACTTGACAAGGTGTGGACAATGAAAAGTCGGCGTGTGCTCACCTCGTGAAAGGAATCTTCGCACTTCGCCGACCGATAAGCTTACTATAGCGGTTGTGAGGGGAACTTGTCAAATCAGGGGTATGACGAGGAATTGCGGGCCGAGCGAGCCCACGTCGATTTCCTCTACGGACGGCTCGACGCCGAGCGGGCGCGGGCGGCTGCCATGTTCGGCGACGCGGTCAAGGCCCAAGGTGCTTCCTCCCTTGCCGAACGGGACGGCTTCACCGCGGTCCACGCGCGCGAGCTCGGCCGGCTGAACATCGCCGACAACGGGTTGTGCTTCGGCCGCTTGGACGCCCTTTCGGGCGAACGGAGCTACATCGGGCGGATCGGGCTGTTCGACGAGGAAAACGACTACGAACCACTGCTCATGGATTGGCGTGCGCCCGCCGCGAAAGCATTCTACTGCGCGACGCCGGTGTCGCCGGATGGAATGGCGTCGCGACGGCAGTTCCGCACGCGGGGCAGGAAAATCCTCGATTTCACCGAGGAGATGCTCGGGGCCGCCGGCGAGGGCACCGGGCGGGGTGACGCGGCACTGATGGCGGCGGTCACCGCGCCGCGCGGCGAGGGAATGCGGGACATCGTCGCGACGATCCAGGCCGAGCAGGACGAGATCATCCGGCTGGAGCACGCGGGGGTGACGGTGATCGAAGGCGGGCCGGGCACCGGGAAGACGGCCGTCGCGCTGCACCGCGTCGCGTATCTGTTGTACGCCAAGCGCGAGCGGCTGTCCCGGCGCGGCGTCCTTGTCGTGGGGCCGAGTACGGGGTTCCTCGACTACATCGGCAGGGTGCTGCCGTCGCTCGGCGAGACGGACGTCGTCTTCGCGACGCCCGGTGATCTCCTGCCGGGCCTGCGGGTCGTCGCCGAGGAACGCGATCCGGAGGTGCAGCGGATCAAGGGATCGCTGGAGATGCTCGACGTCCTCGCCGCCGCGGTGGCGGATCGGCAGGGATTGCCCGCCGAGCCGCTCGAAATCGGACTCAGCGACATCACGATCGAGTTCGACGCCGGGGTCGCCGAGGCGGCTCGGGAGAAGGCACGCGCGAGCGGGCTGCGGCACAACGAGGCCAGGGCGGTGTTCCGCGAGTGGGTACTCCGGGACCTGGCCGAACGGGCCGTGGACCGGATCGGCGCGGGCTGGCTCGGCTCCGACGATCCGGCGCTCCTCGCGTCGATCCCCGCCGAAATGCTGCGCGAACTGGACCGGGACGCGCAGGGGACGGGGGGACTCACCGCGGTGCGAGAGGACCTGCTCGCCCACACCCGGCTCGAACTCGAGGCACACGATCGGCTGATGGCCGAGCTCGACCGGCTGTGGCCGGTGCTGACGCCGCGGCGGCTGCTGGCGGATCTCTTCGGTTCGGCCGAACGGATCGCGGCGGCAGGGGGCGACCCGGCGCTGTTCCGCGCGCGAGGAGCGGCGTGGACGGTGTCCGACGTTCCCCTGCTCGACGAGGCGATCGAGCTCCTCGGCGAGGATCGTTCCGTGGCCGAAGCCGTCGCCGCGCAGGAGCGGCGGGACGCGGAGGAGTACGCGCAGGGCGTGCTGGACGCGGTGGCGATGGAGCGGGACGAGATCATCGACGACGAGGTCGGGCTCATCATCACCGACCTCACCGACGCGGCGGAACTGGCTGAGCGGCAGATCGAACGGGACACCCGCGATCTCGCCGAACGCGCCGTCGAGGACCGGGAGTGGACCTACGGGCACGTCGTCGTCGACGAGGCGCAGGAACTGTCCGAAATGGACTGGCGGGTGCTGATGCGGCGCTGCCCGAGCCGGTCGTTCACGATCGTCGGCGACCTGGCGCAGCGCCGGTCGGCGGCGGGCGCGACGTCGTGGGGCGCGATGCTTTCCCGCTACGTCGCGGATCGGTGGGTCTACCGCGCGCTGACGGTGAACTACCGCACGCCGTCGGAGATCATGGCCGTGGCGGCGGCCCTGCTCGCCGAGTTCGCGCCCGGCGTGCGGCCGCCGGATTCGGTGCGGGCGGCCGGGGTGCGGCCATGGGCGCGGCAGGTCGGCGCGGACGGCCTCGCCGCCGCGGTCGAGGAGTTCGTGCGTGCGGAAACACCGGGAGAAGGCACGTTCGCGGTGATCGGGCCACCGGACATTTCCGGCGTGCGGGCGCCTTCGGCGGTCAAGGGGCTGGAGTTCGACGCCGTCCTCGTCGTCGAACCGGACCGCATTCTCGCGGAGGGGCCGCGCGGCGCGGCCGAACTCTACGTCGCGCTCACCCGGGCGACGCAGCGGCTCGGTGTGCTGCACACCGGTGCTCTGCCGGACGTGCTGAACGGCTTGGCACGGCAGAAGAAGCCGGTGGCCGCGGGGCATCGGCGGTTTCTGTGACCGAGGCACTGTTCCGATGATCGGAACCGGTGCGCCAGGGGCTGCCCCGGCGCACCGGTTCCGGATCCGGACGGTCGGCTCGCGTACTCAGCCGGACGACACGTGTACCTGGGGAGCCGGTTCGCGTACCTGGATGGGACGACACGGGCTAGTTCGTCAGGTGGCCCCAGGTGTAATCCTGCTTGGCGCGCTTGAGGTACACGAACAGTTCGGTACCGGTCACTTCCGGGATCGAGCGGATGTCCGCACCGAGCACCTGCAGCAGGTGTTCGTCGTCCCGGCAGGTCAGCTCGGCCAGCAGGTCGAAGCTGCCCGCGCACAGCACGACGGAGTGCACGTGGGGCAGCGAGGAAAGCCTGTCCGCGACGTCGCGGGGATCGCCGCTGACGGTGATCCCGACCATCGCCTGCCGATCGAGATCGACGTTGGCGGGCGAGGTGATGGCGACGATCTGCATCATGTCCTCGCGCAGCAACCGCTGCACCCGCTGGCGTACCGCGCCCTCGGACAGGCCCACCGCCTTGGCGAGCGCGGTGAACGAGGCGCGTCCGTCGTGCTGGAGCAGCGAGATCAACGTCCGGTCGGTGCTGTCCAGTCCTCGCTGGGCGCGCTGATCGTCGTTCCGCGTGCGTACTTCTTCACCCATGCCGTCCCTCCCTTTGTTTCGGCATGTGTTTTCTTAAGCGCGCAGCGTATCCAGTCGCACCGACAAAGCGGGAGACCTTATCGTCACGTTATCCGCGCGCGTGTCGCGGTGTGCGTTCTGCGTACCCTCGTCGGACATCTTTCGCTGTAGTCCGGCCGCCCGTTACGGTCCGGGGCCGCTTCACACCCGCGACCAGGAGGGTCCATGAACCGGGCGGACGGCGCGCCTGGTGCCGTCGGCGAGGGAGACAGAGCTTTCTCCGATGTCACGCCGGGCAAGGGCCCAGGCGATCATCGGCGCGTCATCGAAAACTCATCTGCCGTGATTAGCGTCCCCGGCATGATTACTTCCACAGTCACGCACCTGGCCGTCCCCTATGGCGCGAGCAGCGATCTGCCGCACGCGCTGGTGTCCGCGGTGGTCGTGGGCGCGCTGCTCGCCGGGGTGAGCGCGCTCAGTGTCGCGGTCCGCAAGCGGAAGGTCGCGAGGGCCGAGGCGGCCGCGTCGGCGCCGGTCGAAGATCGCTCGCAGACGTTGCTGCGTCAGGCCCAGTGGCATGACCAGAGCCGCGATCAGCTGGCTACCCAGGGCCGCGCGGAGGAGGCGCTGACGCACGCCAGGTCCGCGGCGGACCAGTGGCGTGAGCTCACCCGGGTGCGGCCGGGACGGTTCCAGGCCGAACTGCAGGCCGCGTTGCGGCGGCTCGGTGAACTGCTGGCCGCCGCAGGGCAGCCGGACGAAGCGGCGCGTGTGCAGCACGAAGCCGCCGGAATCGCCTGAGGATCACCATGCCCGCAGCCGTTTGGACCGGCAGGCGTGGCGATCCGGCGAACGTGACCGCCGACATCGCCCGTGTGCTCGGAAGCGAACTCGGCCTCGCCGGACCGCCGTCCGCCATGACACTTCCGGCCGACAGCATCGGAGTTCCCGCCGGGAGCCTGTTGCCGCCGCGCGAACGGTTCAGCGGGATGCCGGCGCCGACGCACTGTTTCGTGTACGTCGACGCCCAGGCACCCCGGCCGTTCGAGCTCCGTGCCGCGATCATGAGCGGCGGTTCGGTGATCCGCCGCAGCATGGGGCTGGGCACGCTGCTGTACGCCGTTCCGCTGGACGTCCCGCTGCCCGCCCGGGTCGCGCTGGGTGGCTCGTCGTTCGAAGGTGACGTCGTGACCGCGGGCATGCTGAACGCGGATCCCACGTTGCTGCAAGCGGCCGCCGCGTTGACGCCCACCGTCGCCGGGCCCGATCCCAGCCACAGCTGGAAAGTCGAGCGGCTGCTGGCCCTCGAACCGCTCACCCAGGGGGCGGTCCTGCTCGTGCGTACCCTGCACCGGGCGCGTTCGACGGGATGGACGCTCAGCGCGGGCGCGGTGCTGGACCTGGCCGCCCGGATCGAAACGGTGCTGCGGTAAGGCTCAGCCGACGTCGCGGCGCAGCAGATCCTCCTCGGTTTCCCGGCGGACGAGCAGCGTGGCCATACCGTCGCGGACGCCGACGACGGGCGGGCGGCCGATGAGGTTGTAGTTCGACGCCAGCGAGTGGTGGTACGCACCGGTGCACGGCACGGCAAGCAGGTCGCCCGGCCGGACATCGGCGGGCAGGCAGACGTCGTCGGCGAGGATGTCGCCCGATTCGCAGTGCCGCCCCACGACGGTCACCGGCTGCCGCGCGGCGCGGGTGTGCCTGCCGACGAGCCGCGCGGTGTATTTGGCGCCGTACAAGGCAGGGCGCGCGTTGTCGCTCATGCCGCCGTCGACGGCGACGAACGTCCGGCTGCCGCGCTTGACCGCGCACACCCGGTACACCGTGATCCCGGCCGGGCCGACGATCGCGCGTCCGGGCTCGATCGTCAAGCGGGGCAAGGGAAAGTCGTGCCGCGAGCATTCGTAGCCGAGCGCGATCCGCAGCCGCCGGGCATAGCCCTGGAGATCGAAGTCGGGGTCACCGGTGAGATACGGGACGGCGTGGCCGCCGCCGAGGTCCAGTTCCCGCAGCGTGACGCCGTGGCTGTCGCGGATGCGCACCAGCACGTCGACCATCTTCCGCGCGGCTTCCTCGTACCTGTCCACACGGGACACTTGCGAGCCGATGTGGCAGTGCAGGCCGACGAGCCGCAGACCGGGCTGGGCCAGCACCGCCGCGACCGCGCGGTCGACGTTGTCGTGAACGTCTTCGCGCAGCGAGAAACCGAACTTCTGGCCCTCGGTGCCGGTGGTGATCTTCGCGTGGGTGTCACCCGAAACGCCGGGTGTCACGCGGATCATGACCTGCTGGGCACCGTGGGCGAGCGCGCCGAGCGCCTCGATCTCGTCGAGCGAGTCGACGACGATGCGACGGACGCCGTAGGCCAGCGCGGCCTTGAGGTCTTCCGGGGTCTTCGCGTTGCCGTGCAACAGGATGCGCTCGGCGGGGAAGCCGATCGACCGGGCCGCGGCGATTTCACCGGCCGAGCAGGTGTCGAGGGAGAGGCCCTCCTCGGCGACCCAGCGCAGCACCGAGCGGATGCACAGCGCCTTGCTCGCGTAGGCGACCTCGGCCTCGGGCAGCGCACGGCGGTAGGCCCGCGCGGTGGCGCGGATCTGGGCCTCGTCGATCAGGAACGCCGGGGTACCGAACTTGGCGGCGAGGTGGCTCACCGGTGCACCGGCGAAGAGCAGCTCGCCGTTCTCACCGAGACAGGTGCTCCGCGGCCAAAGACCCGGTTCGAGGTGGTCGGCGGCCTCACAGCCGAGGCTGGGCAGGAGCTCGCTGAGCGTCACGGTTACCTCCGTGCGTGGGTCGTATCGGACACGTGCTCAGCCAACGCCGTGATCCACCGCGATGCCGCCGCCGTCGACACCCTCCTGACACTCCGAA
This sequence comes from Amycolatopsis sp. NPDC058986, assembly GCF_042741125.1. Taxonomy (NCBI): domain Bacteria; kingdom Bacillati; phylum Actinomycetota; class Actinomycetes; order Pseudonocardiales; family Pseudonocardiaceae; genus Amycolatopsis; species Amycolatopsis sp. NPDC058986. The sequence continues at coordinate 69,606 of NZ_JBHYJW010000022.1, read as the reverse complement.
GCCAGTCGCTGACGCGTCCTTAACGTGCGAGTAACTTCCGCCACACCCCCGCTGACCTGCGCGGTGCTGAGTTTTCCTGCCGTTCACCGTCACACCGGGCATGGTGAACACACAGCTGGGCGGAGGGATCTCCATGACTGAGGACAGTGCCGTCGTGGCGGCGGCGAAGGCCGGGGACGAAGCGGCGTTCAGCAGCTTGGTCGAGCGGCACCGGCGGGAGCTGCGGGTGCACTGCTACCGGATGCTGGGTTCGTACGACGAGGCCGAGGACCAGGTGCAGGAGACGTTCCTGCGGGCGTGGCGCAAGCGCGAGACGTACCAGGCCAAGGCGAGTTTCCGGGCCTGGCTGTACCGGATCGCCACCAACGCGTGCCTCGATTTCCTCGACGCGACCACGCGCAAGCTGCCGACGCTCGACCTGCCCGTCACCGAGGATTCCGACCTCGCGCCGCGGCCTGCCGTCGCCGTCCCGTGGTTGCAGCCCTACCCGGACCACCTGCTGGAATCGGTGGCCGACAAGGACGGGGAACCGGACGCGGTCGCGGTCGCGCGCGAGACGATCGAGCTGGCGTTCCTCGCCGCCATCCAGCACCTGCCCGTGCGGACACGTGCGGTGCTGATCCTGCGTGACGTGCTCGGCTGGTCGGCCAAGGAGGCCGCGTCGCTGCTGGAGACGACGCCCGCGTCGGTCAACTCCGCACTGCAGCGTGGCCGCGCCGAGCTGAAGGAACACCTGCCCGCGTGCCGCGCGGAGTGGCGCCCTGCCGCTAGTGCCGACGAGCGCGCCCTCGTGCGGCGCTACATGACGGCGGTGGTGGAGTGTGACGAGGACGCGCTCGCCGAGTTGCTGCGTGAGGACGTCCGGTGCAGCCACCAGGCGGGCGCCGGCGGTTGGATGGGGCCGGACCCGACCTGGTACGGCGGACTCGCCGAGGTGCTGGAGGGGTGGGCACCCGCGCTGCGGGGCGCCAACGCGCTCGACTTCGCCATGCGCCTTACTTCGGCGAACGGGCAGCCCGCCGTCGCGAGCTACATCCGGTGGCCGTCGGAAGACCGGGAGTTCCACGCCTTCGCGTTGGACGTGCTGTCCATTATGGACGGCAAGGTTGCCGAGGTCGTCAACTTCGTCCCCGCCGTGTTCCCGTCCTTCGGCCTGCCGATGACGTTGCCCGCCGACGCCGAGCGCGTGGCGTGATGGTCTGAGAGCGGGCTCGATGTCGCGAATGCTCTATTGAGGACGTTCACTGTCTCCAATGGAGCATTCGCGACATCAGGGGGTGGTGTGCTCCTTCACGATCTGACGTGGGTGGGCGTACGCAGTGGTGCGCCGACGGAATGCAGATGCCGCAGGACGAAACCGTAGGAACGCAACCAGCCGCACTGGGCGTACTCGATCCCGTGCCGCGCGCAGAACTCTCGCACGATCACCTGCGCGCGCCGCAGGTTCGGCCGGGCCATGCTGGGGAAGAGATGGTGTTCGATCTGGTAGTTCAGCCCACCCAGTGCGAAGTCGACCACCGGACCGCCTCGGATGTCGCGCGAGGTGAGCACCTGCTTGCGCAGGAAGTCGAGCCGGTGCCCGGCGGACAGTGTCGGCATGCCCTTGTGGTTGGGCGCGAACGAACAACCCATGTACAGGCCCCAAAGGCATTGGTGCACCGCGATGAACACGAAGCCGGTTCCCGGGGACAACACGACGAACACCGCGGTCAGATATGCGGCCAGGTGGCCGAGCAGGAGCGCCGCTTCGAGCTTGTGTCGCTTGACGTCCCGCCGCCACACCGCGACGACGCTCGACACGTGCAGGTTGAGGCCTTCGAGCAACAGCAGCGGGAAGAACAGGATGGCCTGGTATTTCGCCACCCAGCGCAGGAAACCGCGTCGCTCGCCGCCCTGCGCCCTGGTGAACGCCAGCGCGGCGATGTTGACGTCCGGGTCCTCGTCCTCGTGGTTGGGATTGGCGTGGTGCCGGTTGTGCGTGCCGATCCACCAGCCGTAGCTGAGCCCGACGAGGCTGCCGTGGACCATGCCGGTCGCGTCGTTGGCGCGGCGGCCGCGGAAGATCTGCTTGTGCCCGGCGTCGTGGCCGATGAACGACAGCTGGGTGAACATCATGGCGAAGAACGCGGCGAGGAACAGCTGCCACCATGAGTTCCCGAGGAACGCGAAGGCCACCCATCCGCCAGCGAAGGCGAGCAGGTTGAGGCCGATTTTCCAAGTATAGTAACGCCTTCTGCGTCCCAGCAGACCGGCGTGCTTCACCAGCCGGGAAAGTTCGGCGAAATCGGACCCGGTGCCGGGCGACGGCGCCCCCGGGTCGAGTGCTGGGGTCGTCGTCAAGATCATGCACCGCTTTGGGTACGTACGAAAGGCCTTGTCCAGCAAGGATTCCCAACCGCCGGAGGTCCCGGCGGAGAAAGGCGCTGGGCCTCCGGACGCCACGGAAGCTCCGTGGTCTACCTCCAGGGTCTCACCCCGATAGGGCTCGTGCAAACCAACCATCGGGACACGATGAGGTGTACAGTCCGAGACATCGAGGACGAAACGTGAATCGGCGGCCTGCCAGGTTCACCCTCGGTGCCCGACCGGTCGCGTTGTCCGACCGGAGGACAGGAGCACCAACCGGCATCGGCCCATCCGCCGCGCAGAGCCCATCTTGGTCAGGCTGGCCAACGAGCAGCCGCTTCGCTGTTCCTCGCGAGGCAGCGCCCACCTCGGGTTCACGGACGGTGGACGAAGTTCTTGATGTACCTGTCGACCGGGTTGCCCGTCTCAACGGCGAGACGGGCAACCCGGCCTGGTCAAGCACCCGTCATTACGGCGAGAGTCCACAAAGGACAAAGGATCGCCGATCGCTGAACGGCTTGAGTGCCGGGGCCTAGCCTGCCAGGTCCCAGGCCGCGAGCAGTTCGCCGACGTGGGAGCGTTCCGCTTCGGTGAGTGCCCGGCTCGGCGGGCGGACATCGGGGCGGCACAGGCCGAGCTGGGCGAGTGCCTCCTTGACCACGCTGACGTTGTTGGCGTTCCCGTGCTCGGCGCGCATCTCCTCGAACGGCCGAATCCGTTGCCAGACCGCCATCCCGGCGGGGTAGTCGCCGGTCGCGAGTGCGCGGAACATCTCCGACGACGTCGCCGGGTCGACGTTGACCAGTCCCGAGGTGAACCCGGTCGCGCCGACCGCGAAGTAGCCCGGCGCGGAAAGCTCGGCCAGTCCGGCGATCCAGGTGAACCGTGTGAATCCGGCGTCCCGCGCCACCGAGGCGAACCGCACCGGGTCGGGCACCGCGTACTTCACCCCGATGACGTTCGGTGCCGCCTCGCCGAGCGTCGCGAGTTGGGTGCCGGTGATCGCCGCGTTGCGGACATACAGGACGACGCCGAGTTCCGGGACGGCATCGGCGATCGCACGGTGATACTCGACCCAGCCCTCGTCCGAGACGTACGGGTGGACGGGCTGGTGGATCATGATCATGTCCGCCCCGGCGTCGCGCGCGTGCCGGGCCGCCCGCGACGCCGACGCGACGTCATGGCCCACCCCGGCCACCACACTGGCCCGTCCTGTGACGACTTTCACCGTGGTTTCCAGGCAGAGACGCGTTTCCTGCTCGTCGAGCGCGTAGAACTCGCCGGTGTTCCCGTTCGGCGTGACCGCCTCGACCCCGCGGCCGATCAGCCGCTCGACGAGCAGGCCGTACGCGTGCGCGTCGACGCCGCCGTCCGCGTCGAAGGGGGTGACCGGGATGGCCACCACCCCGGACAGCCGCCGCCGCTGTGCCCCGAACGTCATCGCGCTCCCTGACAGGTCAGATCTGATATACGATACGACATTAACACGAAGCTGTCAGGAGCCGGAAAGATCCGCGGGAGGCGGGACTCAGCCGAAGTAGCCGGTGAAGTTCTTCGCGAACTCCCAGCCGTTGAACTTGTCCCAGTTGATCGACCAGGTCATCAGCCCGCGTAGCGCCGGGAACACCCCGTGCGGCTTGTACGTCCCACAGCCCGAACCCTTCGTCAGGCAGTCGAGCGACGCGCGGACCTCGGCGGGCGCGGTGTAGCCGTTGCCCGCGTACGAGGCCGCGGGCAGGCCGATCGCGACCTGGTCCGGCCGCAGCGCCGGGAAAACGCTGGCCTTGTTGCGGGCCACCGGGAAGCCGGTGAGCAGCATGTCGGTCATCGACGTGTGGAAGTCCGCGTTGCCGATGAAATGCCACTGGTCGTCCAGGCCCATGATCGGCCCGGAGTTGTAGTCCTGGACGTGCAGCAGCGTCAGCGAGTCACGCAGCGCGTGGATCACCGGGAGGTACGCCCCGGCGCGGGGATCCGAGCCGCTGCCCGGGCCGTAGAACTGGTAGCCCAGTTGGACGAAGAACGTTTCCGGGGCCATCGTGAGCACGAAGTTCTCGCCGTAGCGGGCCTTCAGCGTCTTCAGCGCCGAGATCAGGTTCACGATCGACGGCGTCTTCGGGTTCTTGAAATCGTTGTCACCCGAATTCAGGGACAGCGAGTGGCCTTCGAAGTCGATGTCGATGCCGTCGAGGCCCCATTTGTCGATGATGGCGCTCGCCGACGCGACGAACGCATCACGCGCCGCCGTCGAGGTGAGCTGCACCTGCCCGTTCTGGCCGCCGACCGAGATCAGTACCTTCTTTCCCTTGGCCTGTTGCGCCTTGACCCCGGCCGCGAAGTCCACATCGGACTCGACGTTGGCGCATTCCGACGCCGGGCAGCGGTTGAAGCGCAGTTGCCCCGAGGTGACCGACGTCGGTTCGGCGAAGGCGAGGTCGATGATGTTCCAGTCGGCCGGGACATCCGCGATGCGCGTGTAGCCCGACCCGTTGGCGAAGCTCGCGTGCAGATAGCCGACGAGCGCGTGCGTGGGCAGCGCGGCAGTGGCCGATGTGGCGGCGGCGGGTGCGGCGAACCCACACAGCGCGGCGATCAGTACGACGACGGTGGCGTAGACCTTTTGGCGCATCAGGGCCTCCTGAATACCCCTGGCGCCTCCAGTGGACTAGACCACTGGAGGCGCTGTCAAGGTCTGGACCACCGTCGTCACCGGGATGGCCGACTGCTCAGGGCGTTCCCGTTGCCCGGTGGTCATTCAGGCTTTCTCGCCAAGGGGTCTGGGGCGGTGGGTGTTGCCGGATGTGCTGGAGGGCGCTTTCGGTGCGCGGGCCGGGGGCGGGGTGCGACGAGGGCGTCCCTGGGGGCGTTGGGTGCATCGGGGGTGTCCCTCGGACTCTCTCCGCCCACGCCGACAACATCGCGACGTCGCGAACGGGCCGTTACCGACGATCAACGTCCCGAACGGAGCGTTCGCGACATCCACGACCGCCGCGCGACCCCCAACCGCAACGACAACCCCGCGAACACCACGCACCCCCAACCGCACCGAATGCTGTGAAGGCCTCCTTCACAGCGTTGAGCGCCGGTAAGGAGGCCTTCGCAGCACCACCCACCAGCAAAGCCGCATCTCCACCCCTACCGAGAGAACCCCATTGGGGCGCTCGAGCCCGCACCCGGTCGGAACGCTCACGAGCCCTTGAGTGACGCCAGGGCGAACGCGGTGTGCAGTGCGACCCCGTGCACCATGGCGTCCTCGTCGAAGCGCACCCGGCTGGAATGGTTGTCCTCGGCGTCCACCGGATCCGTCCCCTGTGGACACCCGCCAAGGAAGGCGAACGCGCCGGGGACACGCTGCAGAACGTAGGAGAAGTCCTCCGCCTTCATCACCGGCGCGCCCAATATCTCCACATTGGACGGACCGAGCAACGTGCCCGCGATGTCGGCGACCTGCGCTGCAACCACGTCGTCGTTCACGCTGACCGGGTAGCCGGGCGTGATGTCGACCGACACCCGGCAGCCGTGCGCGGCGCCGACCGCCTCGCACACCTTCGGCAGCTCCTCGCGGACGAACGCGCGGGTGCGCTCGGACAGAGTCCGGATCGTGCCCTCCAACTCGGCGGTCTCCGGGATGATGTTCGACGTCGTGCCCGCGGTGATCCGGCCGACGGTGACCACCGCCGGTTCGAACACGCTCACCCGCCGGGTGACCATGGTCTGCAGCGCACCGACCATCGCCGCGGCGGCCGGGACCGGGTCCAGTGCGCTGTCGGGCTCCGATCCGTGCCCGCCCTTGCCGGTGACCAGCACGTCGAACTTGTCGGCCGAGGCCATGGCCGGGCCCGGCCGGACCTGGATGACACCGCTGCGGGCCCGTCCGACGATGTGCAGGCCGAATGCCTTCTCGACCCGTTCGCCGGCCGCGTCGAGCACGCCCTCGTGGATCATGTGCCGCGCGCCGTGCTCGCCCTCCTCGCCGGGCTGGAACATGAACACGACCGATCCGGCGAGCCGCTCGGCCCGCTGCGACAGCAGCTTCGCCGCCGACGCGAGCATCGCGACGTGCGCGTCGTGCCCGCACGCGTGCATGACGCCCTCGACCTCGGACGCGAAGTCGAGTCCGGTGTCCTCGTGCAGCGGCAACGCGTCCATGTCGCCGCGCAACAGCACCGCCGGGCCGGGCTTCGCCCCGCGCAGCACGGCCGTCAGCGACGACGTCGACCTGCCTTCGGTGATCTCCAGCGGCAGCCCCGCCAGCGCGTCCTTGATCGCCGCCTGCGTCCGCGGCAGGTGCAGCCCCACCTCGGGGTGGCGGTGCACCGTCCGGCGAAGTTCGACGGTTTCCTGCTGGATCGCGCGTGCCTCGTCGATCAATCCGGCGAACGCTCCACCGGGCAAAGTGGGCAGGTCAGTGGGTCCTGTCATGGCTCGATAGTGGCACCAACGGCGCTTCGGCCGCACCGTGCGTGCGCCGAGGGGACGGGCGGAATACGGTGTGGCCATGGCGGTGCAAGAGCCGGTCACGGGCTTTGCCGTGGCGGTGGTGAGGGAGGACGGTCGATGGCGCTGCAGTGCCCTCGACCAGGGGGCGCTGGCGGAACTCGACGCGGCGATCACCGAGCTGGGCAAACTCCGGTCGACCGGAGCGGCGTTCGGGCTGCTCGCGGTCGACGACGAGTTCTTCGTGATCGTCCGGCCGAGTCCGAGGGGGCCGTCGCTACTGCTGTCCGACGCCGCCGCCGCGCTCGACTACGACATCGCCGCGGACGTCCTCGACGTCCTGCGGGTCGATCCCCCCGACGAGGACGACGACGCCGTCTGGCCGGAGGGTGATCTGGAGATTCTCGCCGATCTCGGGTTGCCAGGAGTCGAACTCGAGGTCATCGTCGGTGAGGTGGATCTCTACCCTGACGAGCAATTGCAGATGATCGCGCAGCGCTGCGGGTTCGCCGACGAGTTCGCGAGATTGCTGGACGAGCTCTGAGACGCCCGACCGACACCGAAGCCGTGGAGGCCGCGCTCGAAGCAGCGCGCGGCCCGGGGGCGGACGTGCCGATCGGCGCGGTCGTGTTCGCCCCGGACGGCGCCCCGCTGGCCGCCGCCCGCAACGCCCGCGTCGAGCTGGGCGACCCCACCGCGCACGCCGAGGTCCTCGCGCTGCGTGCCGCGGCGAAACGCTTCGGCGACGGCTGGCGCCTCGAAGGCTGCACGCTCGCGGTCACCGTCGAACCCTGCACGATGTGCGCGGGAGCCCTCGTCCTGGCACGGGTGTCGCGGCTGGTGTTCGGCGCGTGGGAGCCCAAGACCGGGGCCGTCTGCTCACTGTGGGACGTCGTGCGTGACCGCCGCCTCAACCACCGCCTCGAGGTGTACGGCGGCGTGCTCGAACCCGAGTGCGCGGGCCTGCTCGAAGGCTTCTTCGCGGACCGCCGCCCCGGCGCCTGAGCCGCCTCGGCCGGGCCCCTCACAGAGCGCGAAGGCCGTCCGGTATTGTTCTCGGCGGTGGCGTGTCCGAGCGGCCGAAGGAGCACGACTCGAAATCGTGTGACGGTTAACCCCGTCCGTGGGTTCAAATCCCACCGCCACCGCTCGCGAGTGGGCGAGGCATGTCGACGGAAAGCGTCGACGTGTCTCGCTCGCCGTGTTTCTGGGGGTGCAACCCCCAGACCCCGCCCGGGGGGCTCCGCCCCGGACCCCCGGTGGTGGGCACCTTTCGTTGTTCGGTCCCGACCCCGTGTGGTCACCTTCCGGCAGGGTCTCACCTTGTGGACGGGTTGACCATGAACCGGGCATGGGAACACTATGGGGACATGCCAGCCACCTGGGAACTTTCGCGTGTCCGGTGGGTCGACTGTGGTCGTGTCCGGTCGGCCGGTGAAGGGGTCGCGGCGTTGCTCCTGCGTCGCGGGCGTCTGGGTTCCCCGCCCGCGTAAGGCGTAGTCGCTCGAAAAGCCACGGCGAAACCGTGGCGGTCTTCGCCTGCCCGAATCCAGAAAAACCTTGGGAGCCAACAATGTCCGTGGATGTGCCTGCCCGTGTCCAGCTTCGCCCCGCGACCGTTCCCGCCGACGGCATCCTCGAAGGCCCGCGTGTGTTGCGCAGGCTGCCGGAAGGCGTCGAGGAACGTCCGTACGAGCTGTTCGACCTGCGCCCGCTCGGCCGGGTCATCGGCGCCGAGATCGGCGGCGTCGACCTCGGCGAACCGCTGACACCCGCGTTGCGTGCCGAGTTGAACCGCGCGCTGCTCGAATGGAAGGTGCTGTTCTTCCGCGATCAGGACATCACTTCGGCGCAGCAGCGCGCGTTCGCGGCGAACTGGGGTGAGCTGGAGACGAACCCGTTCATCCCGCGGGGCGACACGGAGCAGGTGACCCGGTTCGCGCGCTCGGCGAGCATGCCCGCGTTCGAGAACATCTGGCACGTCGACGTGACGTTCCGGCCGAACCCCGCGCTCGGCTCGGTGCTGCGGCTGATCGAGGTGCCGCCGGTCGGCGGCGACACGATGTGGGCGGACATGGCTGCCGCCTACGACAACCTGCCCGAGGACGTCCGTGCCCGTATCGACGGGCTCACCGCCGTGCACGACTTCATCCCCGGTTTCGCCCGGTTCGCCGACCCGGAATCGCTGGCGCGCAGGCAGGACGAGTTCCCGTCGGTCGAACACCCGGTGGTTCGCGTGCATCCGGAGACCGGTCGCCGCACGCTGTTCGTCAACCAGGCGTTCACGACCCACATCGTCGGCATGGACCGCGCCGAGAGTGACCGCCTGCTGCGCTACCTCTTCACCCGCGCGCACATCCCCGAATTCCAGGTGCGGTTCAGCTGGCGGCCCGGTTCGGTGGCGTTCTGGGACAACCGCGCGACCCAGCACTACGCGGTCAACGACTACCACCCGCACGTGCGGGTGGCCGAGCGCGTCGCGATCGCGGGCGACCGGCCGTTCGGGGGCCTAACCTCGAAGGTATGACCGAGCCCAAAGCCGTGGTTGAACACTTCCTTCGTGCGCTCGAGAACCTCGACATCGACGGCGCGCTGGCCTTCGCTTCGGACGACATCGTGTACCAGAACGTCCCGCTGCCGCCCGCGCGCGGCCGCGCGGCGGTGGAGAAGCAGCTGCGCCTCATGGCCCGGTTCGGCACCGGGTTCGAGGCGCGGACGCATCACATCGCCGCGGACGGGCCGATCGTGCTCACCGAGCGCACCGACGTGCTGCGCGCGGGCGCGTGGGAGGCGGAGTTCTGGGTGTGCGGCACGTTCGAGGTCGTCGGCGACGAAATCGTGCTGTGGCGCGACTATTTCGACTGGACGACGTTCCTCGCGGCGAGCGCGAAGGGGGCGGGCCGCGCGGCGCTGGCCGGCGCGCGCACCCTGCTCGAACGAGCCAGGACCCGCGGGCAGGGCCAGCCCAGCCACGGCTGACCCGGCGAACACGATGACAGGGCGCCCCTCACGCGACGGTGACCCCCGCCGCGAAGGAGCGCCCTGGCAGCGCGGCTACACGGACACGCAAGTGAGAATGATCAGCCCCCACATGATCAGACTCCCTCCCCCCGTGCCGTGTGGCCGGTGAGCGGCCTTCGGTCCACCGTGTCCTCGGACTGTGGTCTAGAACACTTTTCCGGTCGCCCATGAGTAAGGTACTGCGCCCCACCGGCAAAGGCGCCGAAGCTTGAGCTTCATTTAAGGCAGATGCGCCGTCCGGGTGACAGGACCGCCCGCACTGTCACTTTGTGCGTTTGCGTGGTCACGCGTCACGAATTGTTGCCATTGTGTCTTCCTGATCCTCACTTGTTCGGGGGACGATGCGTCGACCGTCCGATCGACCAGGGGGACCGAGCGTGAGCAGAACCCGCCGCACCAGAGCAACAGCTTCACTGACCGTGATCGCCTCGGCAAGCTTGCTGCTCGGCGGGGTGACGGCGGCGCCGGCGCTCGCCACGCCCAGCGCCGACGCCGTGATCGCCGAAGTCTACGGCGGAGGCGGCAATTCAGGCGCCACGCTGACCAGCGACTTCATCGAACTCGGCAACCGTGGCGCGGCGGCCGCGAGCCTGGACGGCTTCAGCGTCCAGTACCTGCCGGGGACGCCGAGCGCGTCGAGCACCTGGCAGGTCACGACGCTCGCCGGAGGCGTCCAGCCCGGCGGGCGCTACCTCGTCGCCGAGGCGAAGGGCGCGGGCGGGACGGTCGCGCTGCCGGCCCCGGACGCCACCGGCACGATCGGGCTTTCCGCCACCGCGGGCACGGTCGCGCTCGTCCACGGCACGACCCCGCTGACCTGTAAGACCGCTGCCGACTGCGCGGCCGACACACGGATCAAGGACCTCGTCGGCTTCGGCTCGGCGGTGGTCCGCGAGGGTTCCGCCACCGCGGCAACGTCCAATACGACGTCCGCCGCCCGCGCCGCTTCGCTGGCCGACACGGACGATAACGCTGCCGATTTCACCGTCGGCGCGCCGACCCCGGTCAACAGCAAGGGCGAGACACCGGGCGGGGACGGCCCGCCACCGGTCGCCGCGAAGATCCACGACATCCAGGGCACGACGCGGATTTCCCCGCTGAAGGACCAGAAGGTCGGCGGGGTGACCGGGATCGTGACCGCGGTGCGGACTTTCGGCTCCGCGCGGGGATTCTGGTTCACCGACCCGCGGCCGGACAACGACCCGCGCACCAGCGAGGGCCTGTTCGTGTTCACCGGCTCCACCAGCCCGGCGGTCGCGGTCGGGGACGCGGTCACGGCGAGCGGCGTCGTGCGCGAGTTCTATCCCGAGGCGCCCGCGACGTCGACGCACCAGTCGCTGACCGAGCTGTCGAGTGCACAGTGGACGGTCGAATCGCACGGAAACCCGTTGCCCGCGCCGACTGTGGTCACGCCGGAGCAGGTGCCCGACACGTACGCGCCGTCGCCGGGCGGGAACATCGAATCGCTGCCGCTGGAGCCGTCGAAGTACTCGCTGGATTTCTGGGAGTCCCACGAGAGTGAGATCATCAGCGTCATGGACGCGCGGGTGGTCGGCCCGACGACCCAGTACAACGAGCTGTATGTCACCACGAAGCCCCAACAGCACGAGACGTCGCGCGGCGGGACGGTGTATCTGGGTTACGACAAGCTCAACACCGGTGTGCTCAAGGTCGGATCGCTGATTCCGTTCGAGCAGCGGCCGTTCCCGAAGGTCAACGTCGGCGACGTGCTGGCCGGGGTCACCTCCGGCCCGGTCGAATACAGTAGTTTCGGTGGGTACACGCTGTTCGCGAGCACGCTCGGCACCGAGAAGGACAACGGACTGAAGCGGGAGACCACGCGCAAACAGCGTTCCGGTGAACTCGCGGTCGCGACCTACAACGTCGAGAACCTGTCCCCCAAGGACAGTGCGGAGAAGTTCGGCAAGCTGGCCAAGGGCATTGTGGACAGTCTGGCCTCGCCGGACATCGTGAACCTGGAAGAGATCCAGGACAACAACGGGCCGACGGACGACGGCACCGTCGCGGCCGACCAGACACTGCGGAAGTTCACCGACGCCATCGCCGCGGCGGGCGGGCCGCGCTACGAATGGCGGGAGATCGACCCGGTCGACGACACCGACGGCGGGCAGCCGGGCGGCAACATCCGTGTCGCCTTCCTGTTCAACCCGGCCAGAGTATCCTTTGTGGACAATCCGGGCGGTACCGCGACGGCACCGGTCGACGTGGCCACCACGCACGGCAAGCCACATCTCACCTTCTCGCCCGGCAGGGTCGACCCCGCCAACGAGGCATGGACGACGAGCCGGAAGCCCCTCGCCGGCGAGTTCGTGTTCCACGGCAGGACGGTGTTCGTCATCGCCAACCACTTCAACTCCAAGGGCGGCGACCAGCCGGCCCACGGCCGTTTCCAGCCGCCGTCCCGGAGTTCGGAAGTGCAGCGGGCCAAGCAGGCGACCGTGTTGCGTGGCTTCGTCGACAAGATCCTCGCCGCGGACCGCACCGCGAACGTCATCGTCGCGGGCGACCTGAACGACTACCCGTTCTCGCCCGCCGTCCAGACCTTGACCGCGGGCGGAGCGCTGAAGGATCTGATCGCCGGGCTGCCGGAAGCCGAGCGATACAGCTATGTCTACGAAGGACAGTCGCAGGTACTCGACCACATCCTGGCCTCGGCCGCGCCGCGCGGTGTCGACTACGACGTCGTGCACGTCAACGCCGAGTTCGCCGATCAGGCCAGCGACCACGACCCGCAGGTGGTGCGCTTCCGGCCGGGCGCGGGCAACGCGTTCCAGGATGCGCTGTACGACTGGCTGGACCGGCTGGACCAGCTGTTCGGCCGGTAACCCTTCCGCGGTAAGGAAAACCGCCTCCGTGCTCGTCGGCTCGGGGGCGTTTTCCGTTCAGCGCAGGGCGTCGGATCGTCCGGCGCGGATCCGGGACCACTGGGCCGCGGGACGTCCCTCGACGCGGAGAAGGTTCTGGTCGACGGGCCACCCCTGCGGCCAGCCGTCCGGTGAGTCCTCCCAGGTTTCCTGCCGTCCGTAAGGGGTCCTGTCCAGCAGCCCGTAGCTCGGCGCCATCACCTCGAAGCCGCGACCACTGGTGGAGTAGGTCTCGTACACCTTGTCACCGTCTCGAAGGTAGAACGCCAGCAAGAAGAAGGGGCGTCCGGCGAGCAGTGCGTCGGCGGAGTCCTTGACCGAATACCAAGGCACGTCCCAGCCCATGAAGTCGCGGTAGCGGACACTTTCCTCATACGGGCCTTGACAGAACGTCGCATAGGTGACGTCGCGGGAGTGCAGGTAGGAAAGTTCGCGGACCTGTCCATTGTAGAACGTGCAGCCTTCGCACTGCTCAGCCGCCGGATGACCGGTGTGCCACATGTGGAAGTAGGCGATGAGCTGTCGGCGTCCTTCGAAAACGTCCAGCAGCGAGACCGGTCCGTCGGGGCCGATCACCTCAATGCCGGCGTCCACTTCCACCATAGGCAGCCGTCGCCGGGCCGCCGCGAGCGCGTCGCCCTCGTGGGTGTGTGCCTTTTCCCGGATGCGCAATTTGTCCACTTCGGACTGCCAGATGGCCCGGCCGACCACTGTGGGGCTGTTCGCGGTCATCGATCGTCTCCCTTCGTTTCGCTTGCTTCGAGGTGGTTCTTCAACGCGTCGAGCGGGCCGTCCCAGTCGCGGGCCAGCGCCGCCAGGAACCGCTGTGCGACATGCATCGGCGCGGAGTGCAGGCGGTAACGCACCCTGCGGCGTTCGCCAGGCACGGCGATCACCAGCTCGGCCTCGGTCAGCAGGGCGAGATGCTTGGCGATCGCCTGGCGGGTGATCGGCAACCGGGCGGCCAGATCCGTGGCCGTGGCCGGACCTCCGGTGGCGAGCGCCGCCAGGATGGCGCGGCGGCTCGGGTCGGCCAGTGCGGCGAAGACCTGTTCGGCGATCGCCTCGGTCTCAGGCGGCATCGAGGTAGGCGACGAGTTCGCCCAGTTCCTTCGCCCAGCCCGTGGTGTTGCCGTCGAACGCCACGCGGTACGTGTCCTCGGACAGCTGGGCGAATCCGGTCTCGACCACCGTCAGCCGGGTGCCCGCCGCCACGGGTTCGAGCGTGAACTCGACGTAGGTGCGGCGCGGATCGTCTTCGGGCAGCCCGTAGATCCGCCAGGTGAACCCGAAGACCGCCGGCTCCTCGACGCGCTCCACCCGCATGTCGGCGGTGTGCCCGTGGGCCCAGGTCATCCGGGCCGAGCCGCCGGGGCGCAGGTCGATTTCGGCGGTCTCGCCGAACCAGGCGGCGAGCCCCTCCGCGGTGGTGAGCGCCGCCCAGACCTTCTCCGGTGGGCGGGTGATCTCGACGGTCCGTTCGATGCGATCGGGAAAAGCCATCGCGGCCTCCAGTGAGTAGCAACCGTTCGGTTGCTACCTTATGGCAACCGAACGGTTGCGTCAATGGGTGCGAAAACAGGTTGTGACCGCGGCGAAGGAGGTGCGAGCCTCGGCGACGTGCTCGCCGAACTGCACCTCCACTTCCATGGCTGTATCCGCGCTCCCGCGCTGCTCGATCATCTCGCGCGGGCCGAGCACGTGCTGTGGGACTGGTACGAAACGGAAATGGCGGCCGCGTATGGGGTCGTGCCGCCGGCGCGGCAGCTTGTCGAGCGGTACCGGGCTGGTGACGAGACCGCGGCCGACGAGTTCGGGAAGCTGTTCGTGTTCGGCGACGCGGACGCCGGCACGTTCGCCCGTTTCCAGGCCAAGGCGAACCTGCTGTGGCTCGCGGCGCGGCCGGAAGACCACTCGAAGCCGTGGTCCGACACCGCGGGCGAGGTCGCCCGGTTCGCCGCGGGGATCCGTGTCGAGCATCGGCGGCAGGGCGTCGAGTACGCGGAGTTCCGGATCAGTACCGACATGGTCGCGGCGGCGTGCAGTGGCGCCGAAGACGGGCTTATCGAGCGTTTCGCGATTTCGTTGCCACGTAAGGACCCCTGGCCGGAATGGGCACGCGTTCAGGAACTTGCCTTGGGTCCGTTTGGGGCTTCGGTGACCGGTGTGGATTTCTGCGCCAACGAGGAAGGACATCCGCCGAAGCGCAAGGCCGCGTTCTTCGCCGCCGTCCACGACTTCAACGCGGTGCATCCGGAACGCGCGCTGGCGATTCTGTACCACGTCGGGGAAAGCTTCGGCGACAAGAGCTTGGAAAGCGCGGTGCGCTGGGTGGACGAGGCGGCCGAACTCGGGGCGCACCGGCTGGGGCACGCGATCGCGTTGGGCGTGGAGCCCGCAGTTTTCGGCGCTCACACCCGTTCGGAGCCCGTTGCCGAGCGCCGGGACCAGATCGCCTACGACCTTCGCCACCACGACGGACTGCGCGCCGTCGGCGTCCACGTCGATCCGGCCTCGCTGCGCGAGGAACTCACCCGGCTCGATGCGATGCCCGACGACGCGAGCATCACCGTCGGCTACGACCACGCGCGACTCGCCGAGGTCCGTCGCCGCCAGGATTACGCCATCGCCAGGGTTCGCGCGACCGGTGCGGTGGTCGAGGTTTGCCCGACGTCGAACCGGCGGATCGGCGGATTCACCGACCCCGCACAGCATCCGGTCCACCGATTCCTGTCGGCGGGGCTGCCGGTCGTGGTCTCCTCCGACGACCCAGGCATCTTCGACACCACGCTGTCCGACGAACTCGACTGGGTCTGCGAACACACCGGCGGCGGCGAAGACCTACGTCGGACATTGCTGGAAACCGCACGGCAAAGCCGCTCCGAAGCCCTCACCGGCCGAGAACCCGCGTGACCAAACGGAGAACTCGCGTGATTGAACGGAGATCTCGCGTGATTGGGTGCGCACCCCGCCCAATCACGCGAGTTCCGTCTCTGATCACGTGAGATCTCCGGCTGATCACGCGAGACCGCTGTTCGATCACGTCATCAGCGTTTTGCGCGCCAGCCCAGGGCCAGGACGGCTTGGACCAGTTCCTGGTAGCTCGGCTTGACCTCTTCCAGGTAGCGCTCCAGGTACTGTGGCCGGGCGGTCGATACCGGTTCCGGCTCCTCGATGTCCAGCCAGACCAGCCGTTCCACGTTGTGCAGCGCCATTTTCCACCAGCGGGCGGCGCGTTCGGCGGCACGCTCCTCGCGTTCGGTGGCGGCGGCGACAGCGGCCTGCGCGTCGGCCATCGCGGCTTCGAGCTCGTCGACGCGGGCGAGTTCCCAGTTGCGCAGGTTCTCGGCCGAGCCCCTGGCCATGCCCACGATTTCCTTGTACCGCATGGCGGCGGTGACACCGTCGTCGGTGGTCATGACACGCCAGTCCCTTCGGAATCGGGCCGCTGGAACGGGATGATCACTTCGGGCGCGCCATGGGTGCTGCGGTCGAAGAACAGCGCCCGGCCCGGGCGCGGTGACCAGTGCACGACCTGGCCCGCGGCGAACGGCGACAGCTCGTTGCCCTGCACGTCGAGCGCCGCCCAGGTGCCGATGTCGTCCGTGCCGCCGAAACCGAGAGTGTCTTTCAGTCGCGCGATACTGCGCCACCAGCCGATGGTGTGAATACCGTGGCCGGGGCCCTGCTTGAGCAGCGTGCGCAGATGGTCGAGCCCGCTCTTCGGCTGCCCGACCGCCTTGGCCTCCAACGCGGGCAGTGCCGCGTCGACACCGTACAGCAGCAGAATCTTCGCAGTGTCCCCTGTGGACAGTCCGTCGACGATCTCGCCCAGCCGAGCTGGAAGATCATCGGTGAGATCGACCCGGTGGCCCTCGTGCCGCAACCGTTCGGCCAGCTCGCCGACGGCCGGGGCGCAGGCCTCGACCGGGCAGCTCACCACGAACTCGACCGCCCCGCGCTCGTACTGGCGGGCTAGCGACCGCACCGCAGAGTCCATGATGGACAGTGCCTCCGCGGTCGCCGCGCCCAGCACGGCGATGTTGCGGCCGGGCGCGGGCGGGAGGTCGACGCCGCAGGCTGCCTCGGTGACGTCGATCGACTGGCCGAGCAGCGCACGGGGTTTGGTGTTCGGTTCCAGGCCCGTGTACACCGGGAAGTGTTCCAGGATCGGCGAATGCGCGCCGTCGAACAGGCGCGGCCGAGCGAAGCTGTCCGCGTATTTCTCCCACAGCTTGTGCTGCAGGTCGACGAAGACGTTCTTGCTGCTCGCGTCCGGCACGTGGGCCAGCTGGTTTCCGTGCGCCACACCGGAATCGTGGTTGAGCACGGCGTGCCACTTCGGCGCGGACACCGCCGCGTTGTTGGTCTCGGCGAGTACGCGCCGCGCCTTCGGCATCGCGATGCGCAGCGTGCACTGCTCGAACACCGCGGGCTTGCCCCAGAACGCCTCGATGCCCGCGACGTCCTGGCTGGCCAGAACCAGGTGGATACCCTGCGAACGCCCACGCCGCGCGATGTCCTCCAGCAGCTGGGTCGCCTGCGCGGTGACACCGTCGCGCCCGGCGAACAGGTACTGGAACTCGTCGATCACCGCCACGATCCGCGGCCAGTGCCCCTCCGGGTCCTGCTCGCGCAGGTCCGCGAGGTTCGTGACCTCGTGTTCCTTGGCCGCGGCGGAGCGGCGCCGTAGTTCGTCGGCGAGGAATCGCAGTAGTGCCAAGCCGAATTCGCGGTCGGTGTTCACGTTGACGCCGACGAGCCGGGCGTGCGGCAGCCAGCTGGCGTCCTTGCGGCCGGGCGCGAGCCCGGCGAACGACACGCCTTCCTTGAAGTCGAGCAGGTACAGCGCCAGCTCGTCCGGACCGTACCGCGCGCACATACTGCCCAGCATCGCGTAGAGGAAGTTCGTCTTCCCCGAACCGCTCGGGCCGCCGATGAGCGCGTGCGGGCTCGCGTCGCCGATGACGACCTCGACCGGCTCACCTTCGAAAAACCCTACGGGCGCACGGAGTTCACGCGCGGAGCTCTCCTTGCCGAACTCGGTCGGCAGCAGATCGGCGAACGAACGCGGGCCGCCCTGCTTGGCGATCAGCGCCTCGGCGATCCGGCCCGCGGCGCGGATGACCTGGCCCGAGGGCAGTGGCGCATCCAGATCGACGACAAGGTCGGTCCCGGTCATGCTGCTGATCGCGCGGCGGTCGTCGATGAGGCTGAGCGTTTCGACCGCCGCGTTCACCGCGGTCGGCACGTCCACCATGATCAGGCAGATACCCGCCGCGAGCGCGCCGGTCGCGACCCGCTTGAGTTCCCTCGCCCGTTCGGGTTCCAGGGTTTCGCCGTTGCCGTAGAGCACCGCGATGCGGAACGGTTCGACCCGTTGCCCGCTCGCGCGGCGGATTTCCCGCAATGTCGTGTGCCCCGCCTGCATCCCGGTGGCGTGGATGCGGCGGATGTGCCCGGCGAGCTCGTCGAGCAGGTCTTCGAGCCGTCCCGGGTCGTACAGCGTCAGCGCGCTGGTGCGGCTGAGCGGATAGAGGTCCGGCAGGATCGCGGTCAGCTGCCCCATGTCCCAGAGGTGCACCCGGACCGCACCGGGTTCGAACGTGCTGAGCACGCGGATGAGCAGGTTCTGCACGATCGCGTCGATGGCGGGCCGGGTCTTCGGCGCCGACGTGATCGCCAGATGGGATTCGTCCAGCAACGGGACGGCGACGTCGAAGGTGCGGGCGATGTCGCGGCCCGCGGTGGTCACCGAGCCGACCCGCCACAACCCCGGCGCGGTGATGCCGGGGTTGTGGCCGACGCGGCCGAGCCATTCGCCCGGTGGCCGTCCGGCCGGACCGGGTGCGTTGGCGGCGACCAGTTCCCGCAACTCGTTCGGCCCCGAGGACCAATCGGTGTAGTACGCACTGCGGACGCCGCTCAACGCGGTGAAGACGTCGTGCGCGGCGGGGTGACGGGACCATTCGTGTTGCTGCTCGGTGCTGGCGTGGTCCATGCCGACCTTGACGATCTGCTGTTCCAGCTCGAGTTTGGCGAGCTCGGCCGCCGCGGCCTTGCGGGCGCCCGCGGCGGCGCCGAGCACCAGCCCGATCTGGTGCCGGACCCGGTTCAGCGCGGTCCGTACCCGATCGCGCTGTTCGGCTGCCTTGCTCTTCATGGGAATTCCCTAGAGACGTGACTGGTAACCGCTTACCAGGTCGTCGGCGGTGGCGAGCCGGGAGAGGAGCTGTTCGAGCCCCTCGTCGGCCTGCGCGAGCTGCACAGGGAGCCAGGGATCGGCCTTGGCCTGTGCGTCGACCAGTGCCCGCCGGGCGTCACCGAGCAGGCTCTTGGCCCGCTCGGTGTGGGCCCGCCCGTTCGCCAGTCCGTCCTGGACCGCGGTCAGCAGTTGGTGGAGCTCGGCGAGTCCCATGTGGGAGGTCAGAGCCGTGCCGAGTAGGAGTCGGCCGAGGAAATACCCGCCTCGATGGTGCTTTGCATACCGCTGATGCCATTCAGCGCTTCGGCGAGCAGGCCGTGAGCCTGGTTCACCTCTTGCTGACTGCTGCCCTGCGTCGCCTGCGCGAGCGATTGCTGGGCTTCTTCGAGAGATTGCGCGGCCTGCTGAAGTGCGGCGATGCTCGCGGACGCCTTCTCGTTCGCGAGCGCGATACCAGCGCGGATCTCTTCGACTCCGGCCATGGGGGCGGACTCCTTGGGAAGTGTGAGGCTGGAAACGAACTAGTACAAACTTAGCGTGATCAAGTGACTCTGGTAAGTGAAGGTTAGGGTGGAACCAACAAGGCCCCGGACGTGAAAAATGTCCGGGGCCTACGGGCTTGCGAACGTACCGGATTCGAACCCGCGCAGGTGTCGTGCATCGGGGCTTGTGCCCCGCTGGCCCCAGGTCAGTGGGGTATTCGTGACACGGTGAACCTCCGCGAACCGGTACGAACGAGACGGTGATTGAGACTAGCGTGGGCATCGGACCTCACCGCCACCGGAGCCGACTTCGTTGTCGCGGCAACGACGGCGGGGCGCCGGGCTCGCACCCGGCGGCGTTCGTGACCAGTGAGGACCGGTCGGGCGGCGACGCCGGCGCGCAGCCGGAGCCCCGTACCGGGTCGCCGAGCTGGATGAGGCCAGTATGGCGCTGCCGGAGGTGTTGGGGGACAAGGCAAATGCCAGGTTGGCAACAGGATTGACAAGCGGGGCGGGGATGTCACCGCCGCGTGGTTCGGCGCCGGTTACGCGGTTCGGCAGGCACCCGATCGGTCGTCTCCCCCGACGAAGCCCGCTACGGAAAACGCCGGGTGCTCGTTGAAGGAACACCCGGCGTTTCGCCTGGTTACCGCTGCGGAGGATACAGGATTCGAACCTGCGAGGGCGTGAACCCAACACGCTTTCCAAGCGTGCGCCTTAGGCCGCTCGGCCAATCCTCCGTGGGAAACGATACCGGATGGGTCGGCGCCGGTGCACAGGAGGTCTGACCTGCGCGAAGGTCAGGCAGGCGCGGCGGGGAACACGTCGGCGACGACGCAGGTGATGTTGTCCGGCCCGCCGCCGTCGTTGGCGAGGTCGATCAGGGTGGGCACGGCTTCGGCGGGGTCGGGCTTGGCGGTGAGAATCTCCCGGATGGCCGATTCGGCCGCCGGAGCGGTGAGCCCGTCGGAACACAACAGGTAGCGATCACCGGGTTCAGGGGTGAACGTCCACAGATCGGGGTCCGGCGCGCCGGTGCCTTGAAGCGCTTTCATCAGCAGGGAGCGGCGTGGGTGCCCGGCCGCTTCGTCGGGGGCGATCCGGCCGTCTTCGACCAGCGCCTGTACGAACGTGTGATCACGGGTGATCCGGTGCAGTTCGCCGTGCCGCAGCACATAACCGCGTGAGTCGCCGATGTGCGCGGCGGCGAAGCGGGAGCCGTCGAACAGCAGCGCGGTGAGGGTGGTCCCCATGCCTTCGGTGGCGGGTTCGCGGGCGGAGATCTCCGCCAGCCGGACGGGGATCCGGTGCACCGTTTCGCCCAGTGTCGCCTGGAGGTCGAGCGCGGCGGGGTCCAGTGCTCGCAGTTCGGCGTCGAGTTCGCCGAGTACCGCGACCGCGGCGGCGCTGGCGACTTCGCCGTACGGCTGGCCGCCGATCCCGTCGGCCACGGCGAGCAGGCGCCCGCTGGCGTAGACCGAGTCCTCGTTCACGTCCCGGCGTCGTCCGACGTCCGACCCGGCCGCGTAGCGCAGGACGTAGCGCGGCGTCTGCTGCTGTGTCATGGCTCCCATAAAAGCATTGGTTGACTCAGTTCACAAGCAAAGCTGGCGAAAACAGAAGTTGCGACTTACAGTGGCCGGTCATGGACGACGCGACGATCAGCGCGGTCGAGATCGCCCGGCTGGCAGGGGTGGGGCGCGCCGCGGTCAGCAACTGGCGCCGCCGGTACGCCGACTTCCCGGCACCGACCGGCGGCACCGCGTCCAGCCCGCTCTTCTCCCTCGCCGCGGTCCAGTCCTGGATGGCCGCCCGGGGCAAGCACTTCGAACTCACGACAGGTGAACGAGCCTGGCGGCGATTACGTGCCCTTGGCGACGATCTCGATCTCGGAGCCCGCCTGAGCAGGGCCGGGGAGTACCTCGTCCACCGGCACGAGGACGTCGATCCCGAACTCGCGTCGCTGCTCGACGACCTCACCGCCGAGATCGGCGCGGCGGCCGCCTTCGAGCTGTTGTTCGGCCGCTACGTCGAGGCGCACTCGCGGCAGCTTTCGAACACGCCGGAGCCGATCGCGTGTCTGATGGCCCGGCTCGTCGGCAGGGGCGCGGAGACCGTGCTCGACCCGGCCTGCGGGTTCGGGACGCTCCTGCTGTCGAGTGTGGCACCCAAGGTCCTCGGCAGGGACGCCGATCCGATCGCCGCGTCGATCGCCGCGTTGCGCCTGGCCCTGCACGACTACGACGGGGAAGTGCGCGTGGCGAATTCCTTGCGGGAGGACGGGTTCTCCGGGGCGATCGCGGACGCCGTGCTGTGCGACCCGCCGTTCAACGAACGGGTGTGGGGGCACGACGAGCTGATCGGTGACACCCGCTGGGAATACGGGCTCCCGCCGCGCGGTGAGTCCGAACTGGCCTGGGTGCAGCACTGCCTCGCGCGGGTGAAACCCGGCGGGCTGGTGGCGATCCTCATGCCCGGCGCGCCCGCCGCGCGCCGCAGTGGCAAGCGGATCCGCGGGAACCTGTTGCGGGCGGGGGCGTTGCGCGCGATCTTCACCCTCGCGCCTGCCGGGCCGGACCTTTGGCTGCTGCGACGTCCCGAGCCGGGCGGGCAACCGCCGTCGACCGTGCTGCTGGCAGGGCCGGTCGACGAACCGTCCACAGTGGAGCGACTGTGGCGGGAGTACGAGCGCGATCCCGGGGAGTCGGGGACCCGGATCATCGACGTGCTCGACGACGACATCGACCTCACCCCGGCCAGGCGTCAAGGCGGTGCGGAGGATTCCGGGCGCGCCTTCGCCGAGGCGTACGAACGGTTTTCCGCGCTACCGTTGGCCGTGCCGTCGTTCGAACCAGGCGACGCGGAGCCCGCGTTCACCACGATCGGCGAGCTGCTCAAGGCCGGGGTGATCGAACTGCGGCACGCCCCGGCGCGGACGGTCGAAGGCGAACACCCGCAGCTGACCCTCGACGACCTGGCCGCCGGACGCGCGCCGACCGGTCGGGCTGAGGCGGCGGCCGGTGAGGTGCTGGCCGCGGCGGGTGACGTCGTCGCGTCGGTGACCGGGCTCGCGCGTGTCCATAGTGGACCCACGGTGCGGGTCGGGCCCGCGCTGTCGGTGTACCGGGTGGATCCCGAACGACTCGACGCGTGGTTCCTGGTGGGCTGCCTCCGCGCCGCGGAGCTGCCGGCGAACTCCGGCTCGACCCGGATCGACGTGCGCCGGACGCGGATTCCGCGTCACCCGGTGGAAACGCAGCGTGTCCACGGCCGCGCGTTCGCCCGGCTGACCGCGTTCGACGACGCCGTGCGCGAGGCGGCGGAGATCGGCCGAACGCTGGTCAGGCTAGGATTTGCCGGGCTCACCGAGGGGCGCCTCGAGCCGGGAAGCGCGCAGGGGTGAGGTCGGGAGGTCACACAGGAGGCCGGATGCTCATCGCCGATCGCTACGAGCTCGACGAACTGCCGAGAGGGCGCGGCGGGATGGGCTCGGTGCACGGCGGCCACGACCGCAGGCTCGGCCGCCGGGTCGCGGTCAAACTACTGCGGCTGCCCGGCGGCGACGAGGAACTCGAGCAGCGGTTCGCCAGAGAGGCCCGCATCCTGGCGACACTGGATCATCCCGGTGTGCCGACGTTGTACGACTTCGGGACCCACGACGAGCGGTTGTTCCAGGTCATGCAGTTCGTCGACGGGGTGACCGTCGCGGATCTGCTCGCCGAGCACGGACCGCTGCCGGTGCCGTGGGCGGCGGCGATCGCGGCGCAGGCGTGCGCGGTGCTGACCGCGGCGCACGCGCTTTCGGTCTGCCATCGCGATCTCAAACCGGCGAACCTGATGTTGTGCCCCGACGGCAGTGTCAAGGTGATGGACTTCGGGCTCGCGGTGCTGCGGGAGGCCGACGTCGCGCAGTTCACCAGGGCGGGGCAGATCCTCGGCACACCTTCGTACATGGCGCCGGAGCAGATCCAGCGCGGCGTGGCCGAACCGCGCAGCGACCTGTATGCGCTCGGCTGTGTCCTGCACGAGATGCTCACCGGCGTCCAGCTGTTCAGCGGTCCGACCGCGTACGCGGTGTTCGAGAAGCAGGTCAAGGACGCACCGTCCGCAATACCGGGTGTGCCACGCGAACTCGACGCCGTCCTCGCCGAGATGCTGGCGAAGGATCCGGAACGTCGTCCGGCAGGTGCGGCCGTGCTGTACGACCGCCTCGGCCCGTTCGCGCGGAACCTCCCGCCACTGCCCGGTTTCCTGCGCCCGGCCGACGAGCCGAGCCCGGGACGGATGTATGCGCGCATGGTCGGCGAAGTCCTTTCCGGATAGTCCTTTGAGGACGACCGTTGTGGACGGTGGTCAGCGGGCGGCTGCGACGGCGCGCTGCTCCGCCAGCGGCAGCCGCAGTTGCTGGATGCGGTAGTAGGTCAGCGCGTTCTGCACGCCGATGCTGACCCCGATGGTCAGCGCGATGGACGCCGAGGTGAGCGGACCGGTGATGCCGAGCACCGTGCCCAGGCCGACGAAACCGAACCGCACCGCGATGGTGACCACCCAGAGCAGCACCGTCATCGCCGATCCCTTCTGGAACGTCGTCCCGGCGCGTTCGGTCAGCGTGGTGGAGGTGGAGCGGATCGCGCCGAGCACGGCGAGCACCGCGACGTCGGCGGCGAGCAGGCCGATTTCGGCGGCGGACGCGCCGGGCAGTGCCTTGATGGTGAAGAACCCGCCGATCGCCACGAGCAGCAGCGGCAGCTTCGCCAGGCCGCTCCGGGTGAGCAGCGTGCCGCGCAGCTGCGTGTAGATCACCTTGTAGAAGACGAGAGCCGCGACCCCGACGTAGAGCAGGATGGTGGTTGCGGTGTTCATGGCTGGGTACTCCTTCGATCAGGCGGGCTTGCCGTGTGTTCCCAGCATCGGCGGAATGGGCTGGGGAAACGTCGGCGTACGGGCCGGTCCCGGGTTGAACCCGATCTCAACCCAGGGGTGGAGACGCCAGGCCACTCGATCGTGGCCTTTCGGGGCGACCAGGACCGGGGCGATGCTCGTCAGCAAGGCGGATCACGAAAACGGGAGGTGACAGACATGCGGACGACGAAGCGGCTGCTCGCGGGGTCGGCCGCGCTGGCGACGACGTTCGTGCTGGCCGCGTGCACCGGTGGAGGTACTTCGGGCGGTGTGGCGGCGCCTGCCGCGATGGCCGTCCCGGCCCCGGCGAGCGCTCCGCCCCCGACCGCGCCCTTGCCACCGCGGACCGACACCGCCGCGTCGGTGGCGTCGCACGGCAAGGTCGTTTCGGCGACGTTGCATGGCACGACGAAACCCGCGTCGCAGCCAGTGGCGAAGGATTCCGGGGTGCCGTGCGCGGATGCGGTGAAGTCACCCGGTACGAGCGCGTGTGCCGACATCTCGGCACACCAGGCGTGGCTGCTGCAGGGCGGCAAGGTGATCTACGGCCCCGTGCCGATGCTGCCGGGCCTCAAGAGCTACCCGACACCGACCGGCACGTTCCACGTGCTGTCCAAGGTGAAGAACTTCTGGTCGACGGAGTTCAAGGCGCCGATGCCGAACTCGGTGTTCTTCTACCCCGGCGACGCGTTCCACTCGGGCAGCCTGTCGCAGTACTCGCACGGCTGCATCCACCTGTCGTCCGGCGCGTCGCTGACGTTCTTCAACACGCTCCACGTCGGTGACGTCGTGCAGGTCGTCTCGTAGCTCAGGTGCCGAGCAGGTCCGCTGGGGTCGTGCCGGTCGTGGTGAGCGGGAGGCCGAGCGCGGCGCGTTCGGTGAGCCAGGCGCTGGGCCGGTAGCGCGGGTCACCGGTGCTCGCGGTGAGGCCGCGCAGGATGAGCAGCAGTTCGTCCGCGCCGAGCGCCTCGCCCCAGGCGAGTGGACCGCGAGGGTAGCCGAGCCCGAGCCGGACGGCGGTGTCGATGTCGGCGGGCCCCGCGAGCCGCTGTTCGGCGATGAAGCAGGCGGTGTTGACGATCGAGGCGAGCAGGCGTTGCGCGATCGGGGCCGGTCCGTCGCGGACGACGCTCACCGGGCGCCCGGTCGCGGCCAGCGCACCCCACATCGCGCGTCCCGCGGCGCGGTCGAGGCCGGGATGCACGGACAGCGTCAGCCGCCGCTCGAAGCGGCCGAGCGGATCGACGCCGCCGACCCGCTCGGGCGGTAGTCCTGCCCGGCGCGCGGCGTCCACTGTGGACTCTCCGAACGGGGTGACCAGAAGGACGGCGTCGGGGTAAGCGTCCGAAACCACCTGGACGCCGGCGCTGCCCAGCAGCCGGGCGAGGCCTTCGTCGGCCGCGTACACCGGGCAGTCCGGCGTGGGCGGCGGGGTGGGCTCGGGTTCGACCTGCTGGACGCCGTCCTCGTAGCAGTAGAAGCCTTCGCCGTTCTTCCGGCCGAACAAACCGGCCGCCACGCGCGGTCGCGTCAGCCACGAGGGCCGCAGCCGGGGATCGCCGTGGAACCCGCTCCAGATGCTTTCGAGGACAGCATGGGAGACGTCGAGACCGGTGAGGTCCAGCAGCTCGAACGGGCCGAGCTTGAGGCCGAGCACGTCGCGGGCGATGCGGTCGATGTCGGCGGGCGCGGCGATGGCCTCGGAAAGGATCTGCAGCGCCTCGGTGCCCAGGCCACGACCGGCGTGGTTGACGAGGAAGCCCGGCGCGTCGGGGGCGAGCACCGGTTCGTGGCCCCAGCGGCGGACGAGGTCGAGGGCCGCGCCGGGCAGCCACTCGGCGGTCCGGGCGCCGGGCACGACCTCGACCAGGCGCATCAGCGGAACGGGGTTGAAGAAGTGCAGGCCGACGAACCGGGCCGGGTCTTCGAAGCCGGTGGCGATTTCGGTGACCGACAGCGAGCTGGTGTTCGTGGCGAAGACCGTTCGTGGCCCGCAGACCCGTTCCAGCTCGGCGAAGAGCGTCCGCTTGGTTTCCAGGTCCTCGCGGGCGGCTTCGATCACCAGGTCCACGTCGTCGGCCGGAGCGGTGGGACTGTCGACGGCGACGAGCCGGGCCTTGATGGCCTCGGCGTCCTCTGTGGACAGCTTTCCCTTCGTGGCGAGCTTGCCGGCCATGCCGCCGATGTACTCGATGGCACGCACGACGGCGTCCTGCTGGACGTCGGCCAGTTCGACGGTGACCCCGGCGGTGGCGGCGAGCTGGGCGATGCCTCGCCCCATCACGCCGGTCCCGACGACCCGGATCCTGCCGACCTGTGCTGCCCACTCCGTCACGTCGCGCCGCCTTCCGCCGATGTCCTTCTCCCGCGAAAGGTACCGTCTCGGCCGTGATGGCGAAGCGGCTGACGCGGGCGGAAAGCCGCGAACGGACGAGGGAGCGGCTGCTCACGGCCGCGGCCGAGCTGTTCGCCGAGCGCGGGGTCAACGGGACGTCGGTCGAGCAGATCGCCGAACGGGCCGGGTACACGCGCGGTGCGTTCTACGGCAACTTCGAGGGCAAACACGAGCTGGTCGTCGCGCTGCTCGCCCAGCGGAGAGCACGGGAAGCCGACGAGATCAGTGCTCTCGCCGAGGGCGTGGGGTCGTTCGAGGAGATGCTGCGACGCCTGCGCGGGTGGCACGTCGAACGGGCGCGGCACCTGCCGGACTGGTTTATCCTGCGGACCGAGCTGACGCTGTACGCGCTCCGCAACCCTTCGGCCAGGCCACTCGTGGGCGCGGGCGAACTCGAGGCGCGTGCTCTGCTCGAGGGCGGGATCTCCGCCGAGCTGTCCCGGCGTGGTGTGCGGTCCCCCGCGGATCCGGAGTTCCTCGCGCTGATCGTGCACGCGCTGGAGGACGGGCTGCTGCGTCAGCGATTACTGACCCCAGACGGCATCGGCGACGACGTCGTGGTGGACGCGCTGGAACTGCTCATGCGGTCCTGGTCTTCCAGTACTCCCGCGGGTCAGAGCCCGACGTAGTCCGCCATCCGCTCGGTCACGTAGTCGAAGTACATGTCGGACGGGTCGACGCTGCCCACGTACTGGCCGAACAGCTCGAAGCTGATCGTCCCGAACAGCTGGGTCCACGCCGTGATCAGCCGGAGCATCGTCTGTGCGTAGATGTCGACGCCCAGTTGCTCGGCAACCGTCTCGACCTGCTCGCGCAGCCGGGGGTCGAGGATCTCCTGACGCGGAGTGCGCAGGTCTTCCAGCCGCATCGCGTTGATCAGCGCCCGTGCGACCCGGCCCGCCGGGGCGATCGTGTCCTGGGGCGCCTGGTAGCCGGGGATCGGTGAGCCGTAGATCAGCGCGTACTCGTGCGGATGTTTCCTGGCCCATGCGCGGGTGGCGTGCCAGATCCGGCTCCACCGTGCGCGGGGCGCGATGCCCGGCTGGTTGTCGGCCTGTTCGGCCGCCTCGCCGATCGCGTTGTAGGCGTCGACGATCAACTCGGTCAGCAGGTGGTCGCGGCTCGGGAAGTACCGGTACAGCGCCGAAGAGACCATGCCCAGCTCGCGGGCCACCGCGCGCAGGGAAAGCCCGTTCGCGCCGACTTCGGCCAGCTGGCGGCGGGCCTCGTCCTTGATCTCCTTGGCCAGTTCGGCCCTGGCCCGTTCGCGAGCGGTCTTCGGCGCGGTCATGGTGCTCAGTGTGCCAGGAATGAGAGCAGTGCACAAAATCGAGAGCACTGCTCTTGACTAAGACCGGTGCTCTGGTGTTCACTGCTCTTAACCGAGAGCACTGCTCTCGCATGGGATCAGCGATCGCGGATCCGCGGAACGAGGAGGACGACATGGACAAGCGATACGTCGAACCGGGCAAGGCCACCGCAGTGTTCAACCGGGTGATCCAGGGCCTGACCAAACTGGGCGTGAGCGTGTGGGGCAGCCGGGTGCTGGTAGTGCGGGGGCGCAAGAGTGGCGAACCGCGGTCGGTGCCGGTCAACCTGCTGACGCTGGACGAGAGCCGATACCTGGTCGCTCCGCGAGGCGAGACCCAGTGGGTGCGCAACCTCCGTGCGGCCGGTGAGGGACAGCTCCGCGTCGGGCGCCGGACCGAGGACTTCGGCTACCGGGAGCTGACCGACGACGAGAAGCCCGCCGTGCTGCGGGCCTACCTGCGGCGCTGGAAGTTCGAGGTCGGCGTGTTCTTCGACGGCGTCGACGACAAGTCGAGCGACGAGACGCTACGCGGAATCGCCCCCGGATACCCGATCTTCCACGTTCTCGCCCGAGGCTGACGAAGCTGACGGCGCCCTCGGAGCCGATGGCTTCCGCCGGGTCGCGGTCGCGGCGACCAGCACGACTCCGCCGAGGAACGCGACCAGCCCGATCAGGAACCAGAGCTTCTGCCCGGTCATGAAGCTGCCGCCGAGCACGCCGATGCCCTGGAGCACCCAGACCGCGCCGACCAGTGCGAGCACCACCCCGACCGCGAGCAGGATCCAGCGCTTCATGGCTCAGCTCCTCCCGTCACCGGCGTCCAGTTTCGCATCGCGGGCGCCGGGAGGCGAGCCATGACCCGCCCACTGTCCACAAGGGACTCACTTGTCGACGAGATCGTTCTTGTAGGCGTAGACCACCGCGTGCACCCGGTCGGGCAACCCGAGCTTCGACAGGACCCGCGACACGTGCGTCTTCACGGTCTCCTCGCCGACGTGCAGCCGCCGCGCGATTTCGGCGTTGCTGCACGCGTTCGCGATGAGCAGCAGCACCTCGCGTTCGCGGGAGGTCAGGCGGGACAGCTCGGGCGGTTCGGCGGTGGGCGGTTCGAGGCTGCTGGTGAACTTCGCTACCAGCCGCCGGGTCACCGACGGATCGATCAGCGCGTCCCCGCGCGCCGCGACCCGCATCGCGGCGACGAGTTCCTCCGGTGCGAGGCTCTTGAGCAGGAACCCGGAGGCGCCCGCGCTCAGCGCGCGGTAGACGTACTCGTCGGCGTCGTAAGTGGTCAGCACGAGGACTCGGGTGTCGTTGCCCGGCGTCGCGAGGATCGCTTCGGTGGCGGCGAGGCCGTCGAGCCGGGGCATCCGGACGTCCAGCACGGTGACGTCGGGCCGCAGCCGCGCGGTCTCGGCCACCGCCTCGCGACCGTCCGCCGCTTCGCCGACGCAGGCGAAATCCGGCTGGGTGTCCAGCAACGCCCGCATCCCGGACCGGAACATCGCGTGGTCGTCGGCCAGCAACACCCTGATCATGAACTCTCCACGGGAAAAATCACCTTCACCTGCCAGTGCTTTCCATCGGGCAGCTGACCGTATTCGACCTTCCCGCCGAACAACGTCACCCGCTGCCGGATCCCGCTCAGCCCGTGATGGGCGCGGTTCGCGGCCGCGGCGGGGCGACGGTCACCGAGACCGTTGGTGACGGTGAGGACGAACTCGGTGCGCCGATGGTCGAGTTCGATCTCGACCGGTCCTTCGCCGTGGCGCAGCGCGTTCGTCAGCGCTTCCTGCGCGATCCGGTACAGCGCGATGTTCAGCGAATCCGGCAGATCCCGTGGCTGCCCGCGCACGATCAGCCGCGCGGGCAACCCGGCCGCGCGGACGGTGTCGAGCAGCTCGTCGAGATTTTCCAGCCCTGGTTGCCGTTGCGGCGCGTCGGTGCCGGTGGCGTGCAGCAGGTCGAGCAGCCGCCGCAGATCGGCCATGGCGGCCCGGCTGGACGACTCGACCGCGCCCAGCGAACGACGTACCGCGGACTCGCCGTCGGCGGGCAGCCCGAGCCGCGCGGCGCCGGCGTGCACGCCGATCGCGCTGACATGGTGCGAGATGACGTCGTGCAGATCGCGCGCGATGGTGGTGCGTTCCTCGATCACCGCGCGGCGTACGGCTTCCGCCTCGTTCTGGCGGCGTTGTTCGGCAGCGAGTTCGAGATCGGCGATGTAGGCCCGCCGTGCCGTGGTGTACCGGCCGACCAGCCACGGCAGCAGCCCGGACACCGCGATGCCGATCACGAGCAGCCGCCAGTCGCTTGCCGTGCGGCCGCCGGCGAGCAGGTCGTTCGTGGTGAGCCCGGCCAGCATCGCGGCGAGCGCGAGGAGCGCGGGCACCGTCCGCAACCACGCGCCGGAGCGATATCCGGCGATGAGGACGCCCGAGTTGTTGACGGCGATGTAGCCGCGGCAGTCGCAGAGCAGCAGCGGGGCGGCGACCAGCACTACCGCGTGGGCGAGCGAAACCCAGCCCGCGTACCGCGCCGGGCCTGCCAGCGCGGCGTTGACCGCGATACCCGCCAGAAGCAGCGCCCACGCGCGCCAGCCCGCCTCGGGGAACGGGCCGCGCAGGACGAACAGCGCGGCGTCGGCGATCAGGCAGACCAGCGCGACCAGCAGCGACTGGCGCGTCAGTGATCCGCTGATGTCCCGCACCAGCCCAACTCTGCCCTACTTCACCGCCGTCCGGGGCGGGTAAGCGTTAGTTGCCGCCCCGCCGTCCGGTGCCCTGTCCCTGGCGTTGTCCCTGCTGGCCGATGGTCGTCGCGGTGGCCGTCTGCCCGGACACCTTGGCGACCACGGTCACCGTCTGCCCGGTCTTCGGGTCGCCGGTCTTCTTGGTCGACGAGTCGATCGTGTAGGTCTGCTGGTAGCCGTCCTTGCTGGTCAACGAGATCGATGTCGCGCTGATCGCGGTGATGTCGCCGGTCTGCAGCCGCTCGGTGGTGTAGCCGCCATCGCGGTCCGCGACGACGAAGTCGCCGTGCAACGCGTTGCGCAGCGCCGCGGCGCCACCACCCGCGTTGTTGCCCTTGCCAGGCTGCCCGCCGGGGCCAGGACCACCGGGGCCGCCCTGATTGCTTGGCCCCTGCGTCTGCGCGTTGTCGCTCCCGCTCGCGCTCGCCCAGATCGCGGCGCCGCCGCCCGCCACGATCACGACCGCGATGCCCGCGGCGATCGCGGTCTTGCGGCCGGACCAGGACTTCTTGGCGGGTGGCTGGTCGCCCCAGTTCGCCTCGGACGGCGGGTTCGCCGGCTGCTCGGTGCTCATCGTGTTTCCTCCGGTCGTACCTGTCTGGACGCAGCGTCGTTCCGCCCGCTGTGCGAGACCTGTGGTGCCGGTGGGTGCCTGCTGTGTGGGTGACGGCCGTGGTCACCGGTTCAGGTGAGGCTCACAGGAAACGCACAGCCGTCCCACAGCGAGACCTCACGCGCGGGCCCGAGGATGAGGCACTATGAGGGAGCTTGCGACCGAATCGAGGACATAATGCGCCAAAAGGGATTGGGCACAGTCTCGCGGAGCGAGTCGATCGCATGAGCGGTATGGACGCGACGGCGCACGGCAAGACCGAGCTGCGGCGTGCCGACGGGAGCCCGGTGCGGGTGCTGGTCGTCGACGACGAGAACACCCTGGCCGAGCTGGTCTCGATGGCCTTGCGGATGGAGGGCTGGGAGGTCCGCAGCGCCGGTGACGGGGCCGAGGCGGTGCGCGTCGCGCGGGACTTCCGGCCCGACGTCGTCGTGCTCGACGTCATGCTGCCCGACTTCAGCGGCCTCGAAGTGCTGCGCCGCATGCGCGCCGAGGCACCGAACCTGCCGGTCCTGTTCCTGACCGCGAAGGACGCCGTCGAGGATCGCATCGCCGGGCTCACCGCGGGCGGCGACGACTACGTGACCAAGCCGTTCAGCCTCGAAGAGGTCGCGCTGCGGCTGCGCGCGCTGTTGCGCCGCGCGAACGGCGTGCTCGGCGCGAGCGGGTCCACCCTCGTCGTCGGCGACCTGACCCTGGACGAGGACAGCCGCGAGGTGCACCGCGGCGGCGATCTCGTGCCGCTGACCGCGACGGAGTTCGAGCTGCTGCGCTATCTGATGCGCAATCCCAAGCGGGTGCTGAGCAAGGCGCAGATCCTCGACCGCGTGTGGAGCTACGATTTCGGCGGCCAGGCCAACATCGTCGAGCTCTACATCTCCTACCTCCGCAAGAAGATCGACGCCGACCGTGAGCCGATGATCCACACCATGCGCGGCGCCGGGTATGTACTCAAACCAGCCGCCGGCTGAGCCCCGCCCGGCTCGTTCCCGCCGCCCGTGGTCGTTGCGGCGGCGGCTCATCGTCCAGCTCGCCGCCTTGCTGGCGCTGGTGTGCCTCGTCGTCGGCGTCGTCACGGAGTTCGCCCTGCGGGAATTCCTGATCGGCCAGCTCGACAACCGGCTCAGCGCGGCGAGCGACCGCGGCAGCAAGGGATCGTCCGACCGTCCACCGTGGACTTCCGGCGGCCGCCCGCCGCCGGATCCGCTGCGGGCGCTCGGCCAGGGTGACGGCACGCTGGCCGTCCAGGTGCACGGCTCCAGCGCCGACGGCAAGGTGCTGCGTTCGGTCAAGGGCCGGATGGAGTTCCAGGAGGTGCCGTCCGAAGATCTCCGTACCCTGCTGCGGGTGCCGCCGAACGGGACCAAGCGCACGGTCGACCTCGGCTCTCTCGGCGATTACCGGGTGGTGGCAGGGCACAACGCGAAGGGTGACTTCGTCCTCGTCGGGCTGCCGATGAAGGACCTGGCCGAAACCCTGTGGCGGCTGGGTTTCATCTTCGCCGCTGTCGCTTTCGGTGGGCTGGTGCTCGCCGCGGCCGTCGGCGCGGCGACGATCCGACGCACGATGAAACCCCTCGACAGATTGGCAGCGACCGCCACGAGAGTGTCGGAACTGCCACTCGATCGAGGCGAGGTGGCGTTGTCGGAACGAGTGTCCGATGTGGACACCGACCCGCGTACCGAGGTCGGTAAGGTCGGATCGGCGCTGAACCGGATGCTCGGGCACATCGCGAACGCGCTCGCCGCGCGGCAAGCCAGTGAGAGCCGGGTGCGCCAGTTCGTCGCCGACGCCAGCCATGAGCTGCGCACGCCGCTCGCCGCGATCCGCGGGTACGCGGAGCTGACCCGTCGTAGCCGGGAGAACGTGCCCCCTGACATCGCCTTCGCGATGAGCCGCGTCGAATCGGAATCCGCGCGCATGACGACGTTGGTAGAGGATCTGCTGCTGCTCGCGCGGCTCGATTCCGGGCGTCCGGTGGTGCACGAGCCGGTGGACCTCTCCCGGCTCGTCGCGGACGCTGTCGCCGACGCGCACGCGGCGGGCCCGGAACACAAGTGGCTGCTGGACGTTCCCGGCGAACCGCTGGAGGTGCTCGGCGACGCGGGTCAGCTGCACCAGGTCGTGATCAACATCCTCAACAACGCGCGCACCCACACCCCGCCGGGGACGACGGTGACCGCGAATCTGTCCACTGAGGACGGCGTGGCGCGGCTGCGGGTCGCCGACGACGGCCCGGGAATTCCGCCGGAGGTGCTGCCCGAGGTGTTCGAGCGGTTCGCGCGCGGCGACAACTCGCGCTCGCGTGCCGCCGGTAGCACGGGCCTCGGACTGGCGATCGTCGCCGCCGTGGTGGCCGCGCATCGAGGCCGTGTCAGTGTCCAAAGTCGACCCGGCCGGACGGAGTTCGAGATCCTCTTCCCGGTGGCGCCCGCTCACAGGTAGGCCACAGGCCGCCCACAACCACGGCACATTCCGGCCGGACAGGGTGGCGGACATGACGAGTGCCCCCGCCCTGACTTCGCCGCGTCTCGCCGAGCCACTACCGGACAAAACCACCGCGACCCGGCCGCGCTGGGTCCGTCCCTCGGTGGTCGCGCTGCTGCTCGTGACCGCCCTGCTCTACCTGTGGAACCTGTCGATCAACGGCTGGGGCAACAACTTCTACGCGATGGCCGTGCAGGCCGGAACCGAGAGCTGGAAGGCGTGGTTCTTCGGATCGCTTGATCCCGGCAATGTGGTCACAGTGGACAAACCGCCGCTTTCGCTGTGGCTCATGGGGCTTTCCGGGCGGGTCTTCGGGTTCTCGTCGTGGAGCATGCTCGTCCCGGACGCGCTTGCCGGGGTCGCGTCCGTCGGCCTGCTGTACCTGGCGGTGCGCCGCCTCTCCGGCCCGGGGGCCGGCCTGCTCGCGGGATCCGCGCTCGCGCTGACCCCGGTCGCCGCGATGATGTTCCGCTACAACAACCCGGACGCAGTGCTGGTGCTGCTCCTGGTCGCCGGTGGCTACTGCGTCGTGCGGGCGTTGGACAAGGCGAGCACGAAGTGGCTGCTGCTGGCCGGGGTCGCGGTCGGTTTTGGTTTCCTTGACAAAATGTTGCAGGCGTTCCTTGTGCTGCCCGCATTCGTGCTCGTCTACCTCGTCGCGGCCCCGACGTCGCTGGGCCGCCGGATCTGGCAACTGCTCGCGGCGGCGGGTGCGGTCGTCGTCTCGGCGGGCTGGTGGGTCGCGGCGGTCGCGTTCTGGCCGGCGTCGGACCGGCCGTACATCAGCGGATCGACGGACAACAGCGTGCTGGAACTGGCCTTCGGCTACAACGGCCTCGGCAGGATCTTCGGCAACGAGCGTGGTGGCGGTGCACGCGAGGCGGCGCGTGCGGTCGCCGAAATGCCCGCCGGTGCCGAGATGTTCCGTGGCGGCCCCGGTTTCGGCGGCGCGACCGGCATCACGCGGTTGTTCAGTTCCGAGTTCGGCACCGAGGCGTCGTGGCTGCTGCCCGCCGCGCTGATCGGGCTGGTCGCCGGGTTGTGGTTCACCCGCCGTGCGCCGCGGACCGACCGGACGCGGGCCGCGCTGCTGCTGTGGGGCGGCTGGATGGTCGTGACGGCGGTGGTGTTCAGCTACATGAGCGGCATCATCCACCCGTACTACACGGTTGCGCTGGTGCCGGGCATCGCCGGGACGCTGGCCGTGTCGACGCGCGAACTGTGGCGGGGGCGCGGCAACATCGCGGCCCGTGCGGTGCTCGCGGTGATGCTGGCCGTGACGGTCGCGTGGAGCTTCGTCATGCTGGCGCACACGCCTTCCTGGCAGCCGTGGATCCGTTACACCGTCCTGGTTCTCGGTGTCGTCGCGGTGTTCGCGCTGCTGTTCGGCGCCGATCGGATCCGGCGGCTCGCGCCTGCGGTGGCCATCGCCGGACTCGTCGCGGCGTTGCTGGGGACCACGTCGTTCACGGTGGCCACGGCGGCGACGCGACACTCCGGAGGAACCCCGTCGGCCGGCCCCGCAGCCGTGGCGTCGAAGGCGCGTGGCTTCGGCGGCGGCGCACGAATGGAACGTCTTCCCGGTGCTTCGCAGGGTGGCCGCGGTGGCTTCGAGGAAAGCGCCAATGCCCAGGTGATCGCGTTGCTCAAGGCGGACACGACAACGAAATGGGCTGCCGCCCAGCCGAGTGCGAACGCCGCCGCGTCGCTGGCCCTCGGCAGCGGCCGCCCGGTCATCGCGATCGGCGGCTTCAGCGGCAGCGACCCGGCGCCCACGCTCGCGCAGTTCCAGCAGTACGTCGCCGACGGCCAGGTGCACTATTACGTCGCGGGCGGCCGTGGCGGTGGTCCCGGTGGCAGTCGTGGCACGGCCGGGTCGATCACGACGTGGGTCGAGCAACACTTCACGTCGCTCAATGTGGGTGGCACGACGGTCTACGACCTGACGAAGCCGCTTTCGCGGTGAGGGTTTCGGCTGAGCTGAAATAGCTTGGCAAATGGTGCGCACACTGAAATCCTTTCAAGGGGACTTTCCTCTACTGCACCCCAGGGAGGAAAGTCCCCTTCAGCTCACTTCGGCAACGGGGCCTGGTCCAAGCGCAGCTGACCGTAGTGCGCGGAGGTGCGGACTGCGTCGAAGCCGTAGTCGATCATCGCGGTCTCGTAGGCGCGCAACGCCGGGATGAGTTCGGTGCCGCGCTTCACGTTGACGAGCCGGGCGGCAAGCGTGTCCGCGTCGCGCAGCGCGATGTTCGCGCCGACCCCGACGGCCGGGCTCATCGCGTGAATCGCGTCGCCGATCAGTGTGACCGCGGTGGTGGGCCACTGCGGGAACGGCACACTGGACCGCACGAAGATCGGGAAGACGGTCTCGGTTTCTGTCAGTTCGACAAGTTTGCTGACGGCCGGATTCCATTCCCGCGTCATCGCCACGACCGCGTCACGCAGCTGTTGGCCGGTGGCTTGGCGCAATTCCTGGTCGGTGAACGGCAACACTTCGGTGCGTGCCCCGAACAGGCACATCACGTAGTCGTCGGTGTCGGTCAGCTCCAGCGTCGGCGCGAGCTGCGCCACCGCTTGCTTGGCCGGACGCCGGGAATGCACCGGCGCGATACCGACATGCCGGCGGTCGGGCCCGGTGATTCCACTGTAGAGCGTGAACATCTCCTCGGGGATCAGCTCGGCGGTCTCCGGTGTGAGTGGGAAGCGTCCGTACAGGATGCGCACCCCGGTGTCCATGACGTGTGCCTGGGGCAGATATTGCCGCCGTACCACCGAGTTCACGCCGTCCGCAGCAACCAGGAGATCGCCGGTCGCGTCGGAGCCATCTGCGAAGAGCGCGGTCACCGTGCCGTCGCCGTTGGTCCGGTATCCGATGCATTCGCGCTCGAACGAGACGACGTCGTCGAAGCCATGGAGGAGAATCTGCCGCAGCGTCAGGCGATTGACCGCGACGTTGCGATCCTTGGGCGGCTCGATCTGTCCACTAAGGAATGCGGCACGGGATGGTGACGAGCTGGTCTCCCACACGAGTTGGCTGAGCGGCGGCGGCAGAAGTCGTTCGAGCGCGTCGAGTCCCTCCGGCGTCAGCCGCAGGCGATAGCCCTGCAGCCGCGAGGTGGGCGATTCCTCTCGCTCGTAGACTGCGACGTCGATGCCGCCGCGGCGGAGGCCATGGGCGAGGGCGAGCCCACCCAGCCCGGCGCCGATGACGAGTACACGTAAGTTTTCGGGCACAGTAATTCCCTCTCTTGGTACGGCAAAGAAAGGGACGTCCTGGACGCACCGAATCGGCGCGTGTACGAGCGCGAAGCGCCGCCCGGACTACCCCACCGGGCTGTGGCTTTTCGACGTCCTAGGCCACGATAGCTTCCGCCGGAGCCGATTTGTCAAGCACCGATTCCGCGGCTGGCAGCGGCCGGACCTGGTGTCCCGAACGGGCCGTTGGGGACGCTCAACGTCTCGTACGGAGCGTTCGCGACATGCCCGTCGCCGCGCGTCGACCGCTGCCTCCGGAAAACCTGTTGTCTGGCGGTCCGGTGGTTGACCATCATGGCGAGCATGGAGTCGTGAGCAGTGATGCACATGCGGAATGACGGCGGAGTCGGGTCACTCCCCGTCCCTCCATCCTGCCGTTCGGAGCCCGCACCGTTTAGCGGTACGGGTTCTTTCACGCGACGTGATGTCCGACGTCGCGCCTGTCTCGGTCGTCTGGCCGAACGTCACTGAATTCACGAGGTATTCGGCGTGCGCTAAAGCGCTGTCCGTTACCTCCTCCATGAACCTGGGAATTCGCCGTGAGCGACTTTCGCAATACCCGTGTGCCCGCCGACATCGACCGGAAAGCGCTGTGGTTGGTCCGAGAACTCGGACTCCCCGCCATCGTCAAAGCATGTGTGTCGTGCAGGTCCACACGTCACCGTCCCACCGGGAAGTTCCGGGTGAACGCGAGTGGCAAACTCCTCGACGTCTGGATGCTGATCTGCTGCGCACTGTGCGGCCGCACGTCGAAAATTCCCATCCACGAGCGAATCCATGTGCAGACGCTCGAACATACGCGGCTGCTGATGTTCGAGAACAACGATCCGGCCATGGTGCGGCAACTGGTCATGGACGCGGCGCTGGCCGCCAAGTCCGCCTACCGGCTCGACTGGAGCGGAACCTGGAAGCTGGAGACCGACCTGCCGTTCTACGAACTCCAGCCCGAGAATCCGGAACCACTGGCAGTCTTCGTCCGATTCGAGCTCCCGGCACCCATCCGGGTCGAGAAGCTACTCACGACCGGCTTCGACCTGAGCCGCTCCGTCGTGCGAGACATGGTCGCGTCCGGCCGCCTGCACATCCCCATGGCCGCCGACACCAAGTCCCGCGAAGACTTCACCTTTTTCGTCGTTCCCGATCCTGAAGTCGGGCCCGGATGACGGCATGGCGCGATGTCCCGAATGGGCCATTGGGTTGCCTGATCGCGGGTCGCTATTTCCCAGGTCCGGTCTGACGCGGCTGGGCTGAAGGGGACTTTCCTCGCATCGCATGCGACGAAAGTCTCCTTCAGCTCGTCGGACGAGACGAAAGTCCCCTTCAGCTGTCCGGGGTCCACGTCGAGTTGGCGCCACACAGGACCAGGCATGCCAGCTCGGCTTCGACCCGGCCGGACAGCCAGAGCGCGAACGGGACGGCGGCGGCCGGTTCGACGGCCAGCCGGAATTCGGCCCACAGCCGATCCCGCGCGGCGAGGATTTCCGCGTCGCTGACGAGGGTCGAAGTCACCGACGGGCCACTGAGGACCTGGAACGCGATGGTGCCGACGCGCGTCGCGCCCAATGCGGACGACGCCACCGAGTCGAGGGTGACGTCGACCGGTTCGCCCGCTGAGAGCGCCGCATGCAAACAAGAGCAGTGCTCCGGTTCGACCGCGAAGATCCGGCGGCCGTCCGCGCCGAGTGTGACGCCGGAGGCCAATCCGCCACCGCCTACCGAGGCCACGATGGCGTCGACGTCCGGAGCGTCCTCGACTATCTCGACGGCGATGGTGCCCTGGCCTGCCACGACCGCGGGGTCGTCGTAGGCGTGGAGGTACCGCGTGCCCGGCGCGTCCGCCGCGGCCAGCGCCTGTGTGGCCGCCTCGCCGTAGGTCGCACCGTGCTGGACGAGCTTCGCGCCGGTCTGTTCGATCCGGACGGTCTTCGCTTTCGGAGCGGATTCGGGGACGTACACGGTCGCCGGAATGCCCAGCAGCGCGGCGGCGGTCGCGACGCCGAGGCCGTGGTTGCCGCCGGACGCCGTCACGACGCGTTCCGGGCGCGGGCCGTCGAGTAGCGCGTTGGTGGCGCCGCGGAACTTGAAGGACCCGCTCCGCTGAAGATGCTCGAGTTTGAGCACGAGCGGGCGTCCGTCCACTTCGGCGCGCAGCAGCGGGGTGTGCCGACTGTAGGGACGGATCCGCTCCGCGGCGGCGTGGATGTCCGCCGCGGTGGGTAACACGATCGGGTTGGGCATAGCTCCCACTCTTGCATTCGGGCTGGTCATCAGCATCGTCGCACTCCGAATCGCGAAAATTGTGTCGCGCATTCAGAGTTTTGCCTGGTCGGCCGACAGAAATAGAGAGTCGTCAAACTGCTTGGTAGGCATTGTCGGGATCTCCCGCAGGTCGCTAGGCTCTCCTCCCTGGGAGACAAGGGGTGGCGAACCCTTTACGCAGCGTGTTCACTCTTCACTGGATGTGGTGAACCCGTCGCAGCCTCTCTCGGAGCAGAAAGACCCGCGACTGGACGCGAGGAGTAATCGATCGCACGGCCCTGACGACGCCCATCAGCGGCCGAGCGCCGCAGTCCCCCGAATCCACAACGCCCCGAACCCTCCTCTCCCCCTCCCCAGGAGTTCGTTGTGATTTCCCGCTTTCGCCCCCGTGTGCTGGTGGCGATCCTGTGTGCACTCACGCTGGCAGGTGTCGCCGCGCTGTCCGGCTGCAGCAGCAGCGACGCCAGCCGCGGCAGCAAGATCACGCTGGGATTCAGCGCGTGGCCAGGCTGGTTTCCCTGGCAGATCGCCCAGGAAAAAGGCCTGTTCGCCAAAAACGGTGTCGACGTCGAGCTGAAGTACTTCGAGAGTTACACCGACAGTATCAACGCCCTCTCCAGTGGTGCCATCGACGCGAACAGTCAGACGCTGAACGACACGCTTTCCTCGGTGAGTGGCGGCGCCAAGCTGTCGATCGTGCTGGTCAACGACAACTCGACCGGTAACGACAAGATCATCGCGCGGGACGGGATCACCAGCGTCGCCGACCTCAAGGGCAAGAAGGTCGCCGTCGAACAGGGCGCGGTCGACCACTACCTGCTGCTGCTCGCGTTGCAGGAAGCGCATCTGACCGAAAAGGACATCCAGCTCGTCCCGCTCGTCACCGACGCCGCCGCGGCCGCGTTCGTCGCGGGCCAGGTCGACGCCGTCGCCGCGTTCGCGCCGTTCACCTCGAAGGCACTGGAGCGCCCCGGCAGCCGTCCGATCGCGACGTCCGCCGAGTTCCCCGGCGCCATCCCGGACCACCTGGTCACCTCGGCCGCACTGGCGAAGGACCGGCCCAAGGACGTCCAGGCGCTGGTGAACACCTGGTTCGACACCATGAAGTGGATCAAGGACAACAAGCCGGCGGCCGTCGACATCATGGCCAAGCGCGGTGGGGTCACCCCGGCCGACTACAACACCTACGACGCGGGCACCACGATCTTCACCCGCCAGCAGAACCTGGACGCCTTCACGCCGGGTGTCACACCGGCCCATCTGGACTTCCAGTCGAACAAGATCATCGACTTCCTCGTCGGCACCGGGCTGGCGAAGGCGCGGCCGTCGATTGACGGGCTGTTCGAAGACAAGTTCGTCAAGGCGGTCCCGCAGTGACCG
Source organism: Amycolatopsis sp. NPDC058986 (assembly GCF_042741125.1). Lineage (NCBI taxonomy): Bacteria > Bacillati > Actinomycetota > Actinomycetes > Pseudonocardiales > Pseudonocardiaceae > Amycolatopsis > Amycolatopsis sp. NPDC058986. The sequence goes on along the minus strand of NZ_JBHYJW010000022.1, from coordinate 28,875 downwards.
GAACCTCCGGTGGCAATGCCCCGTCGAGCTCGCGGATCTCCGCGGGCTCGGCGGAGGAGCGTCAGGCCGCGGAGCTCGAAGCCGAGGCGCGACTCGCGGAAGAACAGGAAGCGACAGCGCGACGGCCGCGAGCCGACTGGACCCCGCTGCCGCGCCGCGCCGGGATCAAACCGGCTTCGTCGCTGCTGAGCATCCGCACGCCGATCCCGCAGGCCTGGCGGTGGACGCTCACCGTGCTGTCGCTGGCGGTGCCGTTCCTGGCCTGGGTCGCGCTCGGCGCGAGCGGGGCCGTCACCGCGACGTTCCTGCCCTCGCCCGGTGCCGTGCTGTCGGCCGGGCTCGAGATGATCCGCTCGGGAGACCTCGCCGCGGACTTGGGCGCGACCGCGAGCAGGGTGCTGTACGGGTTCGGGCTCGCGGTCGTCGTCTCGGTGCCGCTCGGCATCGTGATGGGGACGTTCAGCGCGGGCCAGTTCGCTTTCGAACCGGTCATCGGCCTGCTGCGCTACATGCCCGCAAGCGCTTTCATCCCGCTGCTCATCATTTGGCTCGGTCTCGGCGAACCGTCGAAGATCGCGATCCTGTTCCTTGGCACGGTCTTCTTCAACACACTGATGACCGCCGACGTCGTCCGTGGCGTGCCGCGTTCGCTCATCGACGTCTCGTACACGCTGGGCGCGCGCCGCGGCGAGGTGCTGCGCAAGATCGTCGTGCCGCATTCGCTGCCCGGGATCATCGACGCGATCCGCGTCAACGCGGCGGCCGCGTGGAACTTCGTCGTGGTGGCCGAGCTGATCAACTCGACCGAGGGCCTCGGCTACCGGATCATCCGCTCGCAACGGTTTCTGCAGACCGACCGGATTTTCGCGGTGCTCGTGGTGATCGGTGTCGCCGGGCTGGTGATCGACGTGGCGCTGCGGCTGCTGCGCACGCGAGTGGGGAAGTGGACGGCATGACGGCGTTGCTCGAACTCCGCGGTGTGGCCAAGGACTATCCGGTGCGCGGCGGACACGTTCGCGCGCTCGACGGGGTCGATCTGGACGTCTCGCCAGGCGACTTCGTCTGCGTCGTCGGCGCCAGCGGGTCCGGGAAGTCGACGTTGTTGTCCCTGATCGCGGGATTGTCCGGGCCGTCCGCGGGGCGGATCACGCTCGACGGCGTCCCGGTCACCGGGCCGGGCCCGGATCGCGGGCTCGTGTTCCAGTCGGGAGCGCTGTATCCGTGGCGCACGGTCGAGCGGAATGTCGCTTTTGGACTGGAACTCCTCCCGATCGACGCCGCCGAGCGTGCCCGCCGCGTCGACTGGTACCTCGCCGAAACCGGGCTGACCGCGGTGCGGCGGTCGCTGCCGAAACAGCTCTCCGGCGGGCAGCAGCAGCGAGTCGCGATCGCGCGGGCGTTGGCGTGCGAGCCCGAAGTGCTGCTTCTCGACGAACCCTTCGGCGCCTTGGACGTCCAGACCAAGGAGGACATGCAGGTCCTGATCAGGCAGGTGTGGCAGGACACCGGCACGACCGTGCTGATGGTGACCCATGACGTGGAGGAGGCGGTGTTCCTGGGCAGGCGGGTCGTCGTCCTCGCCTCCGATCCGGGGCGCGTGGCCGCCGACGTCGAGGTGTCGCTGCCGGACGATCGCGACCTCGCGGTCAAGCGCGCACCGGAGTTCCTCGCGTTGCGTGCCTCGATCGAGGACCTGGTCCGGGAACAACACCGCGGCAGAGTGGCCCGCGGTGTCAGCGGCTGACACACGGTGACACGAGCGGAACGGGATGGGGAAGGCATGAGGCACGGCAGGACGAAGCCGGGGCGCACGGCCCGGATTCGTGGCCGGTCCGGGGTGAAGAAGTTCCTGGGCAGGCTGGGAATCCGCGGCAAGCTGAACCTGCTCCTCCTGCCACCGCTGGCAGCGGTGCTGCTGGTCTCCGTCCCGTTCGTGGTGATGCAGGCGGGAAGCGCGCGTTCGGCGGGCCAGACGGCGGACGTGGCGCGGCAGGCCGAGCAGCTCGGTGGCCTGATCTGGCAGCTCCAGCGCGAACGGCTGCTCACCGCGGCCTACGTCGCGTCGCCGTCGGCCGGCGACGGTGACATGACGCGTCAGCGCCGCACCGTCGATTCGACGGTGAACGAGGTGCGTGCCGCGCTCGGCCCGGACGCGCCGGACGAACTCGCCGCGGCACTGGTCCGGATCGGCTCGCTCCAGGAGCTGCGGCAGAACGCGGTGCGCCGCGGTGTTTCGCTGGACGGCGTCGCGCGTACCTACCACGCCGTCATCGGCGCGGTCATCGACTCGCTGCGGCTCACCGCGCAGACCACCGGCGACGCGGACGGCAACCGCCAGCTCTCCGCGCTCGAGGCGCTGCTGCGCGCGAACGAGGAGAACTCGTTGCGCGGTATGGCTTTGATCGTGTCCGCGGTGTCCCCCGAGGCGGGCCGGACCGTGCTCGGCGACGCCACGTTCCAGGGGCCGATCTTCACCGAGCGGTTCGTCCAGCAGGCCGACGTCGCCCAGGCCGCGCTGGCGGTGAAGGTCGACCAGGGCGACGCCGCCCGCAAGATCGACGACCTCGCGGCTTCTGTGCCTCCCACGGGAAACCAGGCGCGGACCGAGTCGTACGTCGGCGACGTCCTCGCTACCGCCGACGGGCAGTCCAACCAGCGCAAGCACGCGCAGGACGAAGTGATCAGCCAGATCACCGCCGCGGCGTCCGCGCGTGCCGACGCTGCCACCCGTCTCGTGTGGGCGGTCGGCGCCGGTGCGGCCGTCCTTTTCGGACTGGTCGCACTGCTCGCCATCGCGGTCAGCCGCTCGATCGCGGATCCGTTGCGCCGCTTGACCTCCGCCGCGACCTCGGTCGCCGATCTCGCCGACACCGAGCTGGTGCGGGTCACCGACACCGAGGGTGACGAGGAGCAGAAGCCGCAGCTCGCGACCATCGATGTCGCGTCGTCCGACGAACTCGGCAAGCTCGCCGAGGCGTTCAACCGGGTCCAGACCACCGCGTCCAGCCTGGTCGAACGCCAGGCGCTGACCCGGCGCAACACCAGCCTGATGTTCGCCAACGTCGCCAAGCGCACCCAGAACCTGGTCGGCCGCCAGCTGGCGCTCGTCGACGAACTCGAACGCAACGAGCAGGACGTCCAGCTGCTCGAACGGCTTTACCGGCTCGACCATTTGTCGACTCGCCTGCGGCGCAACGCGGACAACCTGCTTGTCGTGTCCGGTACTTCCGACGAGTCACGCATCGCCGGGCCCGTCGACCTGTCCACCGCGTTGCGCTCGGCGCTCGCGGAAATCGAGGACTACCAACGGGTTCACCTCAGTGTGGTGGCCGAGATCCTGCTGAACTCGGCCTTCGGCGCGGATCTCGTGCTGATCTGCGCCGAGCTGCTGGAGAACGCGACGTCGTTCTCACCGCCGGGTTCGGTGGTCGAGGTCCGCACCGCGTTCGACGAGGACGGCTCGTGCGTCGTCAGCATCGTCGACCACGGGATCGGGATGACCAAGGACCGGCTGGCGGAGGAAAACCGGCGGCTGGTGGAACGCGAACGGCTCGAACTCGCGCCGACGAGCGTGCTCGGCCTGTTCGTGGTCGGCCGCCTCGCGCGGCGGCACGCGCTCACCGTGGACCTCGACGAGACGCCGGGAAGCGGCGTGACCGCGCGGGTGCGGATCCCGCATTCGCTGTTCACCCACCAGACACCGAGGCCGCTGCCGACGACCGGGATCCCGGCGCCGGTCGAGCCCGCGCCGGCCCCGGTGCCCGCCCCTGTGGAGCACGCGGCGCCGGTGTCCGTCCGCGTCGAGCGCGAGGAACCCACCGAACTGCCGATGCCCGCGATTCCCGCGCTCGTTGTCCCGGCGGCCAGGCAGGGGCACGGATTCCGGTGGTTCCGCCAGACCGACCAGTCGGCGCCCGGCCACATTCCCTCGGTCGGTTCGCGGATGCAGAACACCACGACGGTTCTCGATGAACCGGTCGTCGAAGAGCGTCGAGGCGGCCTTCGCCGCCGGGTCGCCGGAGCACAGCTCCCCGGTGCCGCGGCGCCCGCACCCGCGCCGGAAACCACGCCACGGCACGACCCGGACGCCGCCCGCCACGCGCTCGACGGTTTCCAGGAAGGCTTCGCGAAGGCGTCCGCGGCACCGGCCGCAGCACCGGCACCGGCACCGGCAAAACATGCCGCGCCGACGCCTGTCGCGCCACCAGCGCCTGTCGCACCAGCGCCTGTCGCACCAGCGCCTGTCGCACCTTCGCCGCCGACGATGACCGCACAACCGGCACAACCGCTCGAACGCGGCGGGCTCATCCGCCGCGTGCCGGGAGCCCAGCTCGCTCCCGGCCTCCGGCAACAGGCGGCGCCCCGCCGGCACGCGAAGCCGGTGACGTCACCGTCGGCCGGTGCCGCGTGGCCGCGACGCGACCCCGACGCGGAACGGGCGGCCTTCGACTCGTTCACCGCAGGTTTGGCCAAGGCCGCAGTACGGCCGGATCCGATGGAAGAGAGCACGAAATGACCACACCCGCACCCGGCGTCAGCGTTGAGGCCAAGAACTTCAACTGGCTGGTCAACCGGTTCGCCCAGAACACCGCTGGCGCGATCGCGGCCATCGCGGTGTCGGCCGACGGGCTGCTGATCGCGATGTCGTCGGAACTGGAGCGGTCCAACGCCGACCGCCTCGCCGCCATCTCCTCGGCGATGCTCGGCCTCGCCAACGGCGTCTCCGACAGTCACCCGCTCGGCGCCCCGGACAAGGTCATCATCGAGCTGGAGCGGGGCTACCTGCTCGTCAGCACGATCAGCATCGGCTGCTCGCTCGGTGTCCTCGCCGGGAAGCAGTCCAGCCTGGGCACCATCGCGTACGAGATGGCGATGTTCGCCAACCGCGCCACCGAAGTGCTCACACCCGGGCTGATCGAGGAGCTCAAGAACACCGTCGGGATGTAGCGCGGATGAGGAGGACGTCCATGAGCGATGCTTGCGAGCGAATCACAGACATCATGCGCCAGGGGGAATTGGACACAGCCTCGCGAAGCGAGTCGATCGCATGAACGGCGACGATCCGTCGCCCGGCCTGGAGGACACCGGGGTTTCCCTGCTGCGGCCCTACCTGCTGACCGCGGGCAGGGCCCAGCCCGTCGACCACACGCTGGAAATCGAGGCGCAGGTGCTGACCAGCAGGCTCGGCGCCGCCTCGCATCCCAAACTCACCTTCGAACGGCGCGAGATCGTCTCGCTGTGCCGCAAGACGATGTCGGTCGCGGAGATCGCGGCGCTGCTCGGCCTGCACATCGGGGTGGCGCGGGTGCTGGTGGCCGATCTCGCCGCGCTCGGCTACGTCGTCGTCCGAAGACCGGGCAACCACGTCTCCCACGATCTCGGAATGATCGAAAGGATCATTAGTGGACTCAACGCCATACGCTGACCCCGCGGGCGCCACCGCCCGCCCACCCGCCCCGGTGAAGATCGTCATCGCGGGCGGCTTCGGGGTCGGCAAGACGACGGCCGTGTCCGCCATCTCGGAGATCAAGCCGCTGACCACCGAGGCCGCGATCACCTCGGTCGCCACCGGCGTCGACCGGACCGGGCACGTCCCGGCCAAGACCACGACCACCGTCGCGCTCGACTTCGGCTGCATCACCATCGACGAAGAGATCAAGCTGTACCTGTTCGGCACCCCCGGCCAGGACCGCTTCGGCTTCATGTGGCAGGACATCGTCAACGGGGCGCTCGGCGCGCTCGTCATCGTCGACACCCGGCGCATGGACGACTGCTACCCGGCCGTCGACTACTTCGAGAAGGCCGGGCTGCCGTTCGTCGTCGCCGTCAACATGTTCGACGGCTCCCTCGCGCACCAGCTCGACGACATCCGCTGGGCACTCGCCGTCGGCGAGGACGTCCCGATCATCACGTTCGACGCCCGGCAGAAGCTGTCCGTCCGCGACGCGCTGCTCGCCGTCCTGCACAACACGTTCAACCGGGCGCGCGCCGCGGCGGGTGCCCCGTAGGCCGCTCCTGGTGTACCGCTACACTGGGCGACGGACCCCGCGCGGCGTCCACCCTGTGAACCTCCCCAGGGCCGGAAGGCAGCAAGGATAAGCAGGCTCTGGCGGGTGTGCGGGGTCCCCTATACTCGTCGCTTCGCGACTTCGCTGAGGCCGCCCCCCGGGTGTCTACCCGGGGGGCCGAGCCCCCCGGACCCCCACGGTGCGGCAACTCCCGACCCAGCGTGGTCCCGGCCTGGCGGCCTCGGGCCTGGCGGCCCTGGCCTTCCTTTTGCCGTAGTCCGTGAATGCCACATTGAGGGAATCAGAGTCCCTCAATGTGGCATTGACGGACTATAGAGGGCCAGGATGCGGCGTAGGGCCTGGTGCAGGGCCTCTTGGGGGGTGTCCGGGCGGGTGGGGGAGCGCCAGGCTACGAAGCCGTCGGGGCGGATCAGGGTGGCGCCGGTGCGGGTCAGGCCGTAGGCGGTGGTGAAGCGGTCTTCGGGATCCTGCAGGTCGGTGCCGATGTGGTGGATGTGCAGGTCGAGGGTGAGGTCGTCCGACACTGTCTTGGCCGCGGGGATCCATTGCCCGCCATCTGGGGCTGCGAGCAGGGTGAAGGCGTTGGTGAAGAGGTCTATTGTGGACAGTTCGGTGTCGCCTTGGGTGAGGCGGACGTGGGGTGCGCGCAGGCCGGGGTGGCCGGTGAAGGTGCTGGGGTTCGCGACTGGAGTGAGGGAAGTGTCCGGAGTGGACGGTTCGGTCAGGATGGCTGGTGAGGTGTAGCGGTAGCCGAAGGTCACGGCGAGGTCCTCGGCGGCCGAGACCTCCTCGGTGGTTCCCTGGTAGCGGAGGTTCAACAGCCGGATCGACTGCTCCAGCGTGACCCTGGCGACCGGGCGGCGTTCCTGCTCGTAGGTGTCCAGCAGCGCCTCGTCCGCCTGGCCGTTGAGCACCGCGGCGAGTTTCCAGGCCAGGTTGTGCGCGTCGGCGATCCCGGTGCTGGCGCCGTAGGAACCCGCGGGCGGCATGACGTGGGCCGCGTCGCCGGCGAAGAACACCCGGCCGTCGCGGAATCGCTGGGCGATCCAGGCGCCGCTGGTGCTGTGCGAGACCTTCTGGCGCCATCCGGGCACCGGCGGTACCAGCCTGACGTCGAGATCCGGCTTCCCGACCGCGGTGCGGACCAGCTCGACGCAGCGTTCTTCGGTGAAATCGTCCGGGTTTTCCCCCTTCGCCGGGTCGTACGGCATCCCCAGCATCCAGCGCCCGAGCTGGCGCATCGGTACGAGCACCGTGCCGGTCCTCGGCTGGTCGAGGTAGGCGAGCAGGAACCGGCGCCCTCGCAGTGCCTCGGTGAGGTCGGCCTCGAAGAGGCAATACAGGACGTGACCTCGTGGGGAGAGTTCGTCCGCGCCGACACCGAGTCGTTCGCGGATGCCGGCGCGGTTGCCGTCGGCGGCGACCAGGTAATCGGCGCGGATCGAGTATTCGACGCCGTCCTTGCGTACTACGGCCATGACCCCATCGGTGCCGGAGTCGAGCGAGATCAGTTCGGTGCCGAAGCGCACGTCGGCGCCGCTGCGTTCGGCGTGGATGCGCAGGACGTCCTCCAGATCGTCCTGGTCGACCAGTCCCCAGTCCGCAGGGCTGAGTTCCGCCGGCGGCCGGAGCTGGTCGAGCACCTCCACGCGGAAGCGTTCTTCACCCGTCAGGGTGGCCGCGCCGATCATCCCCGGCAGGTCGGCCAGGATCGACGTGCGGGCGCGGATGTCCTCCTCCAAGCCGAGTGCGCGGTAGATCTCCATCGTGCGAGGGTTGAACGCCCGCGCCTGCGGCATGATCGCCGTCGACGGATGCCGCTCGACCAGGATCGGGCGGATTCCTTGTCTCGCAAGGAAAAGTGCAGTGGACAGGCCGGTGGTGCCGCCGCCGGCGACGAGGACGGCGGTCTGCTGTGGTTCGCTCATGTCTCCATAATCAAGTGACTGCATCACTGTGTCAATCGTTTGTTTGATTGAGTGGTTCGTATAGTTGATAGTGCCAAGTGCAGGTATAGTCCCGGGCGTGTCCCCTTCGAAGGCCCGCAGGTCACCCAAGCCACAGGAACGGCAGCGCGATCCGGAACGCACCAGGAAACTCCTCCTGGACGCGGCGGCGGCCGAGTTCGCCCGGCACGGGTTCGCGGGCGCGCGGATCAGCGCGATCGCGGCACGCGCCGGGGTCAACCAGCAGCTGATCTCGTACTACTTCGACGGCAAGGAAGGCCTCTACCAGGCGCTTTCGGACAGCTGGTGGCAGTACGAGAACGAGCTGGTGACCTCGGACATGAAGCCGTCCGAAGGGATTCGTCAGTACGCGCTGGAGGCGCTGAAGAACCCGGACGGGGTCCGGTTGTTCGCGTGGGGCGGCCTGGAGTACAGCGGCCCGCAGGACGACCCCGACCAGGTGCGGCGCGCGGAGCGGATGCGGCGCAGCGTCGACGGGATCCGCGCCCTGCAGGAGTCCGGGCAGCTGCCCGCCGAGGTGGACCCGGCCTGCCTGATGATCATGCTCATGGCCGGGGCGATGGCGACCACCACACTGCCGCACGTCATCGAGGGTGTCTGCGAGGTCGATCCCCGGTCACCCGAGTTCATCCGCCATTACGCCGATCAGGTCGCCATCGTGACCCGGCTCCTGGGTCTCGACCCCGCATAGCGGTACTCCTCGGGACAGCGTTACGAGCGGTGGGCGGTTTCCGCCAGGGAATCGGCAGCGCGCCCGGCGCGCTTGAATTCGTCAGGTGTTGCGGGGGTGTGGCTGTAGCTCGCTTTGGTTTTCAGCTTGAGCAGGGTTCTCAGGTGCTTGGTCGCGACTTTGTCGGCCTTTGCCGGCAGGTTGACCGCTTCCTCGTGGTTCTCGCCCTGTGCGTATTCGCCGAGGCCGGCACAGCAGATGACGTCCGAGGCCGCGATGCCGGCGTGGACGCACAGGGTCACTTACGCGTCGGCGATGTCTTCATGGTCGCCGGCGAGATCACGGATCATGTCCGCCGCCGTCAGGAACTGGTCGGCCTTCTGCATCCGGCCGCGCCGGATCGTCGCGTCGCACGGTTTCGTTCGCATCTCAGGTCTTCGTCTCTCGCGATTGCCGGGCAAGCCAGGCGCGACTGCCCAGCACAGTGAGGCCGTCGCGAACCACGTCGCGGAGGACAGGCTCGTCGTGCCCGCGGGAAATCACTTCGCCGGCAGTGAACTCCAGCGGCCGGATGTCGTTGCCGACCCAGCGGGACATATCGGTCACCAAGGCGTCGACCTGTGCTTCCCACTGGTTTTCGTCAGCGTCGTCCGGCCGCACCAGGAGAAGATCTATGTCGCTTTCCGCCGTCATGGACCCCCGCGCGGCCGAGCCGAATATCGCGGCATACACCGGCGGCATCCGCCATGAGCCCAGCCGCTCCTCGATGCGCTTGAGGAGAGCCTTCTGAAGCTGGGCCAGCCCGACGATGTGTTCGGCGGCCAGGTGGTCACGGTTGAGCCGGTACGCGAACGCGTTGCCCACCCGGTCGGCCAGGACAACGCCCTGTTTGGTCAGGCGCCGCAGGACTTTGCGAATGCCTTCCTCGGAGTGGCGGGGCAGAACACGGTGCAACTGCCCGGTGGTGAAGATGGCGTCATGGTTGGCGAGTACGGCGAGGACATCGCCATCGAGTGTGGGAGTGACTGTCGACAGCGGTCGGCCCAGGTCCATCGAGTACCTCCCCCGCTCGTCGAATGTGCCAACTATAGTACAGGTAGCCGGACTATAGGCCAGATAGGCGGCCTATAGTCCGCCTATAAGCGGTAGCTCGCTGGCCTAGAACAGACCGAGGACGTCGTCGGGCGGCGCGGGTGCCTCCGCCGGCGCGTCGTCGAAGATCGGCGTGGCCTTGCCGCGGAGTTTGCGCAGTTCGGCGTCGCTTACGCAGCGCGCGGGGAAGGGCGACGACGCGGTCCGGGCGGCCACCGCGGCGACCGGGAGGTCCACGCGCGAGGCGGCGAACACGAGGTTGCCGAAGCGGCGGCCGCGCAGCACGGCGGGTTCGGCCAGCAGAAGAGCGTGCGGGAAGACCTCGGCCAGCGTCGCGATGAAGCGGCGCGCGAACGGCAGCCCGGGGCCGTCGGTGATGTTCGCGAGGTACGTCCCGGCCGGGCGCAGAACCCGCGCGACGTCGGCGGTGAACTCGACGGTCGCCAGGCCACCGGCCAGTTTCGCGCTCTCGAAGGCGTCGGCGATGATGACGTCGGCGGTCGCGTCGCGGCGGCTGGCGACCCCGGCGCGGCCGTCCGAAACGCGGACGCGCAGGTTCGGCACTTTGAGGCCGAGCTGGGTGCGGACCAGTTCCACCAGCTCGCCGTCCGCGTCGAAGACGTGCTGGCGTGAGCCGGGCCGGGTCGCGGCGACGTAGCGGGGCAGCGTGCACGCGGCGCCACCGGCGTGCAGTGCGTCGAGCGGGCCCGGCGGGAGATGGTCGACGACGTCGGCGATCCGGCGGACGTAATCGAACTCCAGGTTCGTCGGATCATCGAGGTCGACATATGACTGGGCTACGCCGTCCACCGAGAGCAGCCAGGCATTCGCGTTGTCGGCGTCCCGGAGCAGTTCCGCGATGCCGAAGCGGACGGGGTATTCGCCCGGGGTCGGATGGGCCTGCCGGGTGGGCCGGTTGCGGGCTGATCGGGCATGGCTCACCGGGCGAGCCTAGTTGTGTCGTGCCCTACCGGTACCCTCGCGACGTGGCTCTCGCGCTGTACCGCAAGTACCGTCCGGCGACCTTCGCCGAGGTCGTCGGTCAGGAGCATGTGACCGAACCCCTCCGCACCGCGCTCGCCGCGGGTCGCATCAACCACGCGTACCTGTTCTCCGGTCCGCGCGGCTGCGGCAAGACGTCGAGCGCGCGCATCATGGCGCGCTCGCTGAACTGCGCCGAGGGGCCGACACCCGACCCGTGCGGGAAATGCAATTCCTGCAAGGCGCTCGCGCCGGAGGGGCCGGGCAGTGTCGACGTCACCGAGCTCGACGCCGCCAGTCACGGTGGTGTCGACGACGCGCGCGAACTGCGGGACAAGGCCTTCTACGCGCCCGCCGAATCGCGCTATCGCGTGTTCATCATCGACGAGGCGCACATGGTCACCACGCAGGGCTTCAACGCGCTGCTGAAGATCGTGGAAGAGCCGCCGGAACACCTGATCTTCATCTTCGCCACGACCGAGCCGGACAAGGTGCTCACCACCATCCGCTCGCGGACGCACCACTACCCGTTCCGGCTGATTCCGCCGAGTTCGATGCGTGAGCTGCTGGAGCGCAACGTCGCGGACGAGGGCGCACAGGTCGAGTCCGCGGTGTACCCGCTGGTCGTCCGCGCGGGCGGCGGCTCGGCGCGGGACACGCAGTCGGTGCTGGACCAGCTGCTCGCCGGGGCCGGTCCGGATGGCGTCACCTACTCCCGCGCGGTCGCGCTGCTCGGGGTCACCGACGTCGCGCTGATCGACGACATGGTCGACGCGCTGGCCGCGGAGGACGCGGCGACCGTGTTCTCCACGGTGGAGAAGCTCGCCGACGCCGGGCACGATCCACGCCGGTTCGCGACCGACCTGCTCGACAGGCTGCGTGACCTGGTGCTGATGCGTTCGGTGCCGGACGCCGCCTCGCGGGGCCTGGTATCCGCGCCGGACGACGAGCTCAAGCGGATGGACGAGCAGGCGCAGCGCGTCGGACTCGCCACGCTGTCCCGCTACGCCGACATCGTCCACAATGGACTGCTGGAGATGCGCGGCGCGACCTCGCCGCGCATGGTGCTCGAACTGCTGTGCGCGCGGATGCTGCTGCCTTCGGTCACCGACGCGGAAAAGGCGTTGCTGGCCAGGATCGAGCGGCTCGAACGCCGGGGGCCGGTCGCGGGTGGCGGCGGTGAAGCGGGTGCCGAGGCTCCGGCGCGCACCGCGCCGGAGCGCGAGTTCCAGCGTCCTTCCCAGCGCGCGGCCGCACCGGCCCAGCCCGCGGCCCCTGCCCAGCCCGCGGCACCGCAGGCCGTCGCGCCCGCGGCCCCGGCTCGTCCGGCACCGGAGCCCGCTCCCACGCCACAGGCGGCTCCCGCGCCGGAGCGGTCGTTCACCCGTCCCTCGGCGGCGCCCGCCGCCGAGCAGACTCCGCCTGCCCCTGCTCCCGCGAGCGCGCCGCCGTCGCGGCCCGTGGCACAGCCGGAACCGCGCGCGGCCGAACCCGCTGCCGCGCCGGCCGCAGAGTCCGCCGCACCGGCGGAGTCCGGCGGGCTGGACGCCGCTGCCCTGCGCACCGCCTGGCCACAGCTGCTGTCGGCGCTTCGGCAGGTCCCTGGTGGGCGCAGCCTCGAGGCGATGCTGACGCAGGCCACCGTGGTCGGCGTCGAGGGCTTGGTCGTCACGCTGACGCACAAGTCCGAACCGCTCGCCCGGCGGCTGTCCGATCAGGCCAACGCGCAGAAGATCGCCGGGGCACTGAAGACCGTCGTCCCGGGTGAGTGGCAGGTGCGGTGCGTGCACGGCGCCGCCGCGGCGGCCGCACCCGCCCGGCCCGCGGCGCAGCCCGCACAGCAGGCGGCGCCCGCGCCGGAGCGGTCGTTCACGCGCCCATCGGCGGCCGCCGCACCCGCGCCCGCCGAGCAGAGTCGTCCCGCGCCGAGCCGTCCCGCACCGGAGCCTGCCGCGCCGTCGCGGCCGAAGGTGACGACTGCCGAGCCCGACATCCCGCTCCCGCCGGAGCCGATGGAGGACGACGAGGAGCTCTACTCCGAGGACGCGAGCCCGGCGCCGCCCGCTCCGCCACCGCCGCCGGAGGAGGACCCGCACGACATCGCGCACAAGCTGATCTCCGACCACCTCGGGGCGCGGCCGCTGGATCAGCCGAGGTAGGCCTCGATGGCGGCGGCGATCGCCGTGGCGTAGCGCTGACGTCCGTCCGCGCTCGTCATGGCCGCCGCTTCGGTGGCGTCGCGCATGTTCCCGCATTCGACGAGCACGGCCGGGCGGGTCGAGAGGTTCAGGCCCGCCAGATCGTCGCGGGGTGCGAGACCCTCGGCGCCGATGTAGTTCGCGGTGCTGAAACCCTTGTCCCGCAAGGTGTTCCGCATTGTTCGCGCGAGTTTCGCTGCCGGTTCACCCTGCGCGTCATTCAGCGGCGGCGACGAGTACGCCACGTGAAAGCCGTGCGCGCCCGCGGAATTCGAACCGTCGGCGTGGATCGACACGACCGCGTCGGCGTTCGCGTCGTTCCCGGTCGCGGCCCGTTGGTCCACACACGGTCCGGCGCCGGAATCGTCCTGACGCGTGTAGACGACCTTGATTCCCTTGGCGCCCAAGGCAGTGCCGACCCGCTGTGCGACGTCCCAGGTGAACGCGTGCTCGGGGTAGCCCGCGTTCGTCGACGTTCCCGTGGTGTTGCACGGCTTCGTCCTGCCGCGTCCCGCGGGCACAAGGCGGTTGATCTCGGCGAGGTGCGCGGCGCTGCCGCCGTTGTGTCCGGGATCGAGCACCACGACTCGCTCCGGCGGCGCCGATGTCGTCGTGGTCGCCGGTGTGCTGGGCGACGTCTTCGGTGCGGGTGGCGCGGCGACGTCGCCGGTTCCGCAGGCGCCCAGCAGCAGGCACGAGACCAGCAGCGGAGAGGTCACGCGGTGTCGCACGGCGACCACGGTGCCACAGCGGATCCGCTTCGCCGGTCAAGACACCCTGGGCGGCCTCGACCGGGGGACCCGCGGACGCGGCTACCCTGGGAGGACACAGACAGAGAGGATCGTGCGGATCATGGTGCAACCCGGCGGCGGCTTCGACCTGTCGCAGATCATGCAGCAGGCCCAGCAGATGCAGCAGAAGCTGGTCGAAGCGCAGGACGAGCTGGCCAAGACCGAGGTCACCGGTACCTCGGGCGGCGGGCTGGTCACCGCGACCGTGTCCGGCGACGGTCAGCTCAAGACACTGGCGATCGACCCCAAGGTGGTGGACCCGGACGACGTGGAGACGCTGTCGGACCTGGTCGTCGCCGCGGTGCGGGACGCGTCGGCCAGCGCGCAGAAACTCACCGAGCAGAAGCTGGGCCCGCTCGCGGGTGGCCTCGGCGGCGGTGGCGGTATGCCGGACCTCGGCGCCCTCGGCTTCGGCGGCTGACAGCCCGGTGTACGAAGGTGTCGTCCAGGACCTGATCGACGAACTCGGCAGACTGCCGGGGGTCGGGCCCAAGAGCGCGCAGCGCATCGCCTTCCACTTGCTGGCGACCGATCCCGCCGACATCGCGCGGCTGCAGGACGTGCTCGGCAAGGTCAAGGAGGGCGTGCAGTTCTGCGAGATCTGCGGCAACGTCGCCGAGCAGGCGACCTGCCGCATCTGCCGCGACGCGCGACGCGATCTGAGCGTCATCTGTGTCGTGGAGGAGCCCAAGGACGTGCTCGCGGTCGAGCGCACCCGCGAGTTCAAGGGCCGCTATCACGTGCTCGGCGGGGCGCTCGACCCGCTGTCGGGGATCGGGCCGGAGCAGCTGCGTATGCGTGAGCTGCTGGCGCGGATCGGCGAAGCGGACGTCACCGAGGTGATCATCGCGACCGACCCGAACACCGAGGGTGAGGCCACCGCGACGTATCTCGTGCGCATGCTGCGGGACTTCCCCGGCCTGTCGGTCACCCGGCTGGCGTCGGGCCTGCCCATGGGCGGCGACCTCGAATTCGCCGACGAGCTGACCCTGGGCCGCGCTCTCTCCGGCCGCCGCGCGCTCTAGTTTTTGGTCCGCGGGGGGCCTCCTTGAGTGACTTTGGGTCACTCAAGGAGGCCCCCACGGACTTTTCGCGTGCGGGTGGCGCCGGGTCGGGTGTCGCGAACGCGTCGTTCGGGACGCTCAACGTCGCGAACGGAGCGTTCGGGACGCAGCGAGGATGCGGTGAGCTGCTTCCGGCGGTCGGCATGTGCTGAAGGACGCCTTCGATGCGCTCGATGCACTGAAGGCGTCCTTCAGCACGGCTAACGCACTGAAGGCGTCCTTCAGCACCCGGCCGCCACTCACCACGCTGCTCCACGGGCTCCGGCCGAGCCCGGGAGACTCAGAGCCCCTCGATGTGGCATTCACGGCCCCGGAACGCCTTCCCGTCGGAGTTGTCCACAACGGTCCCGGCCATCCACAGATTCGCCGAGCACCCCCTCCGCACACCCCCACGGCGATACGATGGTTGCAGGGGTGCCCCCGGGAGGGTGGGGGTATACCCAGGGGATCCCGAACCCCTCCTCCGTCCACTTCGGACAAAAGCCGACAGCATCGTCGCGGCCGCATGTGGGCCCGCTCCAAAACCGGGAACTCTCAGCAGTAGCCCAGCTGTGCCAGGGTGTTCACGACGATCTCGGACGGGTGGTACTTGTCCATCCAGGATTCGCCGCGCCGGTTCTGGTAGGTGTCCAGGAAGTTCTGCAGCTTGTCGCCGCGCATCTCGGTCAGCACGACCGTCTCGCCGAGGTGCTGCGGCGTCTCGGTGCGCTCGCGGTGCACGGCGCACGGCAGGCCGAGGTAGTAGCACTCGGCCGAAAGGCCACCGGAGTCGGTGACGACGTACTCGGCGCGGGCCACCAGCGGCAGGAACTTCAGGTACCGCATCTTCGGCTGGACGATGAACTGGTCGTCGAAGATGTTCCCGATGCCGAGCGCGCGGATCTTCTCGCGCTCCGGCGCCCCGGCCATGTACAGGATCGGCATTTTGCGGCTCTGCTCGCGCAGGATCTCCAGCGCCTCGCGGTACTTGTCCGGGCGCGACACCAGCTCGAAGCGGTGCAGTGTGGCGAGGCCGAACTTCTCCGGCAGGTTCGGTACGTCCAGCGGCTGCCCGATCGCCAGCCGCATCGCGTCGATCGCGGTGTTGGCTTCGGTGTCGACGACGACGCCGCGGGCGTTGCGCAGGTTGTTCACCTCGCGCGCGCTCGGCGCGAAGTGGATGTCCACGATCTTCGCCGCGATCTTGCGGTTCAGCTCCTCGGGCAGCGGCGACAGGATGCTGCCCGACCGCGCACCCGCCTCGACGTGCCCGACGCGCGACTTCAGGATCCGCTTGCCGATCAGCGAGCCGTACGGCGTGGTGAACGTGTCGCCGTGGACCAGCACCAGCGGCGGACGGCCGTCCTCGGTCAGCGCGGCACGCAGCTCGGCGCGGCGGCTCCACGCGGTGCGCAGCACCTGCGCGGCCCAGCCCGGCACCTGCGCGGGCGACTCGAGGTTGTGCGCCTTGTCCTGCGGCACCAGCCAGACGTCCGGCTCCGGCATGTTCAGATCGGCGAGCACGTCGGCGACCTCGTCCACGTGCTGCGCGGTGAACCAGATCTTCGGCCGCACGCCGCGTTCGGCGATCCCGTGGTAGACCGGCGCGATCTTGATCAGTTCCGCGGTGGTGCCGAGAATGAAGGAAATCACCGTAGGGCCCATTTCTGGTCGGGTGTTGCGGTGCCCGAAGGATACTGGTCCCCCGTTATCGCGTAGCCTCGGCCCGGTGAGTGCCAACACGCTCCTCCCGAGGCTGTCGGTCGTCATCCCGGTCTACAACGAGCAGGACTGGATCGCCGAGAGCGTCGGCGCCCTGATCGCCTCGGCACGGGCCGCGCAGTGGCCGGTCGAGGTCGTCGTGGTGGACGACGGCAGCACCGACGCCACCCCGGAAAGGCTCGACGACCTGCGCGAACGGCATGGCATCACGGTGCTGTCGCAGCCGAACAGCGGCCGCTTCGAGGCCCGCCGCGCGGGCATCGCGAAGGCCTCCGGCGAGCACATCCTGCTGCTCGACAGCCGCGTGATCGTGGACACCGGCTCGCTCACCTTCCTGCGCGACCAGCTCCGCGATCACCCGGACAGGGCGGTCTGGAACGGGCACATCAACGTCGCGTCCGAACACAATCCTTACGCCGGTTTCATGGCGGGCCTGGTCAAGATCCCCTGGCGCCGTTACTGCGCGAACCCGCGGCTGATGTCGTTCGGAATCGAGGAATTCGACGTCTTCCCCAAGGGGACCGGATTCTTTTCCGCGCCGCGCAAGGTCCTCGAAGAGGCATCCGACGCCTTCGTCTCCCTTTTCGACGACGTGCGTTTCGCCAGTGACGACACCGGTGTCCTGCGCTGGATCGCCGAGCGGCACCGCATCCATCTCGCCCCGGAGTTCTCCGCGACCTATCACGGCCGCGACTCCTTCAAGAAGTTCGTCGCGCAGTCGTACTTCCGCGGCACCACGTTCGTCGACTCCTACCTCGCCTCGCCCGGCCCCGCCCGCAATGGCCTCTTCGCCGCGTTCGGTCTCGGACTCCTCGGCCTCGGCGTCGCCGCCAAGCGTCCGAAGACCGCCGTCGCGCTCGCCGCCGCCGGTTCGGCCGCCGCGGGCGCCGCGGTGACCCGGTTCGGCGCGACCAAGGCGGAGGCCCGCGCGGTCGCCCAGCTCACCCCGGTGTTCGCCGCGGGCTTCGGGGCGGGTGCGATCCGTGGCCTGGTGATGGCACTGCGTGCCCGGCTGCGCCGATGAGCACCGTGACCGACAACACCGACAGCACCGGCAACGCGGCAGGCGTCGACGGCAGGGCGCTCGCCAAGGACACCGGGAAGTCCGCCGGAAAAGTCGGCCTCTCCCTGCTGATCGCCATCGGCCTCGGCTACGTCCTGACGCTTGTCATCGGCCGGTTGCTCAGCCCCGCCGACTACGGCGTGTTCAGCTCGTTCTGGGGCCTGCTGATGGGCCTCGGCAGCGCGCTCTCGCCGCTGGAGCAGGAAATCTCCCGCCAGTCCGCGGTGGCGGCGCTGGACGGGAAGAAGGCCGGGAAGTCGTCGATCAGGGCGATGACGATCGGCATGGTCATCGTCACCGCGATCGCTCTGCTCACGCTCGTGCCGATGATCGGCGACAGAGTCTACTCAGGACACACCGAGCTGGCGATCATCGTGCTGTGCGGCGCCATTTCGTTCGCCTGCCAGTTCTCCGCGCGCGGACTGCTGATGGGGCACAACCGGATCAGGTCGTACTCCTGGCTGGTGATCGCCGAGGCGGTCGTCCGCATTGCCGGGCTCGGCGCGGTCGTCGTCGCGGGAATCACCGGGCTGGTGCCGCTCGCCATCGCGGCCGCGCTCGGCTCGTTCGCCTGGCTGGTCTTCGCGCGCCCGGTCACCCAGCTGGTCGACCCGCATCTCGACGGCGAGGCCTGGCGCCCGCTCATCGGCCGGATCGTGCTGCTGCTCATCGGGTCCGGGCTCGCCGCCGCGGTGATCGGCGGCTACCCGACGCTGATCAAGCTCCTGGCGCCCACCCCGGACGAGACGAAGTTCGGGGTGCTGGCCGCCGCGCTGATGGTCGCGCGGGTGCCGCTGCTGCTGCTCTCCCCGTTGCAGGCGCTCGCGGTGCCCACCGCGGTCCGGCTCTCCAGCACCGCCGAGGGCATGCACCGGCTCCGGCGCATGCTCGCCGTCGGCACGTTGGGCACCCTCGTGCTCGCGGCGGTCGGCGCGCTGGTCGGCTTCCTGATCGGCCCGTGGCTCATCAAGCTCCTGTTCGGCGCCAATTTCGTGGCCGAGGCCTGGTGGATGACCGGCCTGGTCTGGGGCACCGTCCTGCTGACCGCGATGCAGCTCATGGCCGCCGTGCTCGTGGCGCGGACCCAGGCCAACAAGGTGCTGCTGACCTGGGCGTCGGTCACCCTGACGACGGCGCTGATCCTGCTGTTCTTCCCCGGCGACGCCATTCTCCGCGCGGTCGTCGGGCTGGGGGCCGGGCCGACCGTCGGGCTGGCCGTCGTGCTCGTGTTCGTCCTGCGCCGACCGGCCAGCGCGAGTGGCGATGAGGCGTCACAGTAATGTGGCCGCGGGTCTGCGCCGTCCGTGGGGACGGCGCGTAACGCTGGTGAAGTTGGGACAGCGAATTCGATGAATGTAGTTCTCGTTCTGCTCGCGTTCTGGCTGCCGGGCTTGGTGTTCGGCGCGGCGATCAGGCTGCGTGGCTGGACACTCGCCGCCGCCGCGCCGCTGCTGACGTTCGGGATCGTCGCGCTCGGCATCCCGGTGCTCGGCGGTCTCGGCATCCGCTGGGACATGCTCGACGTAGCACTGTGGACAGTCGTGCTCTCCGTCGTCGGCTTCGCGCTGGCGTTTGCCGTGAACCGGTTCACCGCACGACGTCATCCGGAATGGGCCGAACAGGACGAGAACAGGCCGAAGCGTTCGCTGCGCGACCACGTCCTGATCGGACTGGGCGTCCTGGCCGGCATGGCCGTCGGCACCATCACCTTCCTTCGCGGCACGCACGCGATCGACCGCGTCCAGCAGGGCTGGGACGCGCCGTTCCACGGCAACCTGGTCCGCTGGATCGCCGAGCACGGTGACGCGCGGCCCTCGACGGTCGGCACGATCGCGAACGTCCCGAACGAGACCCACTACTTCTACCCGGACACCTACCACGCGCTGCTCGCCCTCGTCTTCGGCAAGGGCGGCCTGACGATGATGCCGACGCTGAACCTGGCGGTGCTGGCGGTCATCCTCACCGTGCCGCTGGGCGTCGCGGCGATGTGCAACACCTGGCGCATGCCCGCGATCGGCGTCGCCACCGCGGCCGCCGTCACGACCTGGTTCACCTCGTTCCCGTACGACTCGCTGTGGCGCGGTCCGCTGTGGCCCTACGTCGCCGGTGTGGCGATGATCCCGGCGATGCTCGCGCTCGCGCGCCTGATCCTCGAACCCCGCGGCATCGCGGGGCCGGTCGCGATCGGCGTCGGCGTCGCGGGCCTGGCCGGGCTGCACACCAGCGTCGTCTTCGTCGTCATCCTGTACTTCCTGCTCATCCTGCTCGCGGTCGTCTTCAAGTTCGAGAAGATCGATTGGCGGCGCTCCGCGGCTTCCCTGATCGCGACGGTCGGGCTGGCCGTCGTGCTCGGCGTGCCCGTCGTGCTGCCCTCGCTGTACAACGTGGGTGGCGTCACGAGCGCGTGGTGGGCCTCCGAGGCCACCGTGACCGGCGGGATCGGGGAGACGATCACCTTCTCGCCGATGGCCGCGTTCCCGCAGTGGTGGATCG
Source organism: Amycolatopsis sp. NPDC058986 (assembly GCF_042741125.1). NCBI lineage: Bacteria > Bacillati > Actinomycetota > Actinomycetes > Pseudonocardiales > Pseudonocardiaceae > Amycolatopsis > Amycolatopsis sp. NPDC058986. Next base: position 8,826 of record NZ_JBHYJW010000022.1, on the reverse strand, counting down.
GCATCCCGGCGATCATCGGGATCTTCCTGATGGTCAAGCACCGCCGCATGCTGTGGATGGTGGCCGCGTACGTGCTGCTCGGCGGCCTCTTCGCGGCGACGGTGTCGCTGGAGACCAACCTCGTCCACACCCTGACCGGGATCTTCTACAACGACCACTGGCGCATCGCCGCGCTCGTCCCGCTGGCAGGCGCGGTCGCGGTCGGTGAGTTCGTGAACACCGGCGCGGAGAAGTTCGCCGGCTTCGTGGAACGCCGCAAGCCGAACTTCAAGCCCGCGACGGTCGCGATCGTGGCCGCGCTGGTGATCGGCCTGGTCATGGCAGGGCTCAGCAAGGGCGCCTACATCGGGCGCAACTCGTCGGCGCTGGGGCGGAACTACGGCGACGGCCCCACGGTGTCCAAGAAGGAAGAAGAGGCGTACGCCTGGCTCGCCCAGCACGTCGGGCCCGGCGAGAAGGTGATGAACGACCGCAAGGACGGCTCGGTGTGGATGTACGCCCTCGCCGGTGTCACCCCGGTCGAATGGACGTTCTACGGCGCGCCGTTCGAGAGCACGGCCGGATTCCTCACGGTCTACCTCAACGACATCAACAAGAACCCCACGGTGCGTAAGGACCTCGCCGAGGAGAAGGTGCGGTACGTCGTGGTCGGCCGGGGCATGGTGACCCAGGACGCGTCGGACCGGCGCGCGGTCGGCCTGGAGCGGCTGGACAGCACGCCAGGGTTCAAGCGGGTCTTCCACAACGACGACGCCTCGGTCTACGAGATCGAGGGCATGCGCGACGTCGTCGCGGCCGGGGCCGCGCCCGGGTCCGGAACTGCTCACGGCAAGTAAGAAGCTAGAGTGGATCCCGTGTCTGTGACAGCACCGGCGGCCTCCGTGACCAGCCGTCGCGTACTCATCGTGATGCCTGCCCTCAACGAGCAGGCCAGTGTCGGCGCTGTGATCGAGCAGGTGAAGCAGTCCCTGCCGGGCGCCGACCTGCTGGTCGTCGACGACGGATCGGTCGACGACACGGCCAAGCTGGCCAGGGCCGCGGGAGCGGACGTGGCACGGCTGGCGGTCAACCTCGGCGTCGGCGGCGCGATGCGCACCGGCTTCCGGTACGCCGCCGCGCGTGGCTACGACGTCGTGGTGCAGGTGGACGCGGACGGCCAGCACGACCCCGAAGAGGTCGCCGCGCTGCTGCGCGGGCTGGACGAGGCCGACATCGTCATCGGCTCGCGGTTCGCGGGCAAGGGGTCGTACAAGGCCAGCGGGCCGCGCAAGTACGCGATGGTCGCGCTGTCGATCGTGTTCTCCCGGCTCGCCCGCCGCAAGCTCACCGACGTCACGTCGGGATTCAAGGCGATGGGCCCGAAGGCGATCAAGCTCTTCGCCGCGTATTACCCCGCCGAGTACCTCGGCGACACCGTGGAATCGCTGGTGCTGGCCATCCGCGCGAAGCTCGTCATCGCCGAGATCCCGGTGATCATGCGGGAACGTGCCGGCGGCACGCCCAGTCACTCGCCCATCAAATCGGCCGTCTACCTGAGCCGGGCCGGTCTCGCGTTGCTGCTGGCGCTGGTGCGCCGCCGCCCCGCGGTCGACTCGTCCGACTCGGCGTAAGAAGGAGGTCACGTCCATGGACGGCTGGCGCGTTCTCAGCATCGTCGTCGCGTGCCTGGTGCTGTTCGTCGTCCTCGAGATGATGCGCAGGCGCAAGCTGCGGGAGAAGTACGCGGGCGTGTGGCTCATCGTCTCCGTCGGCGTCGTCGTGCTCGCGGTCATCCCGCAGGCCGCGGAGTTCCTGGCGAAGATCACCGGCGTCAAGACGCCGTCGAACCTCGTCTTCCTGCTCGCCGGAGTCGTGCTGGCACTGGTCGCGCTGCACCTGTCCACCGAGGTCGGTCACCTGGAAGAGGAGGTCCGTACCTCCGTCGAGGAGATCGCGCTGCTGCGCTGCGAGCTCGAGGACACGAAGAAGGAACTCGAGAGCCGGATCGCCGAGCTGGAGGCCAGGACGTCGGCCCCGGACGACGTCAAGGGCCTGCCCGAGGCGGACACCGTCGCCAAGGCGAGTTCGGTACGCGCGCGCTGATCGACGCGGTCCTCGCGGCACCGCCACGGCTCGGGAATGTGCGCCTGCTGGCTGTTGACGGTCCGTCAGGCGCGGGAAAGTCGACATTCGCGCGCTCCATTGTGGCGGATTTCCGGGCACGAGATGTGCCCGTTGTTCTCTTGAGCACCGACGAATTCGCCACCTGGAACGATCCGGTGGCCTGGTGGCCACGGCTCTTCGAAGGCGTTTTAAGGCCCCTCTCCGATGGTTCTCCCGGTGCTTACCGGCGGATGGAATGGCCACCTGAAGGCCCCTGTCTCGGCGCTTCGGTGACCGTTCCGGTACCCGAAGTACTGGTGCTGGAGGGCGTTTCCAGCGGCCGGAGTTCGGTGCGGCCGCTGCTGTCCCACCTGTGCTGGGTCGACGGCGGTGACGAGGCGGCGCGACTGGCCCGCTCGGTCGCCAGGGACGGTCTGGACCACCGCTCTGACCTGCGGCGATGGCAGCTCTTCGAGCGTGGCTGGTTTGCCGTGGACGGTACGCGCGAGGCCGCCGACAGTCACGTGGACTGAACCACGTCCGGGGGAACCCTGATGCGTCCATTTGTGTCATTGGCTGTGCGCTCATTGCAGCAATCGCCCTGAAACCGCTACCTACCGTCAGGATTTACCAACGCATTGCGGTTATTTTGGCTGCTACGTAGCGCGATCGTAACCTCGCGTGCTTAAGTGCGGGGCGAGTTCCCGCTAGTGTCGGCGAACACACCGACCGTCGGCTGAGTTTCTGACCGACCGGACGGTGACTAAACACCGAACATCTCCCAAGGGGTGTCAGATGCAGCAATGGCGGCTGACCCGAACGCGCCGTATTGCCCTGATCGGGCTGGCCGGCGCGGTCGCGGTCTCGTTGTCCGCGTGTGCAACGTCCAAACGAGACGAGGCCGCGGGAGGTGGTTCCGGCGGCACGATGATCTTCGGCAACGCGGGTAACCCGAAGATGCTGGACCCGACGTTCACCGACGAGGGTGAGACCTACCGCATCACCCGGCAGATGCTGGACACGCTGATCCAGAACAAGCCCGGCACCGCCGACCTCGAGCCCTCGCTGGCCGAGAAGTGGGAGCCCAGCAACGACGGCAAGACGTGGACGTTCACCCTCAAGAAGGGCGTCAAGTTCCACGACGGCACGCCCTTCAACGCCAAGGCGGTCTGCTTCAACTTCGACCGCTGGTACAACATGAAGGGCGATCTCGCCCAGAACGCGATGATCTACTACGGCGACGTCTTCGAGGGCTTCGCCAAGAACGAGGGCACCGCGACCGGTGACCCGGTCTACAAGTCCTGTGAGGCCAAGGACGACTCGACCGCGGTCCTCAACCTGAGCAAGGCCAAGGGTGCCTTCCCCGCCGCGTTCACACTGCCCGCGTTCGCGATCCAGAGCCCCGACGCGATCACGAAGCACAACGGCAACCAGGTCACCGGCTCCAGCGGTGCGCCCGTCTTCAGCGAGTACACGTCGAAGTTCGTTTCCGGCACCGGTCCGTTCAAGCTGGAGAGCTGGGACCAGGCCAAGGGTGAGGTCACCCTGGTCAAGGCGACCGACAGCCCGAGCCAGCAGGCCAAACTGGACAAGCTGATCTTCAAGATCATCCCGGACGAGAACGCCCGCAAGCAGGCGCTGAAGGCCGGCGACGTCCAGGGCTACGACTTCCCGGCGCCCGCCGACTACGGCCTGCTGCGCAACGACGGCGAGCAGGTGCTCATCCGCCCGTCGTTCAACCTGCTCTACCTGGGTATCAACCAGTCGGGCAACCCGAAGCTGAAGGACCCGAAGGTCCGCCAGGCCCTGGCGTACGGCATCAACCGCGAGCAGTTCGTCAAGACCAAGCTGGCCGAGGGCTCCGAGGTCGCGACCGAGTTCGTGCCGAAGGTCATCTCCGGCTACACCGACGACGTCAAGAAGTACCCGTACGACAAGGAGCAGGCCAAGAAGCTGCTGCAGGAGGCCGGCGCGACCGACCTCACGCTGAAGTTCTACTACCCGACCGAGGTCACCCGGCCGTACATGCCGAACCCGGCCGACACGTTCACCGCCATCTCCGAGGACCTGAAGGCGATCGGCGTCAAGGTCGAGCCGGTGGCCAAGCCGTGGAACGGTGGCTACAAGGAGGACGTGCAGCAGCTCGGCAAGCAGGACATCCACCTGCTGGGCTGGACCGGCGACTACAACGACGCCGGGAACTTCATCGGCACGTTCTTCGGCCGCAAGAAGAAGGAATTCGGTTTCGACAACGCCGAGCTGTTCAAGACGCTGGCCGACGCCGACGCGGCCCCCGCGGGTGACGCGCACGCCAAGGCGTACCAGCAGGCGAACAAGGCGGTCATGGACTACCTTCCCGCCATCCCGATCGCCTACCCGGCGCCCGCCATCGTGGTCGGCCCGAAGGTGAAGGGCCTGGTGGCCAGCCCGCTGACCGACGAACGTTTCAACACCGTGAGCGTCGGCTGATCCCGACCGCATAGCGAGGGCCAAGGGGCAGGCGCGATCGCGCCCGCCCCTTGGCCCTGCTTCCCGGGCTGGCAACAAAGGAACGCACGTGCTCCGTTTCATCGTGCGTCGGCTGCTACAAGCGATCCCGACGCTCCTGCTTCTGTCCATTTTGGTCTTCGCCTGGCTCCGCTCGCTTCCCGGAGGACCCGCCTACGCGCTTCTCGGGGACAAGGCGACGCCGGAGAAGGTGGAACTCCTCAATCACTCCCTCGGCTTCGATCAGCCGATCTTCATCCAGTACTTCAAATTCCTCGGCCGGGCCGTCACCGGCGACTTCGGCGCTTCGCTCGTTTCCGCGCAGCCGGTCATGGGCGAGATCGGGCGCTTCCTGCCCGCGACCATCGAACTCGGCCTCTCCGCGATGATTCTCGCGATCGTGCTGGGCATCCCGTTCGGCTATCTGTCCGCACGGTTCAAGGGCGGCGCGGTCGACAACATCATCGTCGTGCTCACCCTGGTCGGTGTCGCGGTGCCGGTGTTCTTCCTCGGCTACATGATGCAGAACGGGCTGGCCTCACCGCTGGGACTTCCTTCCCAGGGACGGCAGAGCGCGGGCCTCGACGCCACCAACGTCACCAACTTCGCTGTCCTGGACGGCATCCTGACCCAGGAATGGGACTCGATGTGGGACGCGATCAAACACCTGATCCTGCCCGCGTTCGCGCTGGCCACCATTCCGCTCGCGGTGATCACCCGGATCACCCGCGCCTCGGTGCTCGACGTGTTCAACGAGGACTTCATCCGCACCGCCAACTCCAAGGGCCTGACCCAGCCCGTGGTGCGACGGCGGCACGTGCTGCGCAACGCCCTGCTCCCGGTGGTCACCACCATCGGCCTGCAGACCGGCGCGCTGCTCGGCGGCGCGGTGCTGACCGAGCGGGTGTTCAACATCCGCGGCCTCGGCTATCTGCTCGCCGAAGGCATCGAACGGCGTGACTATCCCCGGCTACAGGCGCTGCTGTTGTTCGGTGCGCTGGTGTACGTGCTGGTGAACATGCTGGTCGATATCTCGTACGGGCTCATCGACCCGAGGGTGCGTGTCGGATGAACACTCTGCTGAACAAGAAGAAGGAGCCGATCGACAAGCTCGCGTCGGCCGCCGCGCGGGGGCACAGCCTCGGCGGTGAGGCGCTGCGGCGCATGCTGCGCAGCCCGGTGGCGATCACCGGCGGCGTGATCACCATCCTGTTCGTGCTGCTGGCGATCTTCGCGCCGCTGCTGGCGCCGAAGGACCCGCTCGCGCGGTCCTTGCAGGACAAGGTCAACCTGGGCCGCGGCATCATTCCCGGCGCGATGCCGGGATATCCGCTCGGCGTGGACGACTTCGGCCGTGACTTCCTGTCCCGGCTGATCGTCGGCGCGCAGCAGACGTTGCTCGTCGGTGTCCTCGCGACGCTGATCGGCGTCGTCCTCGGGATGATCCTCGGCGGGCTCGCGGGCGCCTTCGGCGGCTGGGTCGACACGCTGATCATGCGCATCGTCGACGTCATGCTGGCGTTCCCGTCGCTGCTGCTGGCGATCTCGATCGCCGCGTTGTTCGCGAAGCCGAGCCAGTGGACGGTCATTCTCGCCGTGTCGATGATCGGTGTGCCGATCTTCGCGCGGCTGCTGCGCGGTTCCATGCTCGCGCAGCGCACCAGCGATCACGTGCTCGCGGCGACGTCGCTCGGCGTGAAGCGCGGGGCGATCGTGCTGCGGCACATGCTGCCGAACTCGCTCGGCCCGGTCATCGTCCAGGCGACGCTGACACTGGCGACGTCCATCATCGAGGCGGCGGCACTGTCGTTCCTCGGTCTCGGCGACCCGGACCCGTCGCGGGCGGAATGGGGCCTGATGCTCGGCAATGCCGCGCACAAGTTCCTCGACATCCGTCCGGAGCTGGCGTACTACCCGGCCATCGCGATCATCGTGGTCGCGCTCGGGTTCACACTGCTCGGCGAATCGCTCCGTGAAGCCCTCGATCCGAAGAACAGGCGGTGATTTTCCGTGGCATTCCAAGAAGTTCATGGCCTGCACGTTCGGCGAGTCACTGTGGCCGGCCCTCGATCCGAAGAACAGGCGGTGCTGTAACACATGGCACTCCTTGAAGTTCGCGACCTCAGCGTCGTATTCCAGCGCCGCGGCGAGCGGCCGTTCACCGCGGTGGACGGGGTGAGCTTCGACGTCGAACCCGGCCAGACCGTCGGGCTGGTCGGCGAATCCGGCTGCGGCAAGTCGGTGACGTCGCTGGCGATCATGCGGTTGCTGGCCAAGCGCGGCAACAAGGTCAGCGGTTCGGTCTCGTTCGAGGGCACCGATCTGCTCACGTTGTCGGACAAGGAAATGCGGGACCGCCGCGGGCGGGACCTCGGCATGGTGTTCCAGGATCCGCTGTCCTCGCTGAACCCGGTCATCCCGATCGGGCTGCAGATCACCGAGGTGCTGGAGCGCCACCGCGACATGCCGCGCAAGAAGGCGGCGATCGAGGCCGTCGAACTGCTGGACAAGGTCGGCATTCCCGACCCGTCGCGGCGGCTTTCCGAGTACCCGCACCAGCTTTCCGGCGGGATGCGGCAGCGCGCACTGATCGCGATCGCGCTGGCGTGCCGTCCCCGGCTGCTCATCGCGGACGAGCCGACGACCGCGCTGGACGTCACCATCCAGGCGCAGATCCTGGCGCTGCTGCGCGAACTCGTGCAGGACACCGGGACCGCGCTGATCATGATCACGCACGATCTCGGTGTCGTCGCCGGGCTCTGCGACGAGGTGAACGTGCTCTACGGCGGCAAGATCGTCGAACGCGCGCCGCGGCATCAGCTCTTCGCCGAACCACGGCATCCGTACACGCACGGCCTGCTCGCGTCCATCCCGCGGCTCGACGCGGGACGGGGCGAGAAGCTGATCCCGATCAAGGGCTCGGTGGCCGACAACATCCCGTGGGAGGGCGGTTGCGCGTTCGCGCCGCGCTGCCCGAACGCGCTGGCGGTGTGCCGTGAGACGTCGCCGCAGCTGGTGCCCGAAAACGGGGGCCTGCTGCGTTGCCACAACCCCGTGCGGCCCGCGGTCGCGGCCGGAGGAGGGATCCGATGACCGAGACGAACAGCGACGTGCTGCTTGAGGTCGACGACCTCAAGGTGCACTTCCCGATCAAACGCGGCATCGTGATCGACCGGACGATCGGGCACGTCTACGCCGTCGACGGGGTCAGCCTGTCGATCCGGCGCGGTGAAACCTATGGCCTCGTCGGCGAATCGGGTTGCGGTAAGTCCACTTTGGGCAGAGCGATCCTCCGGTTGAACGAACCGACCAGTGGCAGTGTCGTCTTCGACGGCACCGACGTCGCGAAGCTCAAGGGCGAGGCGCTGCGCAAGTCCCGCCGCCGGATGCAGATGATCTTCCAGGACCCACTGTCCAGTTTGGACCCACGACAGTCGGTGGAGTCCATTCTGCTCGAAGGCATGCGCGCGCACGGCCTCGACAAGGACAAGGAGGCCACCGACCGGCGGTTGCGTGAGCTGCTGGCCGCGGTCGGCCTGCCGGAGACCGCGCTGCGGAAGTACCCGCACGAGTTCTCCGGCGGTCAGCGTCAGCGCATCGGCATCGCGCGGGCGCTCGCCGTGGAGCCCGACCTCATCGTCGCCGACGAGCCGGTGTCCGCATTGGACGTTTCGGTGCAGGCGCAGGTGGTGAACCTCCTGGAGGATCTGCAGGAGGAGCTCGGCCTGACCTACCTGGTGATCGCGCACGACCTCGCGGTGGTGCGGCACATCTCCGACCGGATCGGCGTGATGTACCTCGGTTCCCTCGTCGAGGAAGCCGACGCGGACGCGCTGTACGAGAACCCGCTGCATCCGTACACCAGGGCGCTGCTCTCGGCGATCCCGGTGCCGGACCCGGCCGTGGAGGACAGCCGGGAGCAGATCCTGCTCGCCGGTGACCTGCCCTCTCCGGCGGCGCCGCCGAGCGGCTGCCGGTTCCACACCCGGTGCCCGTGGCGGCAGGAGAGCCTGTGCTCGACCGACCGCCCGGAGCTGCGGGACGTCGGCGGCCAGCGCGTCGCGTGCCACTACGCGGAGGACATCCGCGACGGGCGGATCACGCCGCACGAGGTCGAACCGGAGCTGGTCGAGCTGACCGGCGCGCTCAACCCCGACCTCGGCCCGCCCGACGTCGGCACCGCCGCCGAAATCCTCTAACCAGTCCACCCGGCCCCCGGCAAATGCCGTTAAGGCCACCTTACGGGCGTCCGACGCC